>CAXSEA010000032.1:0-23223 GCA_964235675.1 uncultured Armatimonadales bacterium | reverse complement strand
GAGCGCGTCCGAGATGCGTGCGCGGGCGGCTTCGATGTCTTGCAGAGTGACGAGCGTCATGCCCGAAGTTTACTCCATCGAATATTACGGCACAAAACCGGGAGCGCCGAAATGCGCGATGAGAACGTTTCAACCTAAACGCTAGCCGTAAATACCTTCTCCATTAAGTTGTATCACCAGGTAGAGAAGTACCGAGGTTTCCTGAGCTTCCCGCGACATCTCGGTGGCTTTTGAGCTATCGAGCTCCAATGATCTGGAGCGGATCGCGGCGGACAGGCGGCGCGACGCCTCAAGCAATCCCTCGTCTTGAGGGGCTGCTTCGAGGCCGGTAAGTACGGCGTAGTACGCCAGCAGAAAGGAGCGCTCTTTGATCCGTTGATCGACGATTGCGATTTGGTCCATAACTTTCGGCTCACATTGGACGCCAGCAGATGAGCAATCAGCCGGCGCTCAGTCGAAGCACTGCAACAAAACGTGCCACCCACGCGCAGCGTGGATGGCACTAATAAACGTGGCCCAGCGGCCATAGAGCGACTCTTCGCTTCTTAAGTTTGCAAATACTCCCGCAGGCGGCGCTTGCGGGCTGCCGTTCTCAGCTTGCGGATTGCCTGCGCCTCTAGTTGCCGAACTCGCTCGCGAGAGATGCCGAGCTGCTCGCCGATTTGTTGCAGAACGTGCCGGTCGGAGTCCTCGAAGCCGAAGCGGGAGCGCATGATGATTTGCTCGCGCTCATCGAGGCTGTCTAGTATATCTTCAATCTCGGAGCGCATTTCGGCGGAGATCAGACTCTCTTGGGGGTCGGGAGAGCTTTTGTCGAAGAGGAGATTGCCGAGGGGCGTATTTTCTTCGTCACCGACAGGCATGTCGAGACTGACCGGGTCCTGAGTGGTGTGCACCAGGTTGTTCATCTTCTTCATGGAGATGCCGGTCGCCTGGGAGATCTGCTCGACGCTCGGGTCCTCGCCGGTTTGGCGGCGAATCTCGAACTTGGCTTTTTCGACTTTGCGCAGCGACTCGGAGACATGAGCGGGCAGACGAATCGCCTTGGCTTTGTTGTCCACGGCGCGGCCGATCGCCTGGCGAATCCACTGGGTGGCGTAGGTGCTGAAGCGGTAGCCTCGGTCAGGGTCGAAGCGCTCCGCGGCGGTCATCAGGCCGATGGAGCCTTCCTGAATTAGGTCCTCCATGGGAATGCCGCTGGACAAGTAGGATTTGGCGATGGAGACGACGAGCCGCATATTGGACTCGACCATCTTCATCTTCGAGGCCATATCGCCCTCGCGGACTCGGAAGGCGAGGCGCTGCTCTTCGTTTGCGGTGAGCAGAGGGGAGCGAGTGAGACGGTTGATGTAAGAGGCGAGATCGCTTGCGCCATGGTCGGCGAGGGAATCAGAGCTGGAGGCCTGGCTGCGTCCGCGCCGCGCCGATGCGCCGGCGGCGCTGCCGGAGGTCCCGGCGGACGCGTCCCAACGGGGCGCGGATTTTACGCCGACAGCGACGGACATGGAGCGGGTCGCGGAGACGGGAACGGTGACAGAATCGATTTCGGCGTCGGAGTCGGTCGCCGCCGCGTCCAGGCCACGCTCGGAAAGGGCAAAGCCGCCAAAGCCCGCAGGGGGTGCGTCGGTGGGAGGCTCGGCAGACCCGAGGGCCAGGGACTCGTCGGCTTCTTCGATCTCTTCGTCATCACGTTCCTGTTCGTCTATGTCGTATTGCCGAACCTGGTTTGTGGTCACGCAGCCCTCCTCTGCCTTTTGGTACTTTGCGTTGCCTCTTTGCGTCGCTTGCCGATACAATGCTTGTAAGCCAAATAGTTTACCCGCAAGCATGCGCCGCTCGAATAATCATGCGAAATGTTGCAGCTCACGCAAGCGAGACGCGGCTGCGTCGCCTAAGACGAGCGCCATGCTAAACTGAATTCCGTGGAATTCAAAGCCCGCGACACCGATGCTTCAGCCGGTCAATCCAGCCGCCAAATTGTTCTCTCCGCCCGCTCGCTCAGCGCCGGTTACAGGGCCGCGCCGCATCCTCTTCAGATCGAAGATATTCAGTTGAGCGTCGCGCCCGGCGAGCTGGTCGCCATTATCGGCCCGAACGGCAGCGGCAAAAGCACTTTGCTGCGGACGCTGTCCCGCACGCTGCCGCCGCGCCGGGGCACTGTCCTGCTGGGCGACGCCGATTTGTACGCCGCGCTGTCCCCGCGCGAATCGGCGCGCGCGATTGCCGTGGTGCCGCAATCCCCCGACGTGTTCCTCGATTTTACCGTGCGCGACATTGTCGCGATGGGCCGCGCTCCGCATCGCGCCGCGCGTGGGCCGCTCGCCGCCGATACGCCTGCCGACGAGAGCGCGGTCGCCGACGCGCTGGAGCGGGCGGGCATCGACGCCGAACTCGCCGCCAAACCTATTTCGCAAGTGTCCGGTGGCGAGCGCCAGCGTGCCTTGATCGCGCGCAGCCTGGCGCAGGAATCGCCTGTGTTGCTGCTCGACGAGCCGGTGTCGGCGCTTGATCCGCGTCATCAAAGGCATCTGCTCGGCTGGCTAAAACAGCTTGCCGCGCGGCACAATCGGACCGTTGTCGCCGTTCTGCACGATTTGAACGCCGCCGCCGAGTTCGCGGACCGGATTATCGTGCTCTCGGACGGCAAAATCGTGGCGGACGGCGCGGCGGCGGCGGTGCTGACCAGCGACACGCTCTACCGAGTCTACGGGGTGCGCGTCTGGATTCGTTCCAATCCCGCGACGGGGCGGGTGTGCGTTCTTCCGGCGGAAGCATTGAGCGCGGACGACGAGCTTGCGGAACTCGCGCAAGACGGTACAACTCTTATGGGGCGGGGCCAACTTGAGCTGCGCGGAAGGCGGGTGCATCTGTTTTGCGGCGGCGGGAGCGGCACGCGGGTGATGTTCGCGCTGGCGCGGCTGGGCGTGGCGGTGAGCGCGTGCGCGCTGCATGAAGGCGACGCCGACCTGGACGCCGCCCGCTCGCTGCCCGCGCCGCACGTTTCCGCGCCGGCGTTCAGCGGGCCGGGGCAGGAGGCGACGCGCCGGGCGCAAGCGCTGGCGCGGGAATCAGAGGCGGCGGTATTTACGGCTTTGGAGCGTGGCGAGATCAATGGTGAATTGTTCCGGCAGGCGGCGGATTTCGCGGGGTCCGGAAGGACGCTAATCTGCCTGGGAGAAGCGAGTTGGAAAGCGCTTAGAGACGCTATGCCTATGATCGGCGCTTTCGCGCCGCCGTTTATCGCTGAGGATAGTCAAGCGGTCGTCGCTCTACTCAGGCAAGTCTTGACGCCGTTACCGGAGCAGCAAGATCACGCCGACGATACTGCCGGGAACCAGGCTGGGTAGTCCGTTATTGGGTATTACCTGGCTGATTCATTTGTGTGCGAACGCCTAATGGATGCGATAAGTTTGAAGGTTTTAATAATTCGGAACAAACCATGCCTGAACTGCCCGAAGTAGAAACTGTCAGACGCGGCTTAGAGCGCGCTTTGGTGAGACGGCGCATCGTGGGGGTGGAAGTGCCGGTGCCGAAAGTGCTGCGCCCTCCGTTCGATACTCCTGAGTCTTACGCCGAGCATTTAATTGGTAGGACGGTGAATTCAGTTGGGCGGCGCGGGAAATACTTGATATTGAGCTTGGATAACGGGTATTCTCTGGCGGCTCATTTGAAAATGCGTGGGCAAATGCGCGTGGGGTTTGCGTCAGAGCTGGGCGAGGATAAATATCTTTGCGCTCGGATGCATCTTGACGATGGGCGGGAATGGCGCTTCGTCGATATTTGGACTTGGGGCGAGCTTCGGCTGCTGCCCGTGGACACGGGTAGAATCGGCGAATTTATCCCTGCTCTTGTTAAAATGGGTCCTGAGCCTCTAACCGATGAGTTTTCACCGGGTACGTTCCGGGAAGCGGCTCGGCGAGGCGGTGGGCGAGCGGTGAAAGCGTTTTTGCTCGATCAAAATGTGGTTGCCGGAGTGGGCAACATCTACGCGGACGAATCGCTGCATCGCGCGGGTATCAATCCCATGCGCCGGGTGAGCGAGATTACGGACGCGGAGTGGCATCGTTTGCACGCCCAGGTGCGCGCCGTAATCGGTGAGGCGGTTGAGGGGCGAGGAACGACCAGCGAGAATTTCGTCGATGTCGGTGGGCTAGCCGGGGAGTACATCCCCAGCGTCTACGGACGTCATGGCGAGAATTGCGGACGCTGCGGCACGGTATTGCAGCGAACAATTATTGGCGGTCGCGGGACCGTGTATTGCGCCGGCTGCCAGCCGTCGGGGACTGCCATCCCGAAAACTCAAAAGCGGCAACCAGCAGGCGCGAACATCCGCGGCGTTGACTAGGAGCACGAATCCGAATATGTCGGTACCATCACAAGAGTTATTGAACCCCGCCGAGGGTGTTCACATTGATCCTGAAGCCGTCTCGAACGGCGCTGCCGGCGAGCCTTCGCCCGAAGGCGCGGCCACCGCTACCCTCATGGGCGGCAGCGACAATGGGATTACTGAAGAAACCACCCCGGCGATGACTGCCCCGCAAGGCGGCACCGCGCCGGATGGAGCGACATCGTCCGATGATTCGCCCCAGAATCTGGACAACGTCACGCACGTTGATTCCAGCGCGCCTGCCCCTGTAGCTGCCGCGGAGCCCGAGCTCGATCCCATGGAAGCCGCCATGCGCGGCGAAGGCCCTGGTGGCCGCCAGTTGGGCGACTTCGATTTCGAGTCCGCTATCGGCGAGCCTTCCGAGGGCGAAGTGGTCCGTGGCACGATCGTGCACAAAGACCGCGACGGCGCTTTGCTGGTCGATATCGGCGCGAAGTCGGAAGGCCTTGTCAGGCCGAACGAAGTTTCGCGCGGCAATATCGAGGGTGAGGAAGAGCCGAAGGTCGGCGACGAGATTCGCGTGGTCGTGATCGGCCGCGACAAGGAAGACGGCAAGTTGCTGCTTTCCAAGAAGCGCGCCGATTTCGAGCAGGCTTGGGACAAGGTGGAAGAAGCCCTTCAGGATCAGCGCGTGATTCACGCGATGGTTACCGAGCGAGTCAAGGGCGGCCTCGTGGTCGATCTTGGCATTCGCGGCTTCGTTCCGGCTTCGCATGTCGGTACCGGCGATTTCAAGCACACCAACCTCGACAAGTACGTCGGCCAGAGCATTGGCCTTAAAGTGATCGAAGTTGACCGCGAGAAGCGAAAAGTCATTCTTTCCAACAAGGATGCCACTCGCGAGGAGCGCGCCAGCAAACGGGCCGAGACGCTCGCCAGCCTGAAAGAAGGCCAGGTGCGCGACGGTATCGTGCGGCGTGTTACCGATTACGGCGCGTTTGTGGACCTTGGCGGTATTGACGGCTTGCTGCACGTCTCTGAGATGAGCTGGGCGCGTATCAACCATCCGTCGGATGTGGTGAAGGTCGGCGATAAAATTCAAGTGATGATCTTGAAGATGCGTCCCGACCAGGACCGTATCTCGCTCGGACTGCGCCAGATTCTGCCTGACCCTTGGACTGAAGTGCCTGGCAAGTATACGCTTGGCGACAAGATGCAGGTGACCGTATCGCGCGTGGTGCCGTTTGGCGCGTTTGTGACGCTGGAAGGCGGAATCGAAGCGATTATACCGAACTCGGAACTGTCTACTCGCCGCGTTTCCAAGCCGCAGGATATTGTCAACCCCGGCGATGTGGTGGAAGCGCAAATTATCGAGCTGAAGCCGGAAGAGCGAAAGATGACCCTTTCGCTGCGACGCTTGGCCGAGAATGATCGTCGCGAAACCGATGCTGCGGCCCGCGAGCAGGAGTATCAGGAGTTCCGCCAGATGTCATCCGGCGGCGGCGCTGCCGAGGGCCGCTCGAGCGGTGGAGGCGGCGGTGGTGGTGGCGGCGGACGCGAGAAGAAGCGCCGAGAGACCACTGAATACAACCAGGGCGGTCGCGTTACTTTGGGCGATTTGTTCGGCGAACAGCTTGGGCGAGCCCGCAAGGAAGCCTCCCGCAAGGGCCGGCCTGACGTCGAAGGCGGCGGCGACGGTGATGAGGACGAGGCGACCGACGAAGAGTAGCCTAGTATTCATGCGTGGATAATTGTCAACAGCCCTTCAAAGCTCTTCCGCTTTGAAGGGCTGTTTTCGTCATGCGCACTAGACCGCACTTGAGGCTAGGTGCTACCATGCCGGCAATGGGCGGAATCAACAACGCGCACAAATTTGACGCTGGCATCAGTTCCTGCTTTGTCGTCGGTGTCACCGGAGGCGTTGCCAGCGGCAAGAGCACGCTGACGCGTTGGTTCGAGGATTGGGGAGCCGGGCGTGTCAGCGCCGACGATATTGCGCGGGAGCTGCTTGCTCCCGGAAGTGAAACCACCCGCAGGGTACTGCGCGAGTTTGACGCAGCCGCACAGGCCGATTTATCGGAGACGATTGACCGTCGGGCGCTGGCGCAATTGATTTACGCCGACGAGAACGCGCGGCGTCAATTGGGCGAGATCATGCACCCGGCGATACGTCAGCATATGCGGCTACAAATCGATGCGCTTCGCTCCGCGCCGGACTGCCGTCTGATTGCCGTCGAGATACCGCTGCTCTACGAGAACAATCTGGAATCCATGGTGGATGCCGTGCTGGTCGCAAGCTGCTCGGAAGTTACGCAGGCGCGCCGCTTGCTTGAGCGTCAGCCGTGGCTGGACGAGGCCGGGGCTCTGAGTCAAATCCGCTCGCAACTGCCGTTGAGCGAAAAAGCCGGCCGAGCCGAGTACGTCATCTCTACAGACAACGCTGTTGAGTTGGTCAAGCAGCAGGCGCGCGAATTGTTTGAGCGGTTGACTCAGCTCTATCCAGCGAAGCAGAAATAAGGCCGAACTATGTCGCAGAAACATTCAGGAATGGTGCTCTGGTTCACGGGGCTGTCCGGGTCGGGCAAATCCACTCTGTCAGAAGCGTTGGGCCGCGAGCTAAGAGAGCGGGGTATCGCGTTCGAGACGCTTGACGGCGATGAAGTCCGCACGCATCTTTCCAAGGGGCTGACGTTTTCCAAGGAAGACCGGGATATCAACGTGCGTCGCATCGGCTATGTCGCGCGGCTGCTGGCCCGCAACGGCGTGATTGTCATGACCGCAGCGATCAGTCCGTACCGAGAGGCGCGGGACGAGGTGCGCTCCGAAGTGCGGCGCGACGGGGCGGCGTTCGTGGAGATTTACACGGAAGCGCCGCTGGAAGTGCTCGCCGAGCGGGACGTGAAAGGCTTGTACAAGCGTGCCATGGCCGGCAAGCTGGACAATTTCACCGGCGTGAGCGACCCTTACGAGGCTCCCGAAAAGCCCGAGGTCCATGTCCGCAGCGACAGGGAATCGGTGCCGGAATCAGTGGCGAAGATTATCGGCTACCTGGAAGCGCGGAATTTGATCGGCTAAAGAGAGAGCCGCCGGTTTTGATAGGAATGCTTGTATGGTTTCGATTGTTCGTATGGTTATGGAAAAATTTATGCGTCACTCAACTCTGATTAGCCTTGCGTCCGCCTCGATATTCGCCGCGCCCACACTCGCGCTGGCCGCCCCGGCAGCGATGCCGTCGCTGCACGTTCGCGGAACCATCCAAAGCGTCACGGCCACCGCATTCACCGTCGCCACAGCCAGCGGCGCGGTGAAGCTGTCGCTGCCGAAAACGGCTGGCGTGATTACCGTGCTGCCGTCGAGCCGCGCCGCAATCAAGGACAATACTTTTGTCGGGATCGCGTCTTTTCCCGGCATGGCCGGCAAGCAGAACGCCGCCGAGGTGGTGGTGTTTCCGAACTCGATGCGCGGAGCGGGCGCGGGGAGCTATCCGTGGGACTTGCCTGCTCCCGGCGGCATGGCGCAAGGAAGCCGCATGACCAACGGCACCGCGATGCATAGCCGCATGACCAATGGAACCGTTATGCACAGCCGGATGACTAACGGCACTGTCAGCGCGAGCCGGATGACCAACGGCGCGGTTCATTCCCGCATGACCAACGGCTCGGTGACTAGTGGCGCGTCCGGCGATACCCTAACGGTTTCCTATAAAGGCGGCAGCCAGCAGATCGCTTTGCCGCCGAACATCCCGTATGTTACGTTCGCTCCCGGTACCCGTTCGGAGCTGAAGCCCGGCGCGCATGTGGTCGTTTTTGCCATTCCCGGCAATCCTCCGACTGCCGCTCGGGTCGCGGTAGGGCAGGGTACCCTCGTTCCACCTATGTAATTTGCTTGGCATTAACTTCGCCAGCTGAAGCAAGCTCCCAGTATTTCTGGGAGCTTGCTTCAGTTTAAAAGCCTAAAAGCCTTTTCCAGAACAATATGCTGCCATCGATGAAAAATGTCCTTGTAACTCTTGGAATTGCGTCAATATTGTTTTCTCTGATTGTCCGAGCCGCAAGAGCGGTTTCCACCCCGACGAGTGCACCTGGGATTCAGCCTAGTACCGCCGTCAATACAACCTATGATCCTGGCAATCCCGCCGATCTCCGGTTGTGGAGCGGCTCCGCTCCCGGCGCAGTCGGCGACGACCCGAGCAGGGATGTTCCTTTCCTTCGCGTTTTCCCGGCGGAGCGCAATGCGAGGCATGCCGCGTTTCTCATTATTCCCGGCGGCGGATACGACAAGCTCGCCGATGCCAAGGAGCAAACCCCAGTCGCTGAGTACTTCGCGCGAGCGCTGCACGTGACCACTTTCGTCTTATACTATCGGCTTGCTCAAAAAGACGGCACCTACCGCTATCCGGTTCCCATGTGGGATGGCCAGCGCGCCTTGCGCTTCATCCGCTTTCATGCTGCCTCATATGGCATCGATCCTGATCGAATCGGAGTCTTCGGCTTTTCCGCCGGCGGTCATCTGGCCAGCACGCTTGCTCTGCATTCCGCCACTGACTTCGGTCTGCCTCGCCACGACGTCGTTGACTCAGCCTCGGCGAAAGTCGATCTGCTCGGCCTTGGCTACCCCGTCATTTCGATGGATCCGAGCGCCGTGCCTCCGTCCGGCTCTGTCCGCAATCTGCTGCGAGGCTACCGCGGCACGGAGCGTCGGAATTTGGAAGATTATCTGTCCGGCGAGAAGAACGTGACGCCGAGTACACCGCCGGTGTTTTTATTCGAGAGCATGGACGATCAGGTGATTAGTCCCCACAACAGCACCTTGTTCGTACAAGCGCTGCATCAGGCCGGTATTCCCGTGGAAGCGCATTTCTTTGCGCACGGCGAGCATGGTGCGGGATTGGCAGTAGGAGTTCCGGAGGAAGAGGCTTGGCCGGGATTGTTTCGGCAGTGGCTAGTGAACCAACTCGCCGTAAAGTAATCAGGGCCAAGCTACACAAGCGCAGAAGGTAAAATAACTAAGCCGCACTTATTATAAGATTGCTCCAAAGTACAACATTTTTCACATGCATTTCGTTATGAGCCACCTGACGTTCTCCTTTTTGTTTGTCGGTGTGCTCATTGCGAGTACGTTGACCTCAAAGATTAAATCGCTGCGTCTCAGCTTCCAAATTCTAAGGTTACTCGACCGTAGCTTCTCGTCAAAGATAGAACTCTCCCACACGATTGCTCGATCAAGGTTGGAAAAAACATGCCGGGAGAGCTACAAGGATGTAGACTTCGCCATCGACGAGGCGAAACGGATCGTCGAGGAAGCGGAGCGGCGTGAACTTGCTTCATTCAAGGAGGCGTGTTACAAGCGCAATGGTGAATGCATCGACATTTTGTTTACCCTGTCGGCCTGTATAGCGGATGTGGCTGCGTTTATCGTAGCGTTTATTACTGGAGGAGATAGCGACGCTGCGCTTTGCGTCTGGATTCTCGCTCCCATCATCAATGTGACTGGTGATGTAATCGCCAAAAAATATAATCAACGCCATCCTTCTCTTTTGGATGAGCTTACCGAGCGATTTGGATTGCTCCGCGCGGCACCGACCGAGCTTGGCGCTGAAGCCGCTTCTGGATAAGCGCGGTGAGTAGACGAACGCATGCAAATTCAGCTCTCAGCAATCGCTGACAAGTTGACTCCTTCACACTCAAAATATCCGCTGAACGCTTGACACTGCTCATCACGCTCCAGTAAACTAATGACGTGTTAGCACTCAGGAACTTTGAGTGCTAATGAGGCATTTTAATAAGTGACAGCCCGCGCCGAGCTTTGATCGCTTTGTGCGGCTTTCGCTTGTTACCGAAGCGAATTTTACTTTTCGAGGAGAGAAGCAAACTATGGCAGTGAACTTCCGGCCTTTGTCGGACAAGGTGCTTGTGAAGCCGAGCGCGGCTGAAGACAAGAGCTCAGGCGGTATCTATATCCCCGATGCGGCCAAGCAGAAGCCGATCGACGGCGAAGTGGTCGCTATCGGCCCCGGTCGTGTGTTGGATGACGGCTCCCGCTCCGAGCTCACCGTCAAGGTTGGCGACCGCGTGATTTATTCCAAGTACGGCGGCACCGAAGTGAAGCTCAGCGGCGACGAGTACGTGATCTTGGACGAAGACCAGATTTACGCCGTTCGGGATTAGTCCTGAACCTATCTGCCCTCTCGGGCACCTTCCCTAAAGGGAAGGAAAGTTTTACGACGCAACAAAAATTATATCGGCTAACCATCTACCTTTCCCGCGAGTTTCCTTCCCTTTAGGGAAGGTGCCCGAGAGGGCGGATAGGGTAGCCACAGCAACTGGAGATTAAAAGAATATGGCAGCAAAAACCCTACTGTTTGACGAGAACGCCCGGCGTGCGCTGGAGCGCGGCGCGAATACCGTTGCTAACGCGGTGAAAGTCACCCTTGGCCCGCGCGGACGCAATGTTGTTTTGGACAAGAAGTGGGGCTCCCCGACCATTACCAAGGACGGTGTCACCGTCGCCAAGGAAATCGAGTTGGAAGACCCGTACGAGAACATGGGCGCGCAGCTTGTCCGCGAAGTCGCGAGCAAGACTAACGACGTCGCCGGAGACGGCACCACCACCGCCACCGTTCTCGCCCAAGCTATCGTGAACGAAGGCCTTCGCTATGTCGCCGCCGGCGGCAACCCGATTGCCGTCCGACGCGGTATCGATATGGCCGTGGAAGCCATTGTCGCCGAGTTGAAGAACCGGGCGATCACGGTCGATACCCGCGAGGCCACCGCTCAGGTCGCCACCATCTCCGGCAACGACGCCGAGATCGGCAATATCATTGCCGACGCGATGGAAAAAGTGGGCAAAGACGGCGTTATTACCGTGGAAGAGTCCCGCGGCACCGAGACCACGCTGGATGTGGTCGAAGGCATGCAGTTCGATAAGGGCTATATCTCCCCGTACTTCGTCACCGACCAGGAGCGCATGGAGGCCGTCCTTGAGAACCCCATGATCTTGATCCACGAGAAGAAGATCAGCTCCGTCGCGGACTTAGTTCCGGTGCTGGAGAAGGTTTCCCAGACTCGCCGCCCGATCGTGATTATCGCGGAAGACGTTGACGGCGAAGCGCTGGCCACTCTCGTGGTGAACAAGCTGCGCGGCATTCTGAACGTCGTCGCGGTGAAGGCGCCCGGCTTCGGCGACCGACGCAAGGCCATGATGGAAGATATCGCCACCCTCACCGGCGGCCGGTACCTCACCGAAGACCTCGGCATCAAGCTCGACACTACCGAACTGACCGACCTCGGCACCGCCAAGCGTGTCACCGTTTCCAAGGATGAGACCGTTATCATCGAAGGCGCGGGCACTCAAGCCAGCGTGCAGGGACGCATCGAGCAGATTCGCCGCACTATCGAGAACACCGATTCTTCCTACGACAAAGAGAAGCTGCAAGAGCGTCTCGCCAAGCTCGCGGGCGGCGTCGCTGTGATCAAAGTCGGCGCGGCCACCGAGACCGAGC
Organism: uncultured Armatimonadales bacterium; assembly: GCA_964235675.1. Lineage (GTDB taxonomy): Bacteria > Armatimonadota > Armatimonadia > Armatimonadales > Capsulimonadaceae > CAXSEA01. The sequence continues at coordinate 11,395 of CAXSEA010000032.1, read as the reverse complement.
TGAAAGAGAAGAAGCACCGCTTCGAGGACGCTCTCAGTGCCACTCGTGCGGCTGTGGAAGAAGGCATCGTCGCCGGCGGCGGCGCGACCCTGGTTAGCCTGATTCCCGTGATCGACAAGATTCAAGCCACCGGCGACGAGAAAGTCGGCCTCGACATCGTCCGCAAGTCGCTGGAAGCTCCCCTGCGCCAAATCGCCGAGAACGCCGGTTTCGAAGGCAGCGTGATCGTCAATAAGGTGATGGACCTCCCCATCGGCCAAGGCTTCAACGCCGCCACCGGCGAGTATGTCGACCTGGTGAAGGCCGGAATCGTGGACCCCGTCAAGGTGACCCGCTCCGCCGTCCAGAACGCCGCCTCTATCGCGTCCATGATTCTTTCGACCAACTCCTTGGTCGTGGAGAAGAAAGACAAGAAGGCTCCCGCCGCTCCCGCCGGTGGCGACGACTACGACTACTAAGGATATTATAGAGTCTCCCACCGTAGAATAATTAAGAGTCTGCTGCGTACACTAGGACGCGGCAGGCTCTTAATTTGTTTTCCGAGGGCTCACGTTTATCACAGTCCCGGTTCTACTACTTGCTATCTTCGCTCCCAGCTAAAGCCGCAGCTTCTACATACCAACAATTCCTTCGTGTTTTGTCTGGAGCAATCATCGCCAATCCTGCTACCGGCAATACAAACTCCGCTACTGGATCAGTTTTCCCTCTTAATTTACTAAGATCGCTGCTGAGACACTTAGGGCAGCGTAACCCTAGTCGCACCTCTGACTCCTCAGTAGTTTTTCTAGCCCACTCGTAAAGCCGACTCGTTTTGCTTTGATGTGGAGCTGTTGCTTTCGTCGAAGTGCCCGCAGGTTCGAGAGTTGTACTGACCTCGTCTGCGGCACCGCTTCTGCTTGTCGCAATAACGCTGGTTTCATCCTTAAGTGCCGAAAGTACGACAACTACTTCAGCAGGCATTGGCTCACTGCAAGCAACGCACTTCCATAAAGAAAGCGTGGCAAGTGAGACATCCACGCTGGACCGACAATGACGACATACAAGAAGCATGTTCAAATTCCTATCTGGCGTTCAGCTTTTCGTCCGCTTTCTGAAGTGCGGCAATTATGTTTGGCAGTTTTTCGGGTCGGAACGTGATCCAGCCACTTCTTGGTACGTTATCAGCGTATCCGCGAGTATGCACGTTTGTGCCAATTCCGCCTTCCTTAATTTTCACCCTGCATATCTCGTTATGCGTGCGTTCACTTGCCCAAGGAAACTCAGCAATTACTTCGTCCACAGGTTAGCCTCATTTCTTGAATCGATGAAGAATTGCACTTCAGTTCATTCGCCCGTTTGCCTATTGATATGGCGCAGAATTTAAGATGACAGCCTTCCCAACTTCCAAGCCGACCACAACCCGTTCACCCAACGCTCCATGTTCACCGGCTGCGCTCCAAAGGCCTCGAAATGCTCCGTCACGTTTCTCGCGTCCCGCAGCAGCAACTCCCTGGCGTGGGGGCTTTCCCTAGGATCGACAGCTTGGGGGAAGTCGATTACGGTGATGCCGCGCGATTCGGTGTGCAGGATATTGTAGGGGGATAGGTCGCCGTGGATGCGGTTGCAGCGCAGCCAGAGGGCGATTTGGTCGAGCAGTAGGGTTTGATAGCGTTGCGCCTGGGCCGGTTCGAGGTCGATGGCGTAGAGCGGCTTGCCGGGTTGGACGCCGTCGCCGATGTACTCCAGCAGGAGTGCGTCGCCCGTGCTGTGCAAAGGCTGGGGGACTATGGCCCCGGCGCTATGCAAGAGCTGGAGGGTGGCGTATTCCACGCCGGTCCAGAGCGCTTGCTGCACTTCTCGTCCGAAGCTGCTTTTCTTGGCGACCGCGCGCTGCATGCGCCCGCTGACGATCACTCGGCCTTCCTGATAGATGCTGTCGTTTTTGAAGCTGCGCTGGGCATGCTCGCGGTAGATTTTGGCGGCGATATACTCGCGCCCGATGCTTTCGCAGGCGCGGCAGCAATAGACGGTCGCCTCCTTGCCGCTTTTTACGACGCTGACCACTTCCTCGATCCAGCCGTCGTCGATGAATTCGTCTAATACGGGCGGGTATTTCTTCTTGAGTTTTGTCATTTCTGGTTCGTTGCAATCTCGTCTCGCGGGAATCACGCGCGGGTGACGGCGCGTGGGAGCGGGGCAGACGGCATGGCTTCGGCGGCGTGGCGACGCGCGAAAACAAGCTGTGGGCGACGGAAGGAAGGGGAACCGGAAACGACGCGGCATCAGCCCAGAATTAGGCTCGGCCGAAATGAAGCGTGCTTAAGCGGCGGGGTGGGGGCAGTCCAGGAGCGCGGCGGAAAGCGGCGATTGTAAGCTGCGCTGGGTGGCAGTGTCGCTCGGTTCCACGACACGAATATGTGTCGCTAGGTTGACGGCAATGGTGGTTTGAATCATTTGTCGTTCACGCTCCTTTCGTTGGATTGGAAGAGAAAAGTCGCGCTTTGGTCGGCGCATGCGCGCATTGTCGCAGAGAAAAGCTCGGCTGTCAAGAGTTGTCTGGTTCCCCTCCATTTCTATGGAGGGGCGAGGGAGGTCTGAAAAGGCTGACTTGGTGCTGCATCAAACTTGCGGTTAAGCTATGCCAGACCTCCCCCAACCCCTCCATAGAAATGGAGGGGAGCTTACACGTCATTGATGTCATCGACTTACTTGGCGAAAATACCTTCCACTCACCCTAAAGAACTTCTAGCAGCATTCCGATAAATGAAATACGGCAGCGACAGTAGCCCGGTAGGGGAAAATGCCAGGCGCTGGAATTGAACGACGGTAAGCAAAGCCGCGAGTTGTCCTGAAGTGGCAAACGCATCTCAAGCTTGGAGCTTACTCCCGTTTTCCGCATGCCCCGATGCGATGGGGATCGGCACCGCTCGGCTTTTGGCCTATACGCCATAAGCCGCGCGGCGGCCGCCCATCCCGATTTTACGGAGACGCTCACTTCATGACACGCGGTCTATACGCGGCAGCCACCGGCATGATGGCCGAAGACGCTGCGCAGCAGGTGATTGCCCAGAACCTGGCCAACGCCTCCACCACCGGCTACAAGCAGGATATCCCGCAGTTTCAATCGTTCGACGAAACGCTCGTCGCCGCCTCCGGCGTGGACGGCAGCGATGGCGGTGGCACAATCGGCACGCTCGGACATGGCGCTCAGATCGCCGGGATCGCCACCGATCTATCGGACGGCCCGATGCAAGCCACTGGCAACTCGCTAGATGTCGCGATGCGCGGCAGCGCCTACCTTCAAGTTCGCACCGGCACCGGCCAGATCGCCTACTCCCGCGACGGCTCCCTCACCCTGAACTCCAAAGGCACTCTGGTGCAAACCTCGACCAGGTACCCCGTTTTGAGCGGCCAGGGGCAGAGCATCACCGCGCCTCTTTCGGCGGCCGGGGGCGATAAGATCAGCATCAGCCCGGACGGCAGCGTGACTACCGGCACCGATACCGTCGGTAAGCTCGGCCTGGTCTCCATCACCCAGGCGAACCTCCCCACCAAGATTGGCGACAACCTGATTGTGGTCGCGGATCGTCCCCAGTCCATTGATATTGCCAAAGACCCATCCGCCTCGGTGCAGTCAGGCTACCTGGAGGCGAGCAACGTCAGCGTGGTGAAGGCGATGGTGACGATGATCGCCTGCCAGCGCAGCTATGAGGCCAACGCCAAGGCGATGCAGTCGCAGGACGACATGCAGAACAAATCGATCAGCCAAGTCGGCGCTGTGGCCGCCTAGCAAAATTATTAGCACAACGAGGCTCAGACTCGGAAGGATTTAGGCAAAGCTTATGATGCGGGCACTCTTTACCTCGGCGACGGGCATGCAGGCGCAGCAGCTCAATATGGACGTCATTTCCAACAACCTGGCGAATGTCAATACCACCGGGTTCAAGGCGTCGCGCGCCGATTTCCAGGACTTGATGTACCAGCAGATCCAGTCCGCCGGCGCCACCGTCTCGCAAGGAGCGGAATCGCCGACCGGCATCCAGGTGGGCCTTGGCGTCCGCCCGGCGGCGACCGAAACGATGTTCAGCGAAGGCCAGCTCCAGACCACCAACAACCCGTATGACGTGGCGATTGAAGGCTCCGGCTTCTACAAAGTGCTTCTGTCCGACGGCAGCACCGGCTACACCCGCGACGGCGGCTGGAAGATCGACAACCAGGGCAAGTTCGTCAACTCCGACGGCAATGCGCTTCAGCCGGAAATAGTCTTGCCCTCCGATACGACCAGCTTCACGGTTGGCACCGACGGTACCGTGTCCGCCACCCGCAGCAGCTCGACGACCCCGACTACTGTCGGGCAAATCACGCTGACCAATTTTATCAATCCCGCCGGCCTGACCAATATCGGTAACAACATCTATAAGGCGACCGCCGCATCGGGCGACCCGCAGGACGGCACGCCCGGCACCAACGGCCTCGGCTCCTTGCAGCAAAACGAGCTGGAAATGTCCAACGTCACCATTGTCAGCGAAATGGTGAATATGATCGTCGCCCAGCGCGCCTACGAGACCAACTCCAAGGCGATCCAGGCCTGCGACGATATGCTCAACACCGCGAACCAACTGAAACAGAGCTAGCCCGTGAGTATTGCCAACGCTATGAAACCATACGTCCCGATCTTCGTCCCGCTTCTGCTGACGGCGCTGTCGGCGAGCTTGTTCGCCGCGTCGCTCGCGCCGCGGCCAAAAGTCATGGTGCACGATTCGGGACTGGCGCATTCCAATTTTATTACCCTCGGCGACATCGCCGACATATCCCCGTCCCCGCGAGCGAGCAAGGCGAGCGCCCGTCTCGCGGCGGCGGTGATTGGACGCGCTCCCATGGACGGCGCGACCCGAAGCTTCAATCGGGGCGATATCTCTTTGAAACTGCGCCAATGCGGAATCGACCCGGAAACGATCAACTTCCAAGGCGCGAACACGACCGTGGTAGCGTCAACGAATGACGGCAGCCCGAATCCTACCCCTGCCACACCTAGCCAAGCCCAGACGACGAGCGCGGTGCCTGAGCCATCTTCGGTGTCGCAGATTGTGGTGCATGCGGGCGATCCGGTGGATGTCCTGGTGGCCGACGGCCCGGTGACCGTGCATGCCAGCGCTGTCGCGCTGGACAGCGGAGCCGCTGGGCAGAGTATCCGTGTCCGGCGCGAGGGCAGTAGCGCCGAATCGTCCAGCCAACCTTTTCCTGTGACTATTATCGGCGCGGGACAAACTCAGCTTGAGGAATAAGCTATGACATACATCAAAACCAGCATCGTTGCCGTACTCGCTTCCGCTGCGCTGCTCGCACAGATCGGCCAAGCGGCGCGGGCGGACTCGCTTTATACCTGCGCTCCGAATCAGAGCACGGTAGTTAACCGAGCGCCGGTCAGCTACTTTTCGGACGCTAAAGCGCATGGGGTGGGGGATTTGGTGACTGTGGTGATTAGCGAAAATGCCAGTGGCACGTCTAGCGGCGCGACCTCCGGCAGCAAATCGGAATCCGGCCAGTTCGGCTCCGGCATGGGCGCAATCTTGAACTTGATCCACTCATTTTCCCTGTCCGGGTCCGAAGACAGCAAGGCCGCCGCCGCCACCAACCGCGCGGATAATCTGACCGCAACCATCGCGTGCACTGTCCAGCAAGTGCTTCCCGACGGCAACTTCTTGATTCAAGGCTCCCGCAGCGTCGGGGTGAACGCTGAGACGCAGACGATCACGCTGACCGGCGAAGTGCGGCCCATCGATATTTCACCGCTGAATACCGTAGCGTCGCCGCTTGTGGCAAACGCGAATATCAAGTATTCAGGTAAAGGCCCGGTTGGGGAAGTGCAGCACGACGGTCTAATTCGTCGCATTTTCCGGCTGGTGTTTTGATTCTTTTCCCTCCTTATGCATTGAGGAGGAGAGACCTATCCGGCCTTTCAGGCCACCTTCCCTCAAGGGAAGGACTTTCGATCAGCACACGGTATCGCTCTAGTCCTTCCTTTTAGGGAAGGTGGCACGCGAGTGACGGATAGGTCTCCGGGAGCCACAGTTTGTACAATTGCAACAGAAAATCTTAAACTCGTAACTACTGCTATGACCCATTGTCCACCAAAATCTTTTTTGACTGTTCTGCTCGCTCTGCTAGCATTGTGCAGCGTCGGCTTGCCCGCTCGGGCGCAGTTTTCCGACGCGAGCGAGGGGGGTGAATCGCAGACGCGGCTGAAAGATATCGCTACGGTGCAGGGGGTTCGCGGCAACCAGTTGGTGGGGTACGGCCTGGTAGTCGGTTTGGCTGGGACCGGGGACAGCTCGCAGGCGGCGTTTACGATTCAATCGACGGCGTCGCTGCTGCAGAAGTTCGGCGTGACGGTGCCGGAAGGCAGCTTGAAGCTGAAGAACGTGGCGGCGGTGATGGTGACCGCCGATCTGCCGGCGTTCGCGAAGAGCGGCGGCACAATCGACGTGACGGTTTCCAGCCTGGGCGACGCGTCGTCGCTGCAAGGCGGCACGCTGGTACAGACTCCGCTGCAAGCGGCGAACGGGCAAGTGTACGCGGTTGCGCAGGGCAGTATCTCGGTGGGCGGCTTTTTGGCCGACAGCAGCGCGGGCGCGGGGGCGGGGAGCGTCGTTCAGAACCATGTCACCGCCGGTCGGATACCATCGGGCGCGATTGTGGAGCAGGACGTCCCGACGACGTTGTCGCACGGCTCCGGTATCGCGGTGACGCTCAACGAGGCTGATTTCACCACCGCCGCCCGAGTGACACAGGCCATCAACAAGAACCTGCCGCCGGGGGCGACCGGAGCGCACGCGGAAGATGCGTCCACCATCGATATCGATACCACGCCGGGCACTGATCCGGTGTTTCTGATTGCCGCGCTGGAGAATTTAGCCGTCGTGCCCGACGACGCGGCGAAGATTATCATCAATGAGCGCACCGGCACGGTGGTGCTGGGCGGCGACGTCAGCGTCTCGGCTTGTGCCATCGCGCACGGCAACCTGACGGTGCAGATCGACGACGATACTCTCGTTTCTCAGCCCGAGCCTCTCAGCGGCGGGCAAACGGTGGCGGTGCCGCGCAAAAAAGTCGGAGTGCAGGAAGGGGCTGAACATTTGATTACGGTCCCGCCGAGCACGACTATCGCCAAAGTGGTCCGCGCTTTGAACGCTCTGGGCGTGACGCCCCGCGACTTGATCGCCATTCTGCAGACGATGAAGCAGGCGGGCGCGCTGCACGCCGATTTGGAGATTCAATAACCCGGTATGGCACTCTCACCTTATATTCCCGGCGCGGCGATTGTCGCTCCCACGGCGGAACCGGCGAGCTCGTCGAAAGCGGGCGGCGGGAGCGACCCTGCGTCCCCCAAGGACGCCAAGCTGATGGATTCGTGTAAGCAGTTCGAGGGGCAATTTTTCGACATGATGCTTCAGGAGATGCGCAAAACGGTGCCGGACGATCCTACTTTAGGCGACGACGCCCACGAGCAGCAGATCTTCCAGGGCATGATGGACGACAATGTCGCGCAGCAGATGGCCAAGCACGCGGGCAGCAACGATTTAGCCGCGCAAATGTATAAGCAGCTTTCCGCTAAGGACACCGCCGCCGCGAACGCGCAGTCGGCTGGCGAGGCATCGAAAGCGGCAGCATCGACGGCACTGGCACAGCCTTTGGCGGCGCTGTCAAAGGCCATTCCAATTATAAAGAAATCAGCGATTTTTACCGATAATGGAGAAGAGACTAATGGCGATGCAGCTCATTAACACACCCTCTGAAGAATCGTATGCCGAGGAGCGAGTCATGGATATTATCGCAGCGTTGACGGCGGAAATCGAAGCGCAAACGGAGCACGCGGAGTTGCTCGCGGCACAGACCCAGGCGTTGATCGCTTGCGACCGGGCTGGGTACGCCCGTCTGCACGACCGTCATGAGCAGATTCTGACCGATTCCGAGCAGCGCTCGTTCCGGTTCCGCAGCTTGACGGCGCAGGGCGGCAAAACAGGCTCGCTACGCGGCGAGATCGAGGCTTGGCCTGAGTCCGAGCGCGAAAACGCTTTGGAGTTGTCCAGTCGTTTAAAAACAATCGCGGACGAGGTGAACGCGCTTTGCGAGCGCAACAGCTCACTGATTCGCGGCGAATTGTCGCTGATCGCGTTCCAGGTGAATTTTATTTTGGCGGCGGCGCAGCAGGATACCAGCTACGCGAGCAACGGGATCAATCTCACGACTCAAGCAAGCCGGCTGCTCAATTCCGTCGCTTGAGGGCGGCGCGCAATTAAGATAAGGCAGGCTAGGCGATTCGAGCAAAATTATGTATTACGGCGGCACATTCAGCACACTTAACATCGGCAATTCGGCCTTGATGGCGGCGCAGATCGGCCAGGATGTCGCGGGCAACAATATCTCCAATGCCGATACTCCCGGCTATTCCGTGGAATCGGTCGCGCTCGACGAGAACGATCCCGCTATCGACGACAACAGCGCGATTAGCTCGCAGACGAGCCAGGTCGGCTCCGGAGTCTCGGTGGGCAGTGTCGCCCGAGCCAGCGATGAGTTCTTGAACGCCCAAGCGCGGGGCGCCAATGCCCAGTCCGGAACCTACACGGCGCAGCAAACTTGGCTGACCAATGTTCAGGACGCGTTCAACGAGCCGCAAAACACGTCGATCAATTCGCAGCTGACTACGTTTTTCGACAACTTCTCGAGCGTGGAAAATAGCCCCAACGACACCGGCGTGCGCGAAACGGCGATTCAGGGCGGAGTCACGCTCGCGGGGATGCTGAATACCGCGTCGCAGCAGATGGATGCGGTCGGCACGCAGCTGACGAGCGCGGCATCGTCGGACATGAGCGACATCAACACCTACGGGCAGCAGATCGCCACCCTGAACACGGCGATCGTGTCGCAATCCGCCGGTGGACAGCAAGCGCCGGATTCTTTGCTCGACCAGCGCGACGCTCTGCTCGACAAGCTCTCCAGCCTGACCAACTACGAGAAGTTCACGAACGCGAACGGCTCCGTCGACGTGCGTATCGGCACCAGTAATCTGGTGGAAGGCAGCGACTCGAACACACTTACCCTCAGCGGCTTGCAGAGCAGCGGCAGTTTGACCGGGGGCGATCTGTACGGGATTACCACAAGCCAGGCCAGCTTAACGGGCTACAAGGCGAATCTCGACACGCTTTCCTCCACGCTGATCTCGCAGGTGAACACGCTTCACGAGGCCGGCACCGGCGAGGACGGCTCCACCGGAGTAGCGTTCTTTACCGGAACAGGCGCGGGCGATATCGCGGTCAACACGGCAATCGTGAACGACCCCGACAAGCTGGCGGTCGCCGGCGCGCTCACGGGCGGGGCGACCACTCCCGCGGTCGGCGACTCCTCCAACGCGGCGGCGCTGGCCGCGCTGGGTACGGCCACGCTCGGCAGCAGCGCCGGTGCGCTCTCGGGGAACACGTTCAACGGCTATTACAACGGACTGGTGACGCAGATCGGCAGCGATACGGCGAACGCGACCTCGAATCTCGCCACCGCTCAGGCGACGAACACGCAGCTGACGAACCAGCGCGCTCAGGTCAGCGGCGTGAACGAAGACGATGAAATGACCAGCATGATTAAGTTCCAGCGCATGTACGAGGCGGCGGCAAAGATCGTCTCCACGCAAAACACCATGCTCGGCGATTTGATCGGAATGGTTTCCTAGCCGCGCGGCAAAGGAGAGTAAACGCTATGAGAGTCACTGAAACTACAATGCTGGCGGCGATGACCAGCAGCGTCGATAATAGCTCCAGCAACTACGAGACGCTGCAGGACGAGCTTTCCACCGGACGGAGAATCAATGAGCCGTCGGACGATCCGAACGGCGCAAGCCAAGCGATGACGGTTCGCTCGCTGCTGGTCAATATCAGCCAGTATCAGAGCGATGCGTCCAGCGCCACGAGCTTTTTGAAGTACACGGATTCTCAGATCAGCTCCGTCGTGTCGTTGGTGCAGTCGGCGCGTACCACCGCCGTCGCGGCGGCGAACAGCGGGACGACCGACAGCAGCGAGGATTCCGCGTACGCGGCCACTATCCAGTCGGCGATCGACCAGCTCACAAATCTGGCGAATAGCAGCTACGGCGGCGAAAACATCTTCGCCGGACAGAAGACCACGACCGCGCCATATACATCTGGAGACGCCACCCACGCCTACAACGGCGACGAAGGCGCGCTGAACGCGACAATCGGGCAGGGGAACACGATGCAGATCAATATCCCCGGCGATCAAGTGTTCGGCAAGGCGTTCGCCGCGCTGGAGCAGCTCAAAACGGATATCACGAGCGGCGACGCCACCAGCATTTCCAACACCGATTTGCCTGCTATCGACGCGTCGCTCAGCGATATCGGCACGGCGCAGGCGAAGGTCGGCACGAAAATCGATACGCTGAACGACGCGACCGCGCAGCTCGGGACGACTCAGCTCAACTACCAGAGCAATTTGTCCTCGCTGGAGGACGTGGATATCGCCACGGTCTACACGCAGCTTCAGTCGGCGCAGAATGTGTACCAGGCATCTCTTGTCGCCGCGTCGAAGGCGATGCAGTACAGCTTGGCACAATATCTCCAGTAGCGATATACTGCACTGGACACGCTCGCGGCGCTAGTCCGCCATTGCTTTCCCACGGATGATTCGAGGCCATGGATTGGCCGCCATCATTGATTCGGTCCAAATATTGAACCTAGAGGTAAGGCATGCAAATCCGCACGACGCGCTTCGGCAGCGTCACTATCGACGAGTCCCAGATCGTCACGTTTTCCGAAGGACTTCCCGGTTTTGAAACCACTCGCCGCTTCGTCTTCCTGCCGCATCTCGGCGACGTCAGCGGCAGCAGCCCGTTCAAGTGGCTGCAATGCGTCGATGACGCGCCCGGTACCGACGCGCTGGCATTGCCGGTGATTGATCCCTGGCTGATCGATCCCGACTACACGCCCACGATTCCGTCGCCGGCGCTCCAGGAACTTGGCCTAGAGCGCATGCAGGGACGAGCGCAGCTTTGGGCCGTGGTCACCGTGCCTCACGACGACCCGAAGAATGCGACGGTGAACCTGCTCGCGCCGCTGCTGATCAACCGCGAATCGCGGCATGGCCGCCAGGTGCCGCTGCTGGGTGAAAAGTACCAGCTCCGCACGCCGCTGAAAGCGGCTTCCGTCCGCGAGCGCGCTCCGCAGCAGCACCGGGTCGCTTCTTCAGCTTCGACTCGGCCTCTCGCGGTGGCGGTGGGCTGATCTTCCGATTGCTCTCAGGCCGCATGGCCTTTTTTCCTACTTAAGCAAACAGCCCCGACGTTTAACGTCGGGGCTGTTTGCTTAAGTAGGGGTGATTAGATTAGTAGAATGGATTCAATAATCGCAGT
>CAXSEA010000031.1:0-23323 GCA_964235675.1 uncultured Armatimonadales bacterium | reverse complement strand
GACCAGGAGACTGGCGCGAACGTCGCCCAGGGTGCGGTCGATGGTCAGCGCCTCGACATACTTGGCGATGGCGTCCTCGATGCGGGATTCGGCGAGGTAGGCGCTTGCTTCCCGCGCGATGCTTTCGGCGAGTAGTCGAGCGAGGGCGTTTCGCCGGACGATTAGCCGCTCATCGTTCGGCAGGAGAGTCAAGGCGGCCTCGATGCCTGTCAAGGATTGCGCGCTGATCGTCTTGGTGTCCGCGAGCGCTTTGTAGCGCACGCTCCATACGGCGTCTTCGTAGAAACCGATGCCGACGCACAGGCCTGGATCAAGGTCAAGCGCTTGATGCACCAGGCGAACGGCGGTTTCGGGGCTGCCGCCGGAGTGATACGCCGATTTTGCCTGAATGACGAGGTCTTGAACCCGCTCTTGCAGCGCGCGCTGGATCGGCGCGGACGGATTCGACTTGTCGGCGAGCGAAAGCAGGGTGGCGGTGCCGTTCTGGCAGGAAATTGCGCCGAACGCGCCGGTCGTGGCTAAAGAGACGCCGTTGATCGGGCTGGCGACGGAATCTTCCCAGAGCAAGTCGCCATTGGAGCCGTCGAGCAGCAAAATGACGGCTTCCAGCTCGCCGAACGCGTCGATTCTGTTCAAAGCGCAGAGCGCGATTTTCATCTCGGCGTCGGAGACGATCAGCCCCGCCGCCATGGAATCCGGCAGTACGGATTCTCCCACCGGCACGTTCATCTGCCATCGCACCGCTCCGTCGGATGCGGCGCACTGCTGGATCATTCCCCGATGATCGATGGTGACGACTTCGCCGTTTGCCGCCACAGCCATTGCCGCGGCCGGAGAACTGGCGCTGACCGTAGCCGCCCAGACGACGCGCTGGCTGCGGTCCAGCAGTGTAATGGCGTCGCCGGCGGCGACCGCGAGGTATTCGCCGTCGTGCGAAAGCGCGAAAGCCGTCACCGTGCTGGGCCATGTTCTGCTCCACACGACCCGCAGAGCGCCGCCGGGAATCCCTGGCTCGGGTGATTCCACTAGCGTGGTCGTGGAATGACCGGCTGAGTCGAGAGTCAGAATGGCGGCTGTTCGCCTCGGATCGCCGCCGCCGCTGGCCTGCAGGCCAGCGAAGCGGTCGCCTTGACGGATAGGCAGCGCGAGGCTTTGCGGATTCCCGGCTTCGGTGTGCCAGATGAAGTAAAGCTCGCCGCCGCTAATGGCGTAGAGAAACACGCCGCCGGGATAGCACGACGCGCCCGTGATGGAATCGGATTGAAACTCGTACGCGCGCTCCGCTTGAGCCGGCGAGCGTAGTCCCGCTAAGGGAGCATCACTGGCAGCGGCGATGGTTTCGACGAAATACTGGCGGGAGGAGGATGAATCGCGCCAGAGCTGGCAGACGACGCCATCGGGACTTAGGCAATGCGGGCTAATTCCCAGTCCGACGCCGCGGCTTTGATAAATCCATTCGAGACTGATTGAGCGGCTGAAAAGCGCAGGCATGACTTAGCACGGGGAATCAAAAAGAAGATAGCTTATTGTACAGCAAGCGGGCAGCGATAACTGAGTTATGGCTGATTGCAAGTGCCTGAAGCCGTAGGATAACTAATGTACGAGAGTTGCCGGGGAAACGTCGCCGACAATATCCGCGTTGGATTGAGAAGAAACGGCGAGGTACTCGTAATAGTTGCCGGGGTGCCGGACGATTTGCGCAGCGTTCAGCGGCGGGATAGTCGTGGACGCGCTCACGGTGTTGAGCTTAGGAAGGGAGAAACCGAAGACGGTGCCGTGATTGTACTCGCTGCGCACCCACAAGCCGCCATGATGGCGCTCGATGATGTGCTTCACGATGCTGAGGCCCAGGCCGGTGCCGCCCGACTGGCGGCTTCTGGCTTTATCGACGCGGTAGAAACGCTCGAAGAGGCGCGGCAGATCCTGGTGCAGAATGCCGATGCCGGTATCGGCGACTTCCACCTCGATTTGCGTCTCCTGCATTCTCGCGGTGATCGTGACGCTTCCCTCGCGCGGCGTGTACTTTACGGCGTTCTCGATCAAGTTCATGAGCACCTGGCCGATTTCATCCTCGTCGCATTCGACCGTGAGATGCTCGGGCACTTCAATCGTCATGGTGATGCTCGCTTTCGCGGTCTGGCTGCTGAGCCTGCCGGCGACATCACGGATTAAGGCGGCGATATTTGATTCGGAACGGGAAACCGGGCGGGTCTCGGCGCGGGAGAGGTCGAGAAGATCGGCGGTGAGACGAACTAACCGGTCGGTTTCCCGCATGATGGTGCGCAGGAAATGGCGGGCGACTTCCTCGTCTTCGAGAGCGCCGTCGAGAAGAGTCTCGGTCATCGCCATAACGGAGCTAAGGGGAGTGCGCAGCTCGTGGGAGACGTTGGCGACGAAGTCTCGGCGCATCGTCTCCAGGCGGCGCAGGTTCGTGATATCGCGCAGCAAAATCAGATGCTCGGGCGGCGCCATACCGGCCATGAGCGAGCGGCAGATCAGCACCTGCATGATTCTGCCTTGAAAAGCGTGGAGGATTACCTCGCCGCGCACGGGCTCGCCGGAATCGGGCTTGCTCCGGCTGGTTTTTAAAAGCTCATCCAGCTCCGCGCATTGCGTGGCGGTGAGCAGGGTCTGCGGGACGGTGGTGACGCCGAACAAATCGAGTGCAGGCTGGTTCAGCAGGTGGCACCATCCGGACGAATCGACCGATAAGACCGAGTCCGCCGTGGCTTCCAGGAAGGTGTCGAACTTAGCCGTGGACGCGGCGCAGGATTTCTGCTCGTCGGCCAGCTCGCGCATTAGGCGCTCGCGCACCTCTCTGGCTGCGACGACGCGGGAATAGAGCCTGCGGGAATGCAGCATGACGCCGATCAAAACGGCAAGCAGCGCGGCGGAGAGCGACCAGGCGAAAATCATCGGCAGAATTTCAATTCCAGCGGCGCATCAGCCGGACTACTCAGCCGGCTGCTCGAATTTATAGCCGACGCCGCGCACGGTCAGGATGCGCTCGGGCTTGGCGGGGTTCTCTTCGATCTTCTCGCGGAGCCAACGGATGTGGACATCCACTGTGCGCTCATCGACGTAGCAGTCCTCGCCCCAGATGCGGTTGAGGATGGTTTGGCGGTCGAACACCTGGCCGCGATTGACCGCCAGCATGGTGAGCAGATCGAACTCTTTGCGCGAGAGCTCGGCTTTTTTGCCGTGGGCGACGACTTCGCGCTTGCCGCTGTCGATCGTAAGATTCGGAAGGGAGACGATGCCGGTGGCGCGCTTCACTCCGGCGGCTGCATCGGCGCTGATCTCGCTGCGGCGCAGTAGAGCGCGGACTCTGGCGAGCAGCTCGCGCATGGAGAACGGCTTGACCACGTAATCGTCCGCGCCGACCTCGAAGCCGGCGACACGGTCTTCCTCGGAAGCGCGGGCGGTGAGAAATAGGACGGGAACGTCGCCGTGCTCGTCGCGGAGGCGGCGGCAGATGTCGTAGCCGCTGCCGGAGGGCAGCATTACGTCAAGAACGACCAGGTCCGGCTTGCTGCGGCGCAGAACTCCCATGCACTCTTCGGCATCGAACGCCCGGAGAGTGGAAAAGCCTTCTTTGCGCAAGTTGTAGTCGATAGCCTCGACAATGGGGCGCTCATCGTCAACTACGAGTATCGTCGGCATGGCAGGTAAAGTCTCCTTGACTTTCTTGTGGCTTGCCCGCGCTCCCACCCGCGTTTGTGGCGCGGAAATTATACCCCGACGCAGCCGAGGGCCGGTTAGGTACACTTGCCTGGTCTGCCTGCATCATGCCGGCTCGAGTACAAAAAGGACAGCTTTCTTTTGGAGTACCGTCTCACCCATACCGTACTGAAGCATCGCGGCGCGGGCGCGCTGAGGCTGGTGGCCGCCGGAGCCGAAAACGCCAAGCCGGTCGTGGTGCTGCACGGGCTGGGCAGCTCTAAAGAATGGACGCTCCCCACGCTGTACGCCTTGGCCGGGGCAGGCTTCGACGCCATTGCTCTCGATCCGTATCTGCATGGAAACCGTCCTGAAGCCGTCATGCGCGAGCAGATGCTGACCGAGCGGTTCGTCGCCGCTTTGTACAAGATTATCTACGAGACGGCAGCCGATTTGCCGATTTTGTGCGAGGAAATAGGCGTGGATATCGAGGCCGCGGGAGTTCTTGGCATCTCGGCCGGAGGGTTCGCCGCGCACGCGGCGGCGGTGGCGCGTCCGCGCTGCCGCGCGCTGGTGGCGGCGATCAGCAGTCCTGACTGGCTGCGCATCGATCCAAGCCGCGTTCCCGACCCGAATACTCCCGAGGGAATGCAGCTGGAGGCCGCGAGCCCGGTCAACAGCCCCGAACTCTACGCGCCGCTGCCGGTGTGCCTGCTGAACGTGGATACGGACGACGTTGTCTCCTCTGTCGGATCAAAGCGACTGTACGAGCGATTGGAGCCGGTTTATAAGCAGCAAGGCATTCCTGAGCGCCTGAAGATGGTTCTCTATTCCGAGGGCGGGCATGTTTTTACCGATGGGATGCTGCTGGAAACAGTGGAATGGTTTCAGCGGTATGTTTAAGCATGCGCCGGAAAGTTCCAGTAGCTGAGTTCAGGACTCCACTCCGTTTCCATGGATGGGCTGGGGGGAGGTCTGGAATGCCTGCTTGTTGATTCTAATATACATATATAGGTAGCAATTGCACGTTCCTGACATCCCCAGCCCCTACATGGAAATGGAGGGGAGTTGGAGTAGTTCTTCTATTGACGCATACTGATCGGTTGGCTAATTTATGGCGACTAAAGTAAATCAAGAACTCGATACGCTAATCCGGGCGCGGTACCCGATTATCTATATCGTCTCGTGGGAAGAAGAGCGCGTCGAGCGTGCTTTGAAGGCGATTGCCGATGATCGCGGCAAGAAGCTATACCAGTGGACGGTGACTCAGGGGATGGTTCTTAATCCTAAGAACCGCAACGACCAGACCACCAGCCCGCTCGCGGCGCTGGACTATATCATGGACTCGCGCGACCCCGCGATTTTCCTGCTCAAGGACTTTCATCCATTCTTGAACGACGTCACTCTGGTGCGCCGCCTGCGCGACTTGACGGTATCGCTGAAGGATACATACAAGTCGATTGTGATGCTGTCGCCGCAGCTGAAATTGCCGACCGAGCTGGAAAAGGAAGTCACGGTGGTGGAGTATTCGCTGCCGTCGCTGGACGATCTGGCGGAGCTGCTCGACGGCATTATCGCGTCGATGAAGGGCGACACGCGCATTAACTCCACGCTGACTACCGAAGAGCGCGAGCAGATTTTGAAGGCGGCGCAAGGGCTGACGGCGAACGAGGCCGAGAACGTCTTCGCCAAGTCGCTGGTGGAGAAGCGCGGCTTCGACGTGGACGTGGTGCTGTCGGAAAAAGAGCAGATCGTCCGCAAGTCCGGCATGCTGGAATATTATCCGGCGACGGAAGCGTTCGCCAATGTCGGCGGAATGGACGAGCTTAAAGATTGGATGGACAAGCGGACGGTGGCGTTCACCGAAAAAGCGCGCGCTTTTGGTCTGCCGAACCCGAAGGGCATTCTGCTGCTTGGGGTGCAGGGCTGCGGGAAATCGCTGTCGGCGAAGGCGGTCGCGTCGCTATGGAAGCTGCCGCTGCTGCGGATGGATGTCGGCAAAATCTTCGGCGGCATCGTCGGGCAGTCGGAAGAGAATATGCGCAAGGCGATCCGCATCGCGGAGAGCACCGCGCCGAACGTTGTCTGGATCGACGAGCTGGAAAAAGGCTTCGCGGGTACGCAATCGTCGGGAATCAGCGACGGCGGCACGACTTCCCGCGTTTTCGGCACGTTTATTACCTGGTTGAACGATAAAACCGCGCCGTGCTTCGTGGTGGCGACCGCCAACGACGTGTCGTCGCTGCCGCCGGAATTGCTGCGCAAGGGCCGCTTCGACGAAATTTTCTTCGTCGATTTGCCGAGCAAGGAAGACCGGCGCGAGATCGTGCAGATTCACCTGGAAAAGCGGAACCGGGAGCCGTCGAAGTTTGATTTGGACGCGATTGCCGAAGCGACGGCGGGTTTTTCCGGAGCGGAGATCGAGCAGGCGGTGATATCCGCGCTGTACGACGCGTTTTCGGACAACCGGGATATCGACACGGCGTCGCTGCTCGAAGAGGCGCATCGGTCGGTGCCGCTTTCGGTGACGATGTCCGAGCGGATCGCCGTGCTGCGGGATTGGGCGCGGACGCGGGCGCGTCCGGCGTCGTCCACCGCGCCGGAGCCGGTGGAATCGCCATTCGATTATTTCAACGATCCGGTGGATGCGCTGGGCCAGATGATTCAACAGACGGACGTGCCCGCCGACGCGGTTTAGGAAAGCATTTTGCGAGACCGAGTTTCCGGGGAGCTAGGCTCCTTTCTGTCGCATCTCCGCGGCGAGCGCGGGTTGGCTGAGAACACGATCTCAGCCTACCAAAACGACGTGGCCGCTTTTGAGGCGTTTTTGATGGGGCGCGGCAAATCCGCTGCGGACTGCTTGGGCGATGACGCCATCTCCTACCTCGCGCGTTTGCAGCGACAAGGCATGGCTCCGTCCACCCTGGCGCGGAAAGCGTCGGCGGTGAAGATGTACTCGCGGTTCTTAATCAGCGAGGGTGCGGCTTCATCGGATTTTGGGGCTGGGCTGGAGGTGACGGCAGGGCGTCAGAAGCGCGTGCCGGGCGTTTTATCCGCGCGCGAGGCGTGCCGTCTGGTGGTTCAGCCGGATGCTGATCCGGCGCAGGCGAGTGACGATCCCAAGGATGCCGCGCTGCGCTTGCGCGACCGGGCGATGCTGGAGACGCTGTACGCTTGCGGGCTGAGAGTGTCGGAATTGTGCGGCTTGAATTTGAGCCAGGTAGATCTCGCGTCGAATACGCTGCGCCCGCTGGGCAAAGGCTCGAAAGAGCGGCTGGTGCCGCTGGCCGAAGGCACGGCAAAGCTGATGCAGCGCTACCTGCGCGACGCGCGTCCAGTGCTGGTGCAAGGCGGGGCGTCGGCGCGCTTCTTCGCGGGAGTGCGCGGCAGCGACGTAACGCGCCAGCAGGTTTGGGAGCTGGTGCGGCGCTCGGCGGTGGCGGCGAATATCGCCAAGCGGGTCACGCCCCACACCCTGCGTCATACGTTCGCCACTCATTTGCTGGAAAACGGAGCCGATCTGCGCTCGATTCAGGAGATGCTCGGCCACGCCAGCGTCGCCACGACCCAGCGATATACGGCTGTCGATGTGACTCGCCTGCGCTTGGCCTACGACAAGGCACATCCTCGGGCTTGAGCTGAGCTTGGGCAGGGGTTAGAACCAATCGGGCGGCGCTAGAAATAAGTTTCTCGACGGGAAGATCGCGTCGTAGGCATCTAAGATAATTGAGGGTGACTCGTCCGGCGCGTGCTGCAATTCGATTGCGCCGCTAGCGAGCAACTGCCGCGCGGAGCGGTAGCCGAAGGTCAGCTGCGTGATCGCCCCTCGATTGCCGCAAAGGCGCGGTAGGCGCTCCTGCTGCTCTTTGTGAGCGGCAGGAGCGATGCTGACGATACCGCCAGTAATCTCTATGCGAATTAATGCTTCTTTGCGCGATTGATTGGGCAGTATTCCCAGAGTGAGCTGTAATGGGGTGAGTACGCCTATTTTGGCTTGGTCTGCGGTAGCGGCGGCTGTCGCTAACTCCGGCAGCTTTACCGCGCGTAGAAGCACCGATGTCGCCTGCTGGGACGAGGCGTTTTCGTAGTCCCGCGCGAGAATTTCAGCCGCTTGAGCCGCGCTGAAGAAGCCTTGCACTTCGATGCAGCTGGGCATTCGGGCGAGGCAGCCCAGAAGCGCTCGCTCGTCGTCGGGATTATCGGCGACGAGCTCCTGCAGCGCGATTGTTTTCGCGCCATGTGCGAGATCGCTCCCGGTGATCGAAAACGCGGCGTAGGCGGTGAGTTTTCCATCTGTCAGCACGGCGGCTATGCGGCGCATCGCGGGCGATTGCTCGATGCAGCGCCAGCGCTCTTTGCCGCGCTCGAACGATCTGAATGCGGAGTCCGCAACAGAGCGGCGGTACAGCTCCCAGATAGCCGGCGCCCATAACTGCATTTCGGCGATCGATAGTATCCGTACGTTCCCGCTGCAGGAGTCGCGCTTGGCGATGGAAACGGCGGGAAGGGTGAGCTCGACGGAATCGCCGCACGTTGCCCATCCGAGCTTTTCATAGTAGTCCGGCCTGGCTGCGGTCAGGGCCGCCGCCGCGAAGTCGAACTCGGACGCCGATTGGAGCATCGTCTGGTCGATCAATTCGGCGGCGTAGCCTCGCCCGCGCAAATCCGGTTCCGTGCAGACACCCGCAACGCCGCAGATCGGCAGGCTGACGCCGTTGCCAAGGGCGATTCGGCTCGGAATGAGCGTCAGGCAGGATACTAAAGCGCCTTCGCCGTCAACGAGAACACGCTTATGCGCGAGATTGTAGAAAGGGTCGGCGTAAAAGATACGGCGGGCGGAAGTCTCGTCCATGTGAAACGAGCGGCACATCAGCGCCAGCATCCGGTCGGTCTCGCCGGGTAATACGGCGCGCGCGGTCATCGCCATGACGCGCCATCCGTAGCGATTTGGAGATAAAAGTTACTTGCGATGACGGGCATAAGCGAAAAGGCCTGAGCTTACTGGGTATCGGTTTGGGAATACTGCACCGTGACGGCGGCCGGGTCAGTATCGGCGGCGCGGACGCGAGGCAGCAGCTGAGAGATAAACTGAGCCGCTTCGGGATCGCGCTTTGAGAGAAGCTTAGGCTTCTGCTCGTAGTAGGCGAACGCCTCGGCGAAGTCCTCTTCGACGGACACAGCGGCGTAGTCGCTGACAAACGATTGGGCGCGAGCTGACTCGGCATATAGTGTTCTGAAGTCCGACATGTCTTGTTGGCTCATTGACGTAAACCAGAGATGGTGGCCGAACTCATGGAGGAACGCCTCGGTGAAGTCGTCCGTGTCCTCGCCTTTGAGCAGTGTGATCTCGGCCCGGCCGCTATTCGGTTGGTTCGACGACGTACTCGGGTCCGCTTCGTCATACATCGCGTCTACCTCGCCCTCATTGTCGGGATCGTCAGAGGCGCTTGCCGGTTCCGAGGATTCTTGGGGCGAAACGGGGACGATAGAAGGCGGCGATGGGCGAGTGGCTCCCGAGCTGGGATTTGCGCCGGTATCGCTGTTGCTGTCGCCGCTCGATGAAAGCTTGTGCATTTCGGCGTCCGACACGATGGTAATCGCGAGTGGATGCGCGTTTGTCGTCAGCCCCCGCAGTTGGCCAAGGAGATAGCCGCTGAGAAGCCGGCGCTCGGCTTCGCTGCCTCCCGAGATGACGATTGCCGCCAGCCGCGATTCGGGGCCGCTCGCGCGGCTCGCCGCCTGCGCCGGGAAGGCCGTCGCGGCTGCAAGGCACACCAGGAGCCATGGGGAGTTGATTAATTGCGCACGCATGTGTTACATTTATTCCCTGCATCGCGGCACCGCATTCACCTGCCAAGATCAAGTTCTCCGGCTTTCTCACGCGGATTTTGATCGGTGCCGTATGACCTCGCACAATAGTCGGCAAACGTGGAACATCTTAGCGTTACACGTTGTCGAACGTTTTTATCGCGGCGCGGCATTTTCGGCGCAGAGAGGCGTCACGTGCCGTAGATCG
Source organism: uncultured Armatimonadales bacterium (assembly GCA_964235675.1). GTDB lineage: Bacteria > Armatimonadota > Armatimonadia > Armatimonadales > Capsulimonadaceae > CAXSEA01. The sequence continues at coordinate 13,647 of CAXSEA010000031.1, read as the reverse complement.
CCGTTCTAGTGTTCGTATCCAGCTTTTAGGCCGCTCAGGAGTATGTCATTGACACCGCAGGTTCAAGCACCAACATCGTATTCTCACCTACGCGGCGGGCGGGCGGTCGGCCTGCTGATGCTTTTCGTCGGCGTGGCGCTGCTCGTGTATGTTTTTATGCAAAGCTACGGCATGCTCACGCACCCGATCCCCGGCATGGCGCTGCCCGCGTCTCCCCACGTTTCGAGCAATGCCGCGTCAATGGCTCCCCCGGTTGATTTCGGGCGGCTCGGCTCGGCGGCTATCGCGTTTTTGCTGAAGCTGGCCGTACTGCTGATTATGACGTTTGTCGGGTCGGTGATCGCCGCGCGGGGAGTGCATCTGTACTATGTCGCTTCGGGCACGACGGAGCGGCCTTCGAGTGGGGGCAGCTCCGTAGGCGGCATCGCTACGGGAGCGGCGGTTCCGGCGAACGCTCCGTCGTTGTCTATAACGGACGCGCCTGTGGATCCTTCCACCCCGCGTCTCGCGGGGGCGCAGCGCCAGTAGCCCCGGCGGCATTCGTTCGCCAGCAGCAGGCACACCGGGATGTACTCGACAAGCTGCACCCACCAGTGAACGGCGCGGTCGATGTAGTAGCAATAGACGAGATCGACCATCCCCGCCAAACAAAGCGCCGAGGCTGAGGGCGCGCCACCATAGAGCGCCACCAGCGGCAGCAGCCAGACCATATACCACGGGAAAAGAGTCGGCACCGCCAGCAGACAGACCGCCATCACCACCAGGCTGCGGCGAGCGACATCCTCCAGGCTTACCGGACGTGTCCACGCCGACCATCCCACGGCGATCAGCATCGCGGCGTCGCTTAATTTCGACGTCAGGCTGAAATGGAGCGGGGTGACGAAGCCGAGCAGGGTGTCGCAGAGCGTGAACAGTCCCCCGTTCACATGCACCGTGCCAAGATACTGCTGCATGCCGTACAGAAACGACGGCAGGTACACCCAGATCGGCAGCCCTAGATAAATCAGCCCAAGCACCATAATGCCGAGCAGCCTACGCCCTCCGTAGCGGGCGAACAGGGGCAGAAGCAGCAGCGGAAAGCCTTTGGTTAGGCCCGCCGCCGCGAGGCTGAACGCCGCCATGCGCATATTGCCGCGCCCAAGCAGAAAAAACGCCAGCATCAGAAAAAAGACGCCGACCACGTCCTGATGGCCGGCGAGGGCGATCTCGGTGATCGGGAGCGGGCACCAGGCGTAGACAATCACCCGCGCGGGATCTTTCCCAAGCTTCGACAGGCTTGCCGCGATCAGCAGCATAACGCCGATATCGAGCGCGGCATACATCAGCTTGAAGCCAAGCAGGCTGTTGCGAAACAGCGCGTAGCCGATAGCGAAGAACAGCTGCGACACCGGCATATAGACTGTCTGGTAATACTTGTATTCCATCGGCTGCCAGATGGAGGCGTCGCGAAATGCTGATAATCGGGGGTCCCACGGACTCCAGCGGAAGGGGTTGATCCAGTGGCAGGTGAGACGTCCATCCCAGACGTAGCGGTACATGTCGGTGGATAAGCTGGGGACGGCGTGGATCATCGCCAAACGGCAGGCGACGCCGACGCCTAGGGCAAGCCAGAGCATCGCGCGGCTCGGCGGCCCGTTCCACCGAATCACTTTGACGACCGCGTACAGATAAGCCAAAAAGGCGGCGGCGTACAAAGTGAGATAAAGCGCGATCGGATGCAGCAGATCGAAGCGCCGGCTCATGGCGATCAGAATCGCGAGCAGATCGACCCCCGCGAAGGCTACGGCGATGAGGGCAGGACGGCTAGCGCGGCTCTGCTGAACGGACGTGGAGTCTTGATGGGACATGAGCGGGAGTAAATCTTGCGAAGTGGGCGTGCACGTACGCGTTTGCGGATTTATTATAGCGGCTCTGACGGCATGTCATGTTCCGGGGCGGGAGTCAAGCGATGCGCGTCGAGATTTCTTGACTTGAACAAACGTGCGCGGGTAACCTATCGGCATGTGCCAAATTTTGGTTGTAGACGACGAGCAGGAGGTGCGCGAGGCTGTACGACGCCGATTGGAGCGCGAGGGCTATGCCGTCCAAACCGCCGAATCCGAGGCAGCCGGTCTTGAGACGCTGGTGGAGTCCGAGAAGCCGTTCGATATCGTGATTACCGACATGAGCATGGAGGACGCCGACTCCGGGCTGCGCATCCTCGAAGGTGCCATGGCGCGGGACGTGTTCACCGAAGTGGTGGTTCTGACGGCCTACGGCAATGTCACCAACGCGGTCGAATGCATGAAGCGCGGCGCGTTCGATTATGTCGAGAAGAATATGCCGGGGCTGGATGTCTACGAGCTGCTTTGCTTGAAAGTGCAGCAAGCCGTACAACGCCGCCGCTCGGCGGTGGATACTATTCGCCGGTTGGAAGCTTTTACAAAACATCGCGTCGCGTAATGCGGCGCTCTATTTTTTCTTATCAAGTCAGGAACCCGCCCCCGTGCCCACGTCTCTTGCTCCTTCCCCTGAATCGCTGACCACCTGGGATTTGTCGAGTCGCTTGGAGTGGCTCGTCACGAATGGAATCGGCGGGTATTCGTCGTCCAGCGTTTCCGGAGCGAACACGCGTCGCTACCACGGCATTTTGGTCGCCGCCGCCGAGCCGCCGCTGGGGCGGGTGGTGCTGCTTTCCAAGCTGGAAGAAGAGATCCGCATCGAGGATCAGCTTTATTTTCTCAGCGCCAACAAGTATCCCAGCGTTATTTATCCACAGGGGTTCCGGCATCTGTCGCGGGTCGGCTTAGACCCGGTGCTGACTTTTTTGTACTCGCTGCACGAGCATACCGTCATGCTGCAAAAGCAGATTTGGATGCCGCACGGGCAAAATACGGTTTTCGTGAAGTACAGCCTCTTGAAAGCTCCGGAGCCGATCAAGTTCGCCCTGGTGCCGTACATGGCGTACAAGGACTACCACTCCGAGCAGCATCGCTGGGATGGGTTTACCGCGAAATGCGACAGCTCCGCGTCGGGGCCGGTGACGTTTACCGCGTATGACGGCGCGAAGCCGGTGCGGTTCGGCACCGGCCCGGAGCATGCGTTTACTTTCTCGCCGGAGTGCGGCTGGTTTTACAACTATGAGCACGAGCGGGAAGAGGAGCGGGGGCTGGATTTTACCGAAGACCTATATTGTCCCGGACGCTTCGACGGCATTCTCGCTCCTGGGAAATCAGCCACTTTCTACGCGACTTTAGAGACAGGCCCGCTGATGGATGTCGAGGAATCGCTTCAATCCGAGGGCCGGCGGCTTGCCGATTTGGAGCGTTTGGCGAACGTCGGCGAAGGCGAGGGGCGGCAGGAAGCGCACCGCGCGCTGATCACCGCCGCGGATCAGTTCGTGATTCAATCGTCGCCGCGCGTCAGCCGGGCGACCATCATTGCGGGCTACCACTGGTTTACGGACTGGGGGCGCGATACTTTTATCTCGCTGCCGGGGCTGTGCTTGACCACGGGCCGAGCTGATGTCGCCAAGGAGATTTTGGCGGCGTTCGCGGGGTCGGTCCAGCACGGCTTAATTCCCAACCGCTTCGACGACAGCAATCAGGGCGCCGAATACAACACGGTGGACGCTACCCTGTGGTTCGTGTACGCGTCCCATGCCTACGCCCATGCCACGGGCGATTGGGCGTTTCTCTCCAAAGATTTGCTGCCGACCTTCGAGCAGATTTTGGACGCCCACCGGCAAGGCACGCTTTACAATATCCATGTGGACAAAGCCGACGGGCTGCTCTACGCAGGCGAGGCCGGGGTGCAGCTGACCTGGATGGACGCCAAAGTCGGCGATTGGGTGGTGACGCCTCGCACCGGCAAACCGGTGGAGATTCAAGCGCTCTACTACAACGCGCTGCTGATTATCGCCGACGCGCAGGAGCGGGCGGGCAAGCCGGACGACGCCGCCAAGGCTCGCCAGGAAGCCGAGCAGCTTAAGCAATCATTCGCCGCCAAGTTCGTCAACGCCGGCAACGGCGTGCTGTATGACGTGGTGGACGTGCCGGGAAGCTCGGAGCCGGATGGCTCGATGCGCCCGAACCAAATTTTCGCGCTCTCGCTGCATCATGCACTTGTCGATCCGGCAAGCGATTTAGCGAAGTCGATTGTGGCGAAAGTGCAGGATCGGCTGTACACCGACAGCGGGATGCGCACTTTAGACCCGGCTGATCCGAATTACAAAGGCACGTACGGCCCCGGCGACCAGTCCCGGCGCGACGGCGCGTATCATCAGGGCACGGTCTGGCCCTGGCTGCTCGGGCCGTTTCTCGAGGCGCACCTGAAAGTGCATGGTGACCGAGCGGGAGCGATGGATCTGCTGAGTCCGTTGCTGCGCAACCTCACCCACTACGGCTACGCCACGATCAACGAAATCGCCGACGGCGATTTTCCACATGCGCCTAACGGGTGTATCGCCCAAGCTTGGTCGGTGGCCGAAGCGCTGCGCGCCTATGATTTTATTACGCGACACCCGGAAAAATAATGACGGATACTCCACAGCCAACTTTATCAGTCGATACGATTATCACCGGCGGGACGATATATGACGGGAGCGGCAACCCAGGGTTTGTCGGCGATGTCGCTCTGGGTGGCGGCTGGATATTGGAAGTGGGCGACGGCTTGGCGGGGCGCTACCCATCCGCTCGGCGCTTCGACGCGTCCGGCTGCGCGGTGGCTCCCGGATTTATCGATATCCACACGCATTCCGACCTATCCGTGCTGGCCAACCGGGAGATGCGCTCGTCGATTCATCAGGGCGTCACCACCGAGATGACCGGCAACTGCGGAATCAGCCTCGGCCTGGTGGATGGGGCCAACCCGGCGTTCAAGCAGGAGCAGGGCTGGCTGGAGCGCGAAAAGATCGCCGCCGATTGGACGAGCATGGGCGGCTTTTTCGAGCGGCTGGAATCGGACGGAATCAGCTGCAATCTAGGCACTTTGATCGGGCACGGCACGGTGCGCAAGGCGGCGATGGGCTATGCGGAGCGCGCGCCGGACACCGGCGAGCTTGGTGTCATGCGCGAATTGGTCGAGCGCGGCATGCTCGACGGTGCATTCGGCCTGAGCACCGGCCTGGAGTATCTGCCGGGCGGGTACGCCCAGCTGGACGAGATTTGCTCGCTTGCGGAAGTGGCGAAGGGATACGGCGGCTTTTACGCGTCGCACCTGCGCAATGAAGGCGATACGTTGCTGGAGGCGATGAACGAGGCGATTGCGGTCGGGGAGCGCACCGGAATTGCCGTGCAGTTGTCCCACCATAAGGCTGAAGGGCACGCGAACTGGGGCAAGGTGCAGACCACTCTGGCGCGGATGCGCGAAGCGCGCGCTAGCGGCTTGGACGTCCTCACCGACCAGTACCCCTATACGGCGTTCATGACCGGTTTGACTTTGATCTTGCTGCCGGCTTGGGCGCGCAACGGCTCGCCGGAAGAAATGATGGAGCGCCTCGCTCATCCCGAGCAGCGCGCGCGAATGGAAGCCGAAGTGATGGTGGGCGGGCTGGATTTCAACGCGATTCGCATCGGCGTGGCGCGGGGCAACCCGCAATATCAAGGCTTGACGCTGACGGAGCTAGGCGAGCAGATGGTGAAATCTCCGGCTGCGGCGGCAATCGATCTGCTGATTTTGGAGAACGGATGGGTCGCCGCCGCGCATTTCGCTATCTCGGAGAGCGATGTCGAGGAAGTGCTTCGCGACGAGCACACGATGATCGGCAGCGACGGAGTCACCACGACGCCCGCCGCTCCGGAAAGCCCTCATCCGCGCTCTTACGGCACCTTCCCACGCGTTTTGGGCCGATATGTGCGGGAGAAGGGCGTTTTGAGCTTGCCGGACGCGATTCGCCGCATGACTAGTTTGCCGGCGTCGCGCCTGATGCTGTCCGATAGAGGACGCATCGCGCCAGGGTTGCGCGCCGACTTGACGATCTTCCGGCCAGACCAGATCGTCGATGTCGCTACATTCGCCTCTCCGCATCAATATCCGTCGGGCATCGAGTACGTGTTCGTCAACGGCGCGCTGACAATCGATCGCGGCCAGCATACCGGCGCTCGGGCAGGGCACGTGCTCCGCCGCCCGACTCCGGCACTCTGATCCGAACTACTCTGCATCGCCGACGATAGCTTCGGCTTCGATTTCCACAAGCATATCGGGATCGATTAAAGCGCTGACCTGCACCATTGTCGTCGCCGGGCTGATTTCGCGGAAAAACTCCCCGTGCGCTCTGCCGACAGCCTCCCAGTTACGGGCGATATCGGTGACGAACATCCGTGTTCTGACCACGTCCTTCATCTCAGCGCCGACTTCTTTTAGGGCTGCCTGAATATTTTCCAGCGATTGCCGCGCCTGCTCTCCGGCGTCGCCGATGCCGGCCAGCGTGCCGCTGGACGGCTCGATGGCCGTGGTGCCGGAGACGGAAACACGATTCCCGATCCGCACCGCGCGCGAGTAGCCGACAATCGGTTCCCAGACAGTTCCTGAGTTGTAGTTCGTTCGCTCCACTTTGTTCTCCTCGCTCGTGTTACGCCGATGCGGCAGGCGCGTCGATAAGCCGGGGGACGACGATATGCCCGGTGGCCGTATCGCCTAGGACTTGCACGCGCTCATCGCCCCAGCGAAGATAATAGGCCGCGATATAGGCGCAGGTGAGTGCGTCGAGCCGGTCCTCATAGCGCTTCAGCGCGGCGAGAGTGGAGTCGGCGGGGCGGAGTAATACAGCATCGTCGGGCATGAGCGCAGGCTCGGCGCGTTCAAGCGCCCGGAGATAGGCTTCGTAGCGGTCGAACTCCGCGAGGCGGCTTTCAAGCGTTCTGCCGGGCTTTGCCTTGTACTTCAGCGTGCGGGACAGTCCAAAGAGCGCGACATGCGCAGGGTGGGGGAATACTTCCATGACTCGCCGCTCGGATATATTCGGCGGGGATGGATCGTGGAGATAGCCGTCGTGAGCAGTCAATTCACGGGCGATGATCTCGCCGCGAATGTCGCCGTGATAGCGGCTGCGGTTGGCGGGGTGCGGGCCGGCTTGGTATCGTCCGAATAGACGCTGGCACTCGGCTTCCGCCGGCCTGCGCCCGGTTTCGTTCGGCACTAAAGTCGGGGCGTCAATCGCGACGATGCAGCCCTGGCGCGAATATCTGTCAATATCGTTAATCAGCCCTTGGTTCTCGCGGACAAAGGCAAGAACGTCGGCGTCGTCGCTTAGATTATCGGAGTGGGCGCAGACTTGCCACTGCTGGGATGAGTCATGGCTAGGCAGCAGTTCCAAGCAGACCGCTCCGGTAGTGTTTTTGCGTCCCCAGGCGAGATCGAGTCCTATGCAGCGCAAATAAAGTTGCCGGGCTTTCTAATCGTCGGTTTTGGCGACCACGACGCGGGCCGGGCGCAGGACGCGCTCTCCCATGCGATAGCCGGGATCGAGCACTTCGATAATCGATTCATGCGCCGCGCCGGGCATGCTGATGGCGGTGACGGCCTCGTGGATGTTCGGGTCCATCGGCTGGCCGCGTTCGGCGCTGATCGGCTCGACGCCGAAGTCGCGGAGCAGGTTGTCGAACTGGCGCATCACGCTGAGAAGCCCTTCGCGGTAGGGCGACGATTCCGCGTTGTCGACGCGCAGGGCGCGGCGCAGGTTGTCGGCAATCGCCAGCGTGCTGTTCAAGAAGCGCTCGCGCTCGACATCGCGCTGGCGGGTCAGCTCGCGGTCGAAGCGCTTTTTGTAGTTGTCGAGATCGGCGTAGGCGCGGAGGGTGCGGTTCTCGGCCTCGGCCAGCGTCTGCTCGTGCGACGCATGGGGTGGAGGCTGGATCGGGCCGCCGGAGTCGGGATTGTTGTCCGGGCTACCTTCTCCGGCGCGGCTGGGCGGATCGCCGACAGGCGTATCGAATCCGACTTCCTCGGTGGATTCTTCCGTAGTGGTTTGCGGCGTATCGCGGAGCGGCTGGTCGGACAACCGGTCGGTATCGTGCGCGGGATTGATGGTGTTGGTCATGTCGCTGGCTTTCTGTTGATCGCGTGCCGCCGGCTGCATCGCTACTGCGGCGGAGTTGCGGCTGATTGCTGTTTTTCGCCCTCTATTATACCGCCCAGGCATTTTCCGGGCAGCGATGCGATGTCATCGGCAAACTGCGTGGTAAACTACCCAGATTATCATTCGCCCATGCAAGAACATCCTATCTCCATCAGTTTTGCCCAAACTCCCGGTCAGGCCGCCGCGCTTCTCGGCTTGATCGACCAGCTCGCGGAATTCGAGCATCTCGCCCCGCCGGACGAGGACGCCCGCCGCCGTTTTATTCAGGACGGCTTCGAGCGCAAGCCTCCGCGCTTCGAGGCCTTGCTTGCCACCATGGACGGCGAGGAGAAGCCGTGTGCCTACGCGATCATCTTCGAGACTTACTCGTCGTTCCTGTGCCGTCCCACGCTGTTTCTTGAGGACCTGTTCGTGCTTCCGGAGTACCGCAAGCGAGGCGTCGGGGACGCGGTTCTGCGTCGCTTGACGCAGGAGGCGGAGCGGCGCGGCTGCGGGCGGATGGAATGGACATGCCTCGATTGGAACGTGAACGCGCAGAAGTTTTATAACAGGGCGGGCGCTCGCCATTTGTCGGAATGGTATCTGTACCGCTTGGATCAGGATGCAATCGCCCGATATGCCGGCGGCGAGAGCGCAAACTCAGGTTAAGCGGCGGCATTTTCGTGATGGCGCATAAAAGCCATGTCAAAAGTGCTATGATATGCGAACCCCGCAGCGTCGCTGGACCAACCGTTTGAACCCGCTTGAAACCAAGCAGAGCTCTCAATCGCGATTTTCGCCGACGCGGCTCTGCCATGTCAGTTCAGGAGAGCGTACTTAAACTCTTGACCACAGCAGCAGAAACAACCCCAACACAGCCCCCGCTTTTGGAAGTAAAGCATCTCGTCAAGCACTTCCCCGTGCAAAGCGGCACGTCGATGCCCGGCCGGGGCGGCGTCGTGAAAGCCGTCCAAGACGTCAGCTTCAGCATCGCGCCGGGCGAGACGCTGGGCCTCGTGGGCGAGTCCGGCAGCGGCAAAAGCACCACTGGTCGTCTTATCCTGCGCTTAATCGCGGCGACGTCCGGCGATTGCAGCTTCGACGGGCGCGACGTGTTCGCGTTGAGCGCCGCCGAAATGCGCGAGCTGCGGCGCGAGATGCAGATTGTTTTCCAGGACCCATATGGGGCGTTTAATCCCCGCATGACGGTCGGGAGCATTATCGGCGAGGCGTTGGAGCTGCGCGGGATCACGCGCGGCAGCGAGCGAAATGCCGAGGTAGACCGATTGCTGGAGCTGGTGCAGATGCTGCCCGCGGTGCGCAACCGCTTTCCCCACGAGTTCTCCGGCGGCCAGCGCCAGCGCATCGGGATCGCCCGCGCGCTGGCGGTCGAGCCGCGCCTGCTGATCGCCGACGAGCCCGTGTCCGCGCTGGACGTCTCGACGCAGGCTGAGATTGTCAACCTGCTGCTGGATTTGCAGAGCCGCTTGGGCCTGACGATGCTGTTTATCTCGCACGATCTGAGCGTGGTGCGAATTTTGGCCGACCGAATCGCCGTTCTGTATGCCGGACGGCTGCTGGAGCTGTCGCCCGCAGAGGCGCTGTTCGAGCACCCTTTACAGCCTTACACGCAAGAGCTTCTCGCCGCTATCCCCGAGCCCGACCCCGAGCGCGCCCACCGCGCTCTACGCGCCCGAGTGACGCAGGAAACCGGCGACGAGCCGTCGGCGCATCTGAACGACGCCGGCTGCCCCTACGCTGGCCGCTGCCCTCATACGATGCAAGTGTGCCGCGAGCAGATGCCGCCACTGGTGGATTACGCGCCACGCTTGAACGCGCGTGTCGCCCATTTCGCCGCCTGCCACTGGGTAGAGCAGACGATCGGCGTCTCCGCCGGTCAAAAGACGCAAGCGACCTATGCCGCAGCTGTTCCGATAATTGGAGGAAACGCCTGACATGCGCCGATTTCCTCTGAGCCTCTTATTGATCTGTCTCGTCTTGCTTGTTTCAGGCTGCTCGGCTCACCACCGTTTCGGCAGCGACCCGGATATTGCCTATCCGACGAACCACGCCATCATGCCTGCGCTCATGCCTGGGAGGTATGGGGGTGACTTGGCGAGCGCAAATGCGGGCGATCCTAAAACCTTCAACCAATGGGTGGCTGAGGATACTTACTCCAACTTTTTGGCCGGCATGCTGTCGGATTCGCTGGAAACACGCAACGGCTTTACTCTGCAATTCGAGTACCACCTTGCCTATAAACCGAAGGTGACCGATGGCGGTAAAGTGTGGACGTATACGCTGAAGCCTGGGTTAGTCTGGAGCGACGGGCAGCCAATTACAGCGGACGACGTCATTTTTACGCTGGACGTTTTGTTTGATCCGAAGATCGAAACTCTGCTTCGAGACACCCTGCTCATCTCGGTTACAAGTCCCGATGGCAAGATCAAGCAGGTGCCTTTCAAGTATAAAAAGATAGACGACCGTACGGTGCAGTTTACGCTGCCCATCGTCTGGGCGCCTGCCGAAGAATCCTTTGGTTTTGCCATCATGCCAAAGCACGCACTGGAAGCGGCTTACAAAGCGGGGCAATTCAACAACACGTGGGGAGTGGATACGCCTCCTTCAAAGCTCGTCAGCTGCGGGCCATATACCATGGCTCAGTATGTACCACAGCAACGCGTCATTTACAGGCGCAACCCTTATTACTGGCGTTACGCCGACAACGGCCAACATGAGCCTTATTTGGATACGTTTACCTACTCAATCACAGCCGATCAAAATGGCGAAGCGCTGAACTTCCGAAGTGCGGGCAGCGATGTGTTTTACCCACTGCCTCCGCAGTTTTACCCGTCGTTCGCCAGGTATGCGAAGCGCGATAACTACACTATGGTGGACTGCGGGCCGGATTGGGGCACCGGCTTTTTTACCTTTAACGAGAACTCGCACTCGACTATGTCGCACAACAAGACGCTGCTGTCGTTGTTTCAAAACAACCTATTCAGGCAAGCTTGTTCCTACGCAATGGATCGACCGACGGTCTGCAAAAATATTGGACTTGGCCTGTCGCGTCCAGCATATGGCCCGGATTCTGCGGCGGATACTGTTTTCTACAACGCTAATGCTCCCACATATCCATACAACCCCGCCAAAGCTTCTGAAATATTAGCGGAAATCGGCTGCAAACGCGGAGCGAATGGAATGCTGACTTATCAAGGACAGCCAATCAAGTTTACGATACTTACTTCGGTCGAAAGCACTGCCGGAGTTGCCGCTTGTACCATCATTAACAATGACTGGCGTAAAATTGGTCTTGATTCGACTCTCGCCCCGGTCACATTCGACAATCTGGATACCAAAATAGAGGGTGCGCCATACGACTGGCAGGTTGTTTATCTTGGGTTTGGCGGCGGTCCTGAGCCGAATGATATCGCTGACCTTTGGCGCTCTAGCGCAGAGTCCCATATTTGGAACCCGAAGGAAGTCACCCCAGCGTTCCCATGGGAAAAACGCATCGACGACGACTTCTCGCATGGAGCGCAAACGCTTAATATCGCTCAACGCAAAAAGTATTACGATGACTGGCAGCAGGTCGCGGGTGAGCAGCAGCCGATGCTCTACGTGCAGACGCCGGAGTATTTCATGGCGATGAGAAATCATTTCGGCAACGTTCAGCCAAATGCTCTCAGCATATTTTCAGCCTACGGTAATTTAGATCAGATTTATAATACGCGCGCGACGCGCATGATGCCCTAGGATTTAGGCCGACTCGATATGCTTCGATTCATCGTTCGCCGCCTTCTACAACTGATACCGCTGGTGCTGGGCATCTCGTTCATTTCTTTTGGCGTAATGAAGCTTGCTCCGGGCGACTTTCTGACTGAGATGGCGGCGAATCCGCAGATCAAGCCGGAAGTGATTCAGCAGCTGCGCGTGCAGTTTGGCCTGAATAAGCCTTGGTACGATCAATACGCGCTTTGGCTCAGAAATATTTTCCTGCACCACAATTTCGGCCAGTCGTTCGCGTATAACCAGCCGGTGTTCAAGTTGATCGGCAGCTTTGCCGAGGCGACCCTTCTGCTGGCTGTCAGTTCGCTGCTGTTCTCCTGGTTGATTGCGATTCCGATGGGAGTCTACGCCGCGCGGCATCGCAACAGCGTTATGGATCGGCTGATGTCGCTGATCGCCTTTTCCGGCATCTCGCTCCCCGGATTTTTCGTGGCTCTGCTGGCCGCGCTATGGGCTGAAAAGACCGGCTTGCTGCCGAGCGGCGGCATGACCAGTATCAACCACGATCAACTGTCGCTTTGGGGGCGGTTTTGCGACACGGGCGAGCACCTGATTTTGCCGACGATCGTTCTCGGCATTCAAGAGCTATCCACGATTATGCGTCAGATGCGCGGCAACCTGCTCGACGTGATGAACGAGAACTACGTGATTGCGGCGCGCGCGCGAGGATTGAATGAGGGAGCCGTGGTTTGGAAGCATGGCGTCCGCAACGCGATCAATCCACTGATTACGCTGCTTGGCTACGATTTATCGGGCATTCTAAGCGGAGCGGCCTTGGTGGAAGTAGTCATGAGCTGGCCTGGTCTAGGGCGACTGATTTTGACCGCTGTGCGCTCGCAGGATTTGTACGTGTCGATGGCGGCTTTCGTCTTGGGGGCAGCGCTGCTTATCCTCGGAAATTTGATTGCGGATATATTACTGGCGGTGACGGACCCGCGCATCAAGCTTGGCTAACTGCGGGGAAAAGCACATGGCAATCTCAAAGAGCGACAACACCAATATAGGCGATGCGGCGGTGACCAGTACGTCGCCTCTGGATTCGCCGCTGGACCCTATCGCCAATTCCGGCTTGGAAACGCGTATGGGCGAGCAAACTGCGGCGACCAGCGGCACTCTGACGGCGGTGCCCGGCTTTGTTCCCGACACGTCGGTCGTGCATACGCCTGGGCCCACGAAAGCGGACTTGGCCGCCGAGCGTCATCCGCTCACCGGGCCGGCGGCTCGCGCCGCCCGCTCGATGAAGGCTGTCACGCCGTCTGACTTAGCTTGGCGGAAACTCAGGAAAAACAAGCTGGCGATCTTTTCTATGTGGGTGCTTTGCGCGTTGTATCTGGTCGCGCTTTTTGCCCAATTCGTCGCGCCGTACGACTACACCACTCAAGATATCACCGCATCGTTCAGGCCGCCGCAAGCGGTGCATTGGATTCCCGCTCCGACCGCCTACCAGATTTCGTTCCACTTCGACCAATACCACGACTTTGTCTACACCGAAGACAAATCGCACCCGGAGCCAATTCACTTGTTCGTGCATGGGGTTGGCTATAAGCTCTGGGACATTATTCCCACCAACTTGCACCTGTTCGGCACGGCGAACGGTCAGCGCGTTTATCTTTTCGGCACGGATCAATTCGGTCGGGATTATCTGAGCCGCCTGCTTTACGCGTCGCAGATTTCGCTCTCGGTCGGCTTGATCGGCATCACGCTGTCGCTGCTGCTGGGCATTATCGTCGGCGCGACCAGCGGCTACTATGGCGGGATAGTGGATGATCTTATCATGCGTCTCTGCGAGATCGTGATGAGCATCCCGACGTTTTACTTGCTGC
>CAXSEA010000030.1:0-23379 GCA_964235675.1 uncultured Armatimonadales bacterium | reverse complement strand
TAGATTGGCCGCTGTCGATGGCGGATTGACCGTCTGCCCGAGCATATTGCTGGTGCTACCCACGTACGTGGTGCTCGGATCGGGGTTGAACGTCGCCGTGATTTGATTGCTGCCCACTGGTAGCGCGGCGGTCTGGCTGACGGCGTCGCCGGTCGCGTAGACCGGCTCTGTGTCGAAGGGTGTGGACGAGCCGTTGAGGAAGAAGCTGACCGTGCCCGCTCCACCGTTGACGCTGACGCCTGAGCCGGCGATCGTAACGCTCGCGGTGAGGGTCACCATCTGACCGGATTGCGCCGGGTTCAGGTTGGACGAAAGCGTGGTCGTAGTAGGAATCTGCACGGTTTCCACAACGGGCGAAGCGGTCTGGCTGGTGAGATGGGTGTAATTCGAAGGGATGTAAACGGCCGTAAGAGTATCGTTGCCGGCCGCGAGATCGTTATAGGTGTACGACGCGCTCGCAACCGTCGCGCTTTGGCTCAAGACGGCGGTCAATTTCACGCCAGAAGCGACCAGCTGTCCATTGCTGTAGAAGCTGAGAGTGCCGTCGGATGGGCATGTCGCGCTAACATATTCGGAAACGTCTGGAGGGATGCTGACAGTCGCGTCCACGGTGACTGGCGTACCATAGGAAGAAGCAGCGGGTGAACTGCTGTCAAGCGCAAGTGTAGTCGAAGTCGGCAGGCTGTCGTAAGCGCCGATGCAAGGCAGCTCGACAATCGGAAATCCGGTGAGATCGCTCACGTTGATCAACTCAGGATCGGCTATGCCGAGACAAGGAGAGCCGACACTAAGCGCGTAAGGGGTCGTCGTAGACGATGCGCCGAGAAAGAGCGGGTCGGCGCCGAAGTTGTGGTTGGCGTCCGGCGCGGACGGCGTAGCGGCCAGCCCTTCAATGTCGCAGTACTCGTAGGTCGAGCCCGCATACGCTGCGACGCCGGTGCCGAGTCCTTGCTCATCGGAGAAAGTGCCGTCATAGACGATGTCGCTGTCGAGCGCCAGGGTGTCGTATGTTTCGATGTCGTCGGCTCCGCTGTCGCTCGTGTTTCCGGACAAGGTGCAGCCCACGAGGGAAGTCGTCGTTTCGGTCAAGCTGAGCAGCGAAGCCGCGTCAAAATTTGCGGCATGGTTTCCGGCGATCAGGCTCGACGCCAGCTGCAGGCTTCCGCCGTTGTAAAGCGCGCCGGAGCCGTACCCGAAGCCGAACGTCGCGTCGGAGTTGCCTGTGATGGTGCACTGGGACAAAGCGGCGTCGCCGTCGCTAAAAATCGCCCCGACGCCCAGAGTGGCGACATCGCTCCCATAAGACTGGTTTCCGGAAATGGTGCAGCTTTGCAGGCTGATGGCGCCGAAATTGACTAACGGCGCGACAGTTCCAGAGATGGCGTTGCTGACAATGTCGCCGGTGATAGAGCAGTTGTTCAAGTCTACTCCATAGCCTTCCGGCACGTAGAGGCTGGCGCTTGAGCTGCCGCTGAACGCGCAGTTGTTGAAGATCGCAGGGCCGGAGACGATCGCCGCCTGCGCGGAAGCATCGGACGCCGTGTCCGCGCCGCCCACCATGTTGACGTTGTCGAACTGAGTGGAATACTGGCTGGTGTTGGTGGCGATCTGGAACAGGTTGGTGTTGCCGGAAGCGCTGGTCACGGTGCCCGGTCCCTCAATATAAATGGGTTTGTTCAAAACAAGGGGCCCGCTGGTCAGCGTGACCGTGTTGCCGTCCAGGTAGAGCGTGCCGCCCGATGGCAGCTCGCTGACGCCCTCGCGCAGGCTGTAGCCACCATCGTCGCTGCCGTCGCGAACATAGAAGACAGTAGCGGCCGGAGGAACCACCCCAGGCGGATAATCGCCCCCGCCGCGAACCGCGATATCGATATGCGTCACTCTCAGGCGTTCCGACGCGCCGGCGATCAGATGAGCGTCAGCGGACTGGGGAGCGGAGAGCAGTCCGGCTAGCGCCAGAACCGCGCAGGCAGCAAAAGAATTTTGGGCGGCATCGCCGCGTCGCCAGTGTGCCAATCGTGCGAGATAGGGAGTAAATAGTAGCATCAGATTCTGCATCCTCGTAGTATGGACTTGTTAAACCAGTCCGAAAGCCGGCCGTCTCCGCTTGGAGCAGCCGGCTTCCGATCTAGCGGTCCGCCGCTAATCGCTACGGCGTGACAGTCAGATAGGTGGTTTGGGTAACGCCGTTGGCGGTAGCGGTGAGTGTGACTTGCTGGGCGCTGGTCACGGGCTGGGTGGTGATCGTGAACACGTGCGACGAATACCCCTGCTGTACGGTGACGCTCTTAGGCACGCTGGCCACGGCGGGGTTGCTGCTGGTGAGCGACACAACCGTAGTGGCGGCGGCGTTGCCGGTGAAATAAACGCGGTTGGTCATCGTGGTCGCGCCGCCTTCCACGGTGGACGGGTACGCCACGATGGACTTCAACGTGATTGAGGTGGGGGTGGAGGGCGACACGGCGATTTGCGCGGTTTGTGTTTGGCCGTTGAAGCTGGCGGTGATGGTAACGGTCTCGTTCGGAGCGGTCTTGCTGACGGTGAGGTTGAACGCCCGGGACGAGGTGCCCTGAGTGACGATCACGCTGGCGGGGACGGTCACCGCCGAAGGATCGCTGGAGGTGAGTGTGATGGTCTCGTTGGCGGGCGCGTTGCCGTGGACGTAGACGCGGTTGCCGGTGACGAGCGCCGGCCCTTGGGCGGCAGTGGCCGAGAGAACGAGAGCGCGCACATTGGCGGGAGCGGTGACCGGCGGAGGAGTGACGGTGAGCGTAGCGCTCTGAAACTGGCCGTTGTAGAAGGCGGCGATGGACACGCTAGTATCAGATGATACGGCGGACGTAGTGACCGGGAAGGTGATGGAAGTAGCGCCGTAGGGAACCGTGACACTGGCCGGGACGCTGGCAGCCGCAGAGTTGGACGAGTTCAGGTAGACCAGCGCGCCGCCGGCATGCGCGGAGCTGTTCAGAGTAACGGTGCCGGTAGCGTTCGCCTGGCCACCGACCATGGACGAAGGCGACACGCCGACCGAGCTCAGAGTCGGCTGCGGAATGAGCTGGGTGGCAAGCTTGTAGACGGTGCCGTAGTTCGAGGCGCCGCCTTCCTCGGTGGTGCCGACCAGGTTGCCGTCGGAATCTTCGAGGGGAGCGGCATAGGGGTAAGCCGCATCGCCGGAGTAAGCGTCGAAGCTGTAGAGAATGGCGTAGTTGCCACCGTCGGGCGAGATGCTGAACGTGGTTCCTTCGCTGTTGGCGCCGCCATAGAAGCAGGTTCCGTAAAGGTTGCCGTCGGTGGCGAGCAGGACGCCGCTGTACGGCTCATCGCCGTCATTGGCGACGGTGCCGTCAAGGAAGTTGTGCAGGATCGTTTCCGTGTACCCGCTGCCGTTGGGCGACAAGCGGAAAACGGTGCCGTCATTCGCGCTGCCGCCTGCGTAAGTCGAGCCGTAGAGATTGCCGCCGGTATCGACTTGGAGAGCGCCATAGTAGGGGTATTCGCCGTCATCGGCGACACTGCCGTCGCCAAAGCTATGCAGCGCTTGAACCGTAGCGCTATCGTTGGTGCTGCCGGGAATCAGCGAGTAGACAACTCCTTCGCTGGCTGAGCCGCCTTCGTAGGTGAACCCGTACAAGGTGGTGCCGGAGCCCGGCGCGAGAGTAAGGTTGGAGGCTGGATACTTCCCGTTGGAGCCGTTCGCGTCGAGGAAGCGGTACTGCACGAGATAATTGGTGCCGTCAGGATCAATGCTGAAAACGGTGCCGAAATCGGATTGGGTGCTGTTGCCGTACGTGGTGCCGTAAAGCCTGCCGTCGTTGCCGAGCGTGAGCGGAGCGCCGCCGCCGCTGTAAGGATAGCTCCCGTCCGCGCCCCCGGTAAATGAGTGCAGCAAGGTGAACTGGCTGCCGTCGGGCTGGATGCTGTAGATGGTGCCTATACTTGCTGCGCCGCCCTCCTCGGTAGTGCCGTATAGAGTGCCGTCAGTACCGATGGTCACGGCGCTGACCGGATAGCTCCCGTCCGTCGCGGTGCCGGAGAAGTTGTAGATCACGCTTTCTGTGCCGTTCATGGGGATCTTGAAGAGCGTCCCCTCGTCATACGTGCCGCCGTAGTACGTCGTGCCATAGATCGTACCGTCAGAGGCTTCTACGATCGATCCGTAGGGGTACTCGCCGTCGGCGGTGCCCCCGGCGAAGTTGTGCAGGATGCTTTCGCCGACATCGGCGCGAGCGGCTGAGCCAGTGCCGCCGAGAAACGCGGCAGGCAGAAGAAACGCTGCCGTGTAAGCGGCGATTCGGGCATGTGGAAGAAAAGGCATAATCATCGGCTCCTGTGTCGAAGGGTCGTGGCGAAAACTGACTACAGCCAAGAGCTTGACAGGCCGGCGTAATGCAAAGCGTAATTAAATCAGCGGGATTTCGGACGGCAAGGAGTCGATAGCCGGAAAATGCGAGTGAGAAGCTCGGGCGTGAGGCAGGTCAGCCCATCTCCGCCCGCGCCTGCTCCACGGCCTGCTGCCAGGTCAGGGCGCGGCCGGCTTGCCAGGCGGCGGCGAAATGCGCGGGATCGGAGGAGCGCTGCGCGCGGGTGACGGAGCGGTCGTATTCGGCCTGCTGGCGCGTGTTGAGCACCTGGCTGCTGTCCTCCTCGGCCACTTTCTCGATGGTGCCGAGCAGCTTCGCGGCAGGCAAGCCGCGCCCGTCCGACGACAGCAGGGAAGCGGCCGCGCGCAACGCGACGCACCCGTTGCGCTTGTCGCCCATCTCCAACCGGCGCGCGAGAGCGTCCCGGAGCAGCGAGTACGCCGGCGCAAGCTCCCCCTGACTGCCCAGGGCGATGGCGAGCATCGCCTGCGCGTCGGCGATCAGCAGCGGATCGCCCAAGGCCGACGCGAGCGCCAGGTTTTGCTCGTGGATGCGCTGCGCCGCCGCGTAATCCTTCAAGTCGATAAACAAGTTGCCGAGCGCATTTAAGGCGTGCGCCCGGTTTCGGTCGTCGTTCAAGTCCGCGAAATGGGCTGCCGCTTCCTCTAGTACAGGCCGGATCGGCCCAAAATCTTCATCCTCCACGGCGGCGTCATACGCCAGAATGGCAATATTGTACAGGGCGGACGCGGTTCCCCGCCTGTCGCCAAGCTGCCGATACAATCCCAGACTTTCGGCATATAGCTCTCGGGCGGCGTTCAAATCGCCTTGCAGCCAGATCACCGTTCCTAAGTTGTTGATTGCGTTTGCAATGCCCGCGGGAGCGCCGATGCGCCGCCGCAGGGCGAGAGCCTCTTCGAACAGGCTTTGAGCGGCAGGGTAGTCTCCCTGGCTCGACGCCAAAATCGCCGCGCCGCGCACAGCTTTGGCGCGCAGCTCGCAACCGTCCGCGTGCTCGGTCAGTTTGCTGCCGCTGTCGGCATGGCTGAGAGCGGTCTGGAGCAGTTTCCGTCCGGCATAGTAGTGCCCGCGCGCCACCCAGAACATCGAGAGCGCCCCCGCGAGGCGCAGATGCTCCCGCTCCGCTCCCGGCTGCGCGGCCAGCCAATCCAGCGCCGCCCGGAAATTGTCGTGCTCGCTTTCCAACCGGTTGAGCCAAATAGCCGCTTCCGCGCCGCTCAGCTCAGGCTCCGCTTCCTCGGCCAGCGCCAGCGCCCATCTCGCATGACGGCGCGCAGCGTCCTCTTCCTCGCCGCTCTCCCGCAGGCGCTCGCGGGCGTACTGGCGCACGGTTTCCAAGATCGTATAGCGCGTTCCGCCCTCCCCGGAGCTGTCCGCCCGCGCCGCCACCATACTTTTGTCGACCAAGCTGCTTAATGCGTTAAGAACGCTGCCGGGCTCCGCTAAATCGCCGTAAATCCGCTCCGTCGCCTCCAAACGCCAGCCGCCCGCGAATATAGCGACTCGGCGCAGCAGCGCGCGCTCGGGCTCGTCGAGCAGATCATAGCTCCAGTCGATAGCCGCTTGCAGAGTCTGATGGCGCGGCGCGGCTGCCCGGTTGCCGGCGACCAGCAGGCGAAACCGCTCGTCCAGGCGGGCGGCGATCTCCTGGGCGGTCAGCGCCCGGATGCGGGCCGCCGCGAGTTCCAGGGCGAGCGGTATTCCGTCGAGGCGGCGGCAAAGCTCGGCCACCGCGCCGGCGTTGCGCCGGGTCAGTCTAAACTCCGGATTCGCGCGTCGGGCTCGCTCGACAAATAAGCGCGCGGCCGGATACTCCAGCAGCGCCTGGGCGTTTTTCTCTCTGGAGTCGGCGTTGGCGGGCACGCCGGAGATCGTTTCGCTTTCCGGCGGCGCGGTCAAAGGCGGGACCGCGTAGACCTGCTCGCCCGGAACGCCCAATGCCTGCCGGCTGGTGGCGAGTATGCGAAGATCGGGGCACGACGACAGCAGGTGGGACGCCAGCGCGGCGCTGGTGCCCAGGACGTGCTCGCAGTTGTCGAGGACTATCAGCAGGGACGACGCTGAGAGCGCGTCGGCCAGCCGCTCTTCGGGCGAGGCTCCCGGCTGCTCGGCGATTCCAAGCGCGCGAGCGGCGGCTTCGGCGACGCGCGACGGCTCGGTTACGGGCGCAAGATCGACGAACCAGGCTCCAGACGAAAAGCGGGGCAGGGCGCGTTCGGCGGAAGCGATGGCGAGCCGCGTCTTCCCGACGCCTCCCGTGCCCAGCAGAGTCATCAGACGCGTCTGCTCCAACCAGCCGGTCACCTCCGCAACCTCCTGCTCCCGACCGAGAAGATCGGTCAGCGGAATCGGCAACCGTCGTTTGGATCCCGTAGCTGAAGCGGACGCAACTGGCTCCGAGGCGCTCTCAGCCAGCTCTTTGCGCTCGCTTAAACGGTGATAAATCTGCTCCAGAGCCGGCGAAGGCGCAGTGTTCAGATCATCGCGGTAGCGGCGGCGAAGCTCTTGGTAGACCTGGGTAGCGGCGGCGCGGTCGCCGGAGTTCACGAGTATCTGCATCAGCGCGGCGGCGGCGCTTTCCCGGTAGGGGGCATCGGCGATCAAGCGGCGAAGCCAGATGGCGGCGGCCGCAGTGTCGCTACGCTCGCCGGCGCGCGTAGCCAGCGTCTCCAGGGCGTCGCAGTAAGCCTGAAAGCGCGACACACGCTCGGCCAATGCCCATTCGTCGACGCAATCCGGAAGCAGCTCGCCCCGGTAGAGTTCGACCGCCTGCTTCAACAGCTTTTCCTGATCGGCATCCGGGCTATCGTGAGCCGCTTTGAACCAGGCGTCGAATACAAGCGCGTCCACCGACGCGCCATCGAGGTTCAGCCTGAGCGTGCGTGGGCTGGGGGACTGCAGCCGATACGATTGGGAACCGAGGGCCTGCCGCAGATTGGTCAGGCTGCGTCGCAGGTAGAGACGAGCCCGCTCGGGCTCGCTCTCGGGCCAAAACTCGGCGGCAAGCGGTTCGCGCGATATTTCGCGTCCGCCGCGCAGGGCGAGCAAAGCGAGCAGCCACCACTCCTTGCGGTAACGCGGCGAGGGGAGCGGCTTGCCTTCTACAGTAATCCGGCAGCCGCCAAAGAGCGCGATCTCAAGAATGGGTGATGCGGTTTCAGCAGTTCCTATTGGCATCGGTCGGTATGCGCCTTTGCATCTCCGCGTTGGTTCTCAATACGAGATGGTACGTAAGTCATTACCACTGCTTCTTTCCGGATACAGTGAGAAAATCTAAACTTGCCACTGTATAGCGGCAACATGGCGCTGGTCTCGCGGTTACCAACCAATGTCGCCCTGACCCACGCCGCCATAGGAACAGACTCCCGATTGATTCTCTTTGCATCCCCTTTGAAGCTAAATGCATTTTTAGTCGTCCCGACACTTCCGGCCCGAACTTTCACCCCACAATGCCCCATTTTACTCCCAAAGTAGTTATCAAGTGTCCCGACCGGCGTCCACCGCGCGAATGGAAATGTTCTAAAGCACCTAGTTTCATCTCTCTCCCAGCAGCCCTACTCACGCAACTGATTCCGTGCAGCCTGCACAGGGCCGAAATATCGCCGATGAGCAACGATTCCACACCGGCAGCTTCGCAAAAGCAGCACCTAGCCAAGCGGCGCTCCAAACCTTAGCAGGTACAATTGTACATATCGTACACAGCGTTATGGCGACGCAAGAGAGGTAAAGGTCGCTCAGTTGGCGGTCAACAGGCGAGTGGTTGTGACCCGGCTCAATCATTTGGTTTTGGCTAACGAGCTAGTTGCCACGTCCTCCCGAGTCTGTGAACTTTACAGACGATCCAAGTCGGCATAAGCACGCAGAAGCCGTTCGCCGTCAGGCGGAGGCCAGCCGCACTTGCCAAGTACAGACGCTGGAGTTCAAGGCGCACCTGCGCCACAACCCGCGCACCGGCGCAAAGGATACGTCCGGCGAAAACAAGATGACCAAGGACGCCGCAAGCTTCCTCAACTCGCCCGCCGGCGGCACCCTCCTGGTCGGCGACGGCGGCGAGGTGATCGGCATCGAAGCCGATTACCCGTTCATCGGCAGCGACCAAGATCAGGACGGCTTCCTGACCACCGTCTCGCAAGCCCTGCGCGATTCTCTCGGCGCGGGCGTGATGAACTCGATAGGAGTCAGTTTCCACGAGCACTGCGGAAAAACCGTCTGCAAGCTGGCGCTCGCCTTCGCTTCCGATCCCGTCTTCTGGAAAGAAGGCCACGACGACAAGTTCGTCATCCGCAACGGCAACCAATCGGTGATCCTCACCAACGCCAAGCAAATCACCGAATACCGACGCCGCACCTGGCCCAAGTTGTAGCGCGGTATGGCATCGCTCAAGAGTTGATTTCAACAACGTTGAACCCCAATTTGTCACTCTATAAAGCCTACGGCAACTTTCCTTCCCTTTCAGGGAAGGTGGCCGTGAGGCCGGATGGGGTCGCCGAGCACTAGGGAAAATAGGAAAAAGCATTGTTCCCCGAACACACCGAGCTTGCCGCAGGCAGAATCGAGCAGTGGAAAGCGCGGCTGATCGATACGTCGAAGCGCAACCGACTGCTGTATTTCAAGCCGTCCAAACGGGGAACCGTCCAGCTCCGAGAACCCGGCGCGGACGACCTCTACGACACATTGGTGCGTCGTGGCAAGCCGTTGAAATTCTCCGCCGTGGAGCCAAGATCGGACCTCTTCGAGGTGGGCGAAGGCGAGACGTTCACAGGCGAAGACCTCCCCGATCTCGACCGCTCGGAGGCAAACGCCCCCGACGAGCCGCTGACCGGCGCTTCGCCGAAAGAGCTGTGGCGCACCCTGGACAATCTCCGCAAGCGCTCCCGCGAATCGCTCGCCGAGCAGGGCGTCGTCTCGCTCTACCTTGCCTTCGGCTTCCTGGAATGGGCGGAGGCGGATGCCAGTGACCAGCTCGCACGCTCCCCGCTCATCCTCGCCCCCGTCGAGATGAAGCACACCGCCGCGCACGAGCCGTACACGCTCAGCCTCTTCGAGGAAGACGTCACCCTTAATCCCACCCTCCTGCACAAGCTCCGCACCGACTTCGGCTTGGAGCTGCCCCCGCTGCCCGGCCTGGACACGCTCGACGTCGAGACCTATTTCGACGAAGTTGAAGCCGCAATCGCCGGATACGCCCGCTGGACAACCCTTCCCGAAGTCTGGCTTGGCCTGTTCTCGTTCCTCAAGATCAACATGTGGAAGGACCTGAGCAGCCACGCCGACAGGGCCGGCGCGCACCCTTTAATCAAAGCAATTGCTGGGAATGCCTCGGCGCACTTCGAGCAAACAAGCGGGCTCGTTTCGCTGAGCGCCGAACAGCTCGACGCTGCCGTGCACCCTTTGGATACCTACGAGATCGTGGAATCCGACAGCAGCCAGCAGGAAGCCGTGCAGGCGGCCAAGGCTGGCCTGAGCTTCGTCCTGCAAGGCCCTCCAGGCACCGGCAAGAGCCAGACGATCACCAACATCGTCGCCGAATGCCTCGCGGCTGGAAAGACCGTGCTGTTCGTCAGCGAAAAAATGGCCGCCCTGGAAGTAGTCCATAGCCGCCTGACGCAAAACGGCATGGCCGACTTCTGCCTCGAAGCCCACAGCTACAAGGCCAACAAAAAGGCGGTCATCACTGAACTCGGCCGCACCCTGCACGCCGCCCGCCCCAAACCGCCCGCTGCGGATTCCGAGCTGCACGAGCTCTCGCGCTTAAAGCAAGAGCTGAACGACTACGCGTCCGTGCTGCACAAGCCGCGCGGCGCTCTCGCGATCTCGGCTTATGAAGCCTATGGCAAGCTCGCCGGCGTGATCGACGCGCCTGACCTGCTGTTCGCGCTGCCAGGCATCCAAAACGTCACCGACCGCACTCTCGCCGATGTGGACGGTCTACTGGAGCGAGTCGTCAATCTGCACCATATCTTATCCCGCTACGCCGGCAGCGTCTGGCGCGACCTCATCGCCGACGGCTTCACGCAGGAGCTGCGGCAAGACCTCGAAGCGCATCTCGCGCGATTTTCGGAAGCGGTCCGGGAGGCGCGCTCGTCGGGCGAGCACCTCTCACATCTCTGCGGCGCGGACCCTCCAGTGTCGCTCAACGATTTGCGCCGCACCATCGAGCTTGCAGAAATCATGCGGGCCTGCCCGGGCATTTCAACTCAGTGGCTGCGCGCGCCAGACCTACGACCGCTCATCGAAACAGCCTCGAAGCTGTCGCAGCAATTCACCTGGCGTCGCGACAAGCGGTCAGAGTTGATGGCGGCATTCGCCCCCGATCTCTTCGACGTGGCCCAAGACGGTGATTATTCCGGCAAGCTAGCCCAGGCGGCCGCTGCTGCAACAAAGCAGGCTGCCTCCCCGGCAATCAACCCCGATCTTCTCATTGAGCAGCGCCGTTCGATCTCGGAGAATTTGCAGGAAGCCGCCGCATGCATCGACTCGCTAGTGAAACGCGCGCAGGCGCTGGCAAGAGAAACCGGCTTCGCCATGCCGCGCTCGCTGGACCAGCTACAAGAACTCCTAAAGGTAGTCGCGGCGGTCAATGCCGACCTTAAGCCGACGCAAGCCTGGTTCGATCATTCTGGCCCCGTTCTGCCGGAGCAGCGCCTCCGCGAAGCCCAGACGCGTTACGAAGAGTACAAAGCCAAGCGTAGCTCGCTCCTCTCAGTCTATAACGAGGACGCCCTCAAACTCGACCACGCGGAAATGCTAGCGCGTTTCCTAGGCGAGTATTCCTCGCCGCTTCGAGTATTCAAGAGCGGCTACGGCAAGGACGTCGCCACTCTCAGATCGCACCGCAAAGGCATCGAAAAGCTCGCCTATCCGCAAGCGGTCGCCGATCTCCAGCACCTCCGCGAGCTACGGCAATTCCAAGCCTGGTCCGAAGCGAACGAGCCTGCCTTGCGCTCGCTATTTGGCCGCGCCTTCCAAGGTCTCGATACGGATTGGTCTAAACCTGCCGCCGCTCTGGAATCGTTTCGCGCTTTCGAAAAATTGCTGCCGAATCAAGTTGTTCCTACACTCCTCGCTCAGATCATGATAGCGTCCGGCGAAAGGATCAACAGCCTACGGCGTCAATACGACGACATCCAGCGCGATATTGCTGCTCTGGAACAACGACTGACCTGGCTGAAAACTCTCTATTCTCAACACAATATCGGCACGGACCACCGGACGGCGAGCAAAGCCGACTGGCAGGGCTTGTATGGATGGCTGAAATCAAACTACGGCGCTCTGCAACAGCTGAGCAGCCTGCGTGATGGCATCGCAAAATGCTTGCTACAGCAGGAGCCTCCTGTTCCGTTGGATCGCCTGATTGCCGCCACACGCGACGCGGAGCAGGTCAATAAACTGGAGCGCGAGATCGACGATAGCACGGCTCAGATGCGGGAGAGCTACGGCGAACTCTTCGACGGAATGGCCACCGATTGGAACGCTGTTCTAACTGCCCTCAGCTGGACTGGGAAGCTGCTCGCGTGGCTGGGCGACAGCCCGGCGTCCGATGAGTTAATTGCCGCAGTCGAAAACATTGCTCCAATTACCCCGGAATTAGAAGCCTATCTGCCCGGCTCCTACGCATCGGTGCACCAATTCCAGCAGGAAGACGAATATTTCATGAAAGCGTTTTCCCATCCCAAGTTTGCCTACGGCGCGGAGACGTCGCCACTAGAGCATATTGGCACGTTGGTTCAATCCTGGCAAGACGAGTTGCCATACCTGCAAGATTGGTTGCGGTTTCGCTATTTAGAAACCCAGTTCTCACAAATGCGCCTGAGCCCCGCGCTCGATGCTTTGCTCGCTGCGCAGCCTCCGTCGAGCCAAATCCGCAGGGCTTTCTACAAGCGGTTCTGGGGACTATGGATCGATGCCGTGTGCGCGGGTGAGACGGCTTTGCTGCAATTTAGCGGCGATTTCCACAACAGCCAAGTCGAAAGGTTTCGGCACCTGGATCAGCTTCAAATGCGCTACGCAAAGGCGCGTCTCGCCGCGAAGCTTGCGGAATCTCGGCCTAAATCGTCCTGGAGCAGCATGGGCAGCCCGGAAATCTCCACCCTCGAACGCGAAGTCGGCAAGCAGCGGCGGCATAAATCCGTGCGTCAGCTTTTCGGCGAAATTCCGAATCTGATTCACGCGATCAAACCCTGTTTGCTGATGAGCCCTCTTTCCGTCGCGCAGTTCCTGGATCCCGCGAAGCACACGTTCGATGTCGTCGTGTTCGATGAGGCGTCGCAAATCTGTCCCGAGGACGCAGTCGGCGCGATCATGCGCAGCCGCCAGCTTGTGGTCGTAGGCGACAGCAAGCAGCTTCCGCCCACGCAGTTCTTCGCCGTCGGCGAAACCGAAGATTACGATGATGAAGACGAAGAATCACAGGACAAAGGAATACTCTACGACAGCATTCTCGAAGAATGCTCTGGAGCCGGATTACCTCGCAAAATGCTGCGATGGCATTACCGCAGCCGCTGCGAATCTCTGATCGCATTCAGCAACAAGCACTTTTATAACAACCAGCTGGTAACGTTTCCTAACCCTATCACAGAAGGTGGCGAAGCCTGCGTCTCGTTCGTCCATGTGCCGGACGGAGTTTATTTGCGCGGCAAGCAGGCAGGTGGCGGCACCAACCGGCTCGAAGCGCGCCGAGTCGCGGATATGGTGATGGAGCACTTCCAGCGAACGCCGCATCAATCACTTGGCGTAATAGCGTTCAGCCAGACACAACAAACTGCGATTGATGACGCTTTGCGTGTATTGCGGCAGCAAAAGCCATGGATGGATGCGCACTTCGCGGAAGATCGACCGGAAGCATTCTTCGTGAAAAACTTGGAGAATGTGCAGGGCGACGAGCGCGACGTCATCTTTTTCAGCGTCGGCTATGGCAAGGATGCCGCAGGCAAGATGCTGATGAACTTCGGCCCGTTGAATAAGCTAGGCGGCGAGCGTCGCTTGAACGTCGCAATCACGCGCGCGAAGCATCGCGTTTGCCTGGTTAGCTCGATACTTCCAAGCGATATCAATCCCGCGCGGACAAGCGCGGAAGGTGTTCTACTCCTACAAAAATACATGGAGTTCGCGCAGCAGGGCGTCTCATCTTTAGCGCGTGAGACGAGTGAATCCGCTGATGCCGAGGCGGACAGTCTCTTCGAATGGGAAGTTGGCGAAGCCTTGCAGCGGTCTGGCCTAACCATCCGTCGCCAAATCGGCTGTTCGGGCTATCGCATCGATATGGCCGTAATCGACCCTGATCATCTCGGGCGCTACACACTGGGCGTCGAATGCGATGGCGCGACCTACCACTCCTCAAAGACCGCTCGCGACCGCGACCGACTCCGCCAGCAAGTGCTTGAGGGGCTAGGCTGGCGCATTTTGCGCATCTGGTCTACCGATTGGGTGAAGGATTCGAAGCGTCAGGTACAGCGTGTCCTAGATGCCGTCCAAAGCGCTCTCATCCCGGTTAACGGTATCCTGTTGGAGGGGCTCGAACCGCCTGAAGATCACGACAGCAGCCGATTATTACCCGTTGATTCTACTCTCGATGGAATCCACGAGGATGAGAACATCTATGAGCCTGAGCTGTCCGAAGTCGAAGTTGATGAAGGTGAAGCGCCTGATGAAATCGACGCGGCACTGACAGATTCGGTCGCAGCGTACCGACCTTATGTCATGACGCCGCACGGTGAGCCGTGGCAGTTCTATGAGTTAGCCGAGCGCAACTCCGCTCTCTTACAAATTGCGTTGTCCCAAATAGTAGCGGCGGAGGGACCAGTCAATATCAACGTTGCGACTCGGCGCTTAATTAGCGGCTGGGGCATGGGAAAGGCTGGAGCAAAACTAGTCGGCATTACTCGAAGCACAGCTAAAGCGGCCGAACGAAACGGAACGATCAGTATACGGGGCGAATTCCTCTGGACATCCGATATGACTAAACCATCTGTGAGATCCGGTGGGCGCGGTATCGAAGAAATTGCCGCCGAAGAAGTAGAGGAAGCTGTCTTGTTAAGTCTACGCGACGCATTTGGGATGCGTCGTAATGACTTAATCGTGCAAACCGCTCGATTATTTGGTTTTAAGAGTACCGGCTCGTCGATTGCAGGCCGTATTGAACTGGCAGTAGCTAATGCCGCCAAGGCAGAGCGTATACGTGTGGAAGATGATCTGTGCTGGCCTATACGGAAGTGAAAAGTAGAGCCAGGTTAAACATGAATCTCCGTCTTTTCGAGTCCTCGGACTTCGCAAACGATTTATTGTGTCAGGACCTTGCTAAGTTCCCATCGCACTGCCTTGTTTTGCGATGTTCCACTTCTCAATACTCCAAAACAATGTCTCGAATTAGCTCTGTTGTTCATCGCAAAGCACGGTTATCTTACTGCTTCGCGCAATACAATTAGCCATAGACGGCCCCCGGAAGGGATTGGAAGTACCAGCCGGAGCCTGGCCAAACCGAGCAGAAGGACTACTCAACGTGGCTGCCCACCAGCATATCTATAACCAACTATGGCGCCAAAGTTGTATGGCTCACAGATTTATTTCTGAGAGTATGTAGAAAAACTCGGTTTTCAACCCTACTGAACTATCCGTTCCGTCACATAAGTGGCACCTTCCGTCAAGAGAAGGACTCACGCTCAGCGTTGTGTGCGCGGCTTGTCCTTCCCTACAGGGAAAGTGGCCTGAAAGGCCGGGTAGTTTCCCTCGACGTGTTCTTTTCTACACTCTCTTAAAGCTGCTTCTACTACCTTGCAGTTTTGTCGTATTCAGGGCACATCAATGATAGACCGAAGAGATTCCGTCAAAACATTGTAAAAACGTAATGTGCTGTGTAGTTGCATTACGGAATCAATTATGCTAATCTGTTTCAGGATAGTAGAGCAACTAGTTCTCAAGATCTAAGTGCGCCGGTATTCTTTGGCTACTACATACCTGGGCTTCAATACAGGTCGAGCATCAAGAATTATTTTTGAATCACGCGTTGTAGCCTCGTTTTCCCTCCTCGAACCACAACGTGCGATCTAGCACGCCGTCCCCTAAACTTCACGTTCCTCTGCTCCAGTTTTCCCTTTGTGGTCCTAAACCTCCTTCCACTCGTTTTTAATAGGAATTAAGCAATGTTGTCGCCTCATAACAGCCTGATTACGCCGTTCTTCGTCAGTGGCAATGATGCTGACGTTGAGGCTTCGAGCAAAAGGCCTAGCCGGCTTACGGCTTGTACATCTGTGGCAGCGACGCGAAAACAGTTGCCTTTGCGCCTTCTGCTTACACTGATGCTAAGCTGCCTGGCTGTGGTTTTTGCTGGAGCGGGCCACGTCGCTTCTGCTCAAACGCTTTCTGGCTTAACTTTGTCTCCGACCAGTGTTGTCGGCAGCCAGGCGAACTCGACCGGTACCGTGACGATCAGCTCCGCCGCACCGAGCGGGGGCGTTTCAGTCAAGCTTGCCAGCAGCAACACAAGCGCGGCGACAGTTCCTGCAAGCGTTTCGGTCGCCTCCGGCGCGACTACGGCGACTTTTACCGCCACGTCGCTGAACGTGACGGCAAACACGAGCGCGACGATCACTGCGACCTACAGCAGCGTCAGCAAGACGGCGACGCTTGCCGTGACCGCGAAGCCGGACTACGCTTTGACGCTGACTCCCTCGTCGGTGAGTGTCGCGCAGGGATCGACCGTCACCGACACAGTCGGCATCGCTTACTACGGCGGTTACAGCAGTTCTGTTTCGCTGTCCATAGATACGTCCACTCTGCCCGCCGGCGTGACGGCCTCGGTATCGCCGGCTTCGATCACGGGTTCGAGTACCGCGACGATTACCTTCACGGCGACATCGTCAGCAACCGTCAGTGGCCCTACCTCCGTAACCGTGGACGGCTCGTCCACGGTCGGAGGGCACACCAAGCATCTCAACCTGACCGTTACCGCCGCAAGTGCGGCTCCAAGCTCGCTAAGAATTGATAGCGGAAGTCAAAACACATATACCGACGTGACGACTAACGTCTGGCTCGCCGACACTGATTACTCGAACGGGAGTACGCTGCCGACAACTCACGCTATTTCCAGCACATCCGACCCTGTCTTATACCAATCGCAGCGTGTCGGCACTGCTTTCACGTATACGGCCCCAGTGAAAGACGGCCGCTACAACGTCACGTTGAAGTTCGCGGAAATTGAGTACAACGCGGCAAAAAAAGGCGTATTCAATGTCACCGCCAACGGCAACACGCTTCTCAGCGGCTACGACATCTTTGCGGCGGCGGGAGGGGAGTATATAGCCGTCAGCCGAACTTTTGTCGTGCAGGCAAGCGGCGGCTCTGGAATTAAGCTGCAGTTCACCTCAACGACGGGGAACGCCGCGCTAGCCGCGCTCTCCGTGCTGCCTGTCGGCGGCGGCGGAGTGACGCCCATTGCCGCTCTTCCCGGCAGCAGTCCGATGAACATCGATATACCGGTTCCCGGATGGGCCAGCGATGTCGTCGCGTCGGATTCTTCCGATGCGGAAGGCGCCGGCCCCGCCGGCTCTCTCGCGGTGAGCCTGCCGACAGGCGTGGTGGAAAACCATCCCGGAATCGATATTTGGGCGTTCAACCCAATTGGCCCCAGCGTATCGTACCAGCGCACCTACCGCGACTCCATGGCGGCGGCCGGCTATATGTCGCCTGGATTATCGGAGGGTTGGACCGAAAATTACGATCTGCGCGTCACCCCCAGCATGACGGGCCAGTGGTCTCCCCTTGTCCTGACTTATCCAAACGGCTCGCAAGAGGATTGGACGCCGCTCGTGGACAACACGGGCCAGGCGACCGGCCAATTCACTCTGGCGAGCGGCACGCCCTACATCGTGACGGGCGTTCCGGTTCCTCCGACCAAAAGCCCTAACACGAACATCGGCTTATGGCAATCTCTGAGCGTCGCTTTCCAGGACCACACCAGCTACTCGTTCACTCCGTCCGCGGGCAACGCGAACAACTACCAACTGGCCGGCATTACAAACCGGTTTGGACACGGCGTTTCATTCCGCTACAACACCGATGGAACCCTCGCGGGCATCTATAACGACGCGTCTACGCCTGTCGAACTGCTTGCGTTCGGGTATTCATCCGGCTTGTTGAAAAGCGTTGCCGACAACACCGGACGCAGCGTCAGCTACCAGTTCGCGGGAAATTCTGTGACCGTCAACGGTGCCACCACGACAATCCAAGGATTGTCGGACGTCTCGATTGTCGACAGCACCTCCGATCAGTGGAAGTACAGCTACCAGGCGATGAACGGCGTCCTGCTGCTGTCGTCGGTCAGTGCGCCCGACCCGGAAACCACCAGCAGCACCCTCGTGACGGCGCAGACCGCTTTTGACCCGACCACGGGCGCGGCTACCTCTTACACAGACGCCAACGGCAACAGCCACAGCTATGCCTACAAGCCGACTCAATCGAGCACAAGCGCTTCAGTCATTGACAAGGCGAGCAGCTCCACGCTCCTCAACTGGACGGAAAGCTACAACAGCTCCAACATTGATACCGGCAGCAGCATCCCGGTCGGCTCCGGAGCCTCGGACGTTAGCGGCGGCTCAAGCGTCAACACGCTGCTCGCCTACCAGGATTCAGGTAATCCATACTCGCCGACTCAAGTAACCGACCCGAACGGCAAAGTAGACACGTTTACGTATGACCCATTCGGAACCCTCCACAAGGCGCAAGACCCCCGCAAGGTTTCGACTGCAAACAACATCACCTACTCGCCTAATCCGCTTGGCGAGGTGACATCTGCCGAGCGGCTCGACTCGGATGGCACTTTCGATACGCAGGACACCTATCTCTATTACGGCGACACCTCGGGCGACGATCCTAAGCTGCTCGGTCTCGTCAAGCAGGTGACGAGCGAGGCGCCCGACAATGCTGGAAGCGACATCACCTCATACTCCTACGACGATCTTGGCAACATCACGCAAGTCGTCAGCCCAGGGCCGAATTTCTCCAACTCGACCAACGACAACGAGACTATCACGACGACTTATGCTTATGCGTCGCCTGAAGTGCTGGGCGAGCCGAAGACGATCACCGTTCAAGGCATGGACGCCAACGGCAACACGGCGACGTCGAGCGTTTCCTATACCTACGACCAGCATAACAACGTCTTGACGTTCACGGACGCCAACAAGTACGTGACCAGCTACTCCTACAACGACGCCGATCAGCTCACCAAGGCGGTCTACCCGCCCCAGACCTCGACGTCCGCGAAGCCCGAAACCGACGTCACTTACGAATATTTCGGCGGTCCGGCCCAGAAGGTTGTCGATACCGGCGACGACGGCACCACGCGCACCGTCTCCTATGGCTACGACCACGAAGGCCAGCTCCTGACCGTCACCGGCGACACCTACCCGGAGACTTACGCCTACGACGCTCTCGGACGGGTGACTTCGGTCACTGACGGCGCGGGCAACAAGACGGGTTACAAGTACGATACCGTCGGCAACCAGACGGAAGTCGATTATCCGAACGGCGACAAGATGCGGAACACGAGCTACGACCTGGCCGGTCATGTGCTTACCAGCATCAACGGCGTCGGAGTGACCAGCGCCTACACGTACGCCGATCCGGCCAACGAGCTGACGGATGTCAAATACACGCCCCCGACGAGCGGCTACAAAGGAACGGCTCTCGGCCCCTCGCACTACACCTACGATACTCTCGGACGGCTGGAGACCGATCAAGACAACGCCGGAACGCGTACATACTACTACGATGATATAGACGATATCGACAATGTCGTTTATGACTACACGGCTCAAAGCGGCCCCGAACTGGAAATGGACTACCACCATAATCCGGACGGCAGCGTGAACTACACCACAGGCGAAGCCATTTCGGGCGAAGAGTTCGATTACGACGGCCTTGACTACTCCTACGACGGCCTTGGGCGCGTCGCCAGCATGACGCCGAGCGCGGGAACGATCAGTAGCTACGAGTCGACGGAAAACGGCAGCACCACGGAGACATACAGCTACGCCTATGACAACGGGGGACGCCTGACGAACGAGGCTGGGCCAGTGTCCTCGACCGCGTACCAGTACAACGGAAGGGATGAACTGACAAGCCTCACCAATCAGACCAACATTCCTGCCGAATGGCCCACTTCGGGCGGCAGCATCGTGCCGCCGGGGCAGTTGATTTCTTCCTACGCTTCGATGACTTACGACGGCTACGGCCGACGCGCTGCAATGATCTCCAGCGGCGCGGAGTTCGGCCGCTCGCTGGGCTATAAGTACGACACGCTGGGCGAGGTCACCAGCGAGACCAGCGGCAGCGTGACCGGCGCGTACAAGCCGTCGCAACTGGCGTACTCGTCCGCGTTCACCTACGACAAGGTCGGCAACTTCAGCAATGGCGCTTCGTCCACTTACGAGCCGGTGAACACCGACAACGAGTTGACCAATTCGGCCTTTGGCTTCGATCTCTCCGGCAACCAGGTGCTGAGCTCGCTGACCTCGCTGCTGGCGGGTGCCAACGACGCGGGCCCGACCTACGGCGCCAAGTCCACGACGCTCACCTGGGACGCAGCCGACCGCTTGTCCGAAGCCGCCTCCGGCAGCGTGGTGTTCCTGCCGTCGCAGGGCTACCTCGACGACGGCCGGCGCGCGTGGAGCACCAACCTCAACGACAGCGGCGACCGCACCTATTACCTCTACGACGACACCGGCGAGTACGGCGACGTGCCGGTGGGCGAGTACACGGCGGACGGCGTGGAGTTGGCGTTCAACATCGTCGGCCCCGACGGCTGGCGCGACCGTTTGGTGCCGGACTGGACCTACGACTCGGACAGCGGCTACTACGAGCCCGGCAACAACTACTCCGAGGACTGGCTGGAGTTCGACCCGCAAGGCTCGGTCGTGGAGCGGCTGCGCGAGTCCGGCTCTTCCAATGCCCACACCTACCCGAGCAACGCTCCCGCCCAGGACGTTCCTTACCCCTACCTCTACGACGAGACGGCCTACGACTCCTGGGGCAACCGGCTCACCGACTACAACCCGTTCAGCAGCGGCGCTTACGGCCCCGGCCCGCAGCAGATCGGGCCGGAAGACACGGCGGGCTACGAGGCGCAGTTCGGCTACCAAACCGATACGGCCACGGGCTTGGTGCTGGCGGGGCACCGCTACTACCAGCCGCAGACCAGGCGCTGGGTGAACCGCGACCCCATCGGCTACGACGGAGGCATCAACCTCTACGAGTATTCCGGCAACGACCCCGTCAACGAGGCTGATCCCAGCGGTTACATGAGTGGGATCGACAAGACCCAGTTGGTTCTAGGAGGAATTGGCTTCATTCCGATTGTAGGAGATGTTGCCGACTTAGCAAGTGCAGGAATTTCCCTTTACCAGGGTGACTACGTTGGAGCTGGCTTATCTGTAGCCGCATTGGTTCCAGGATTAGGTGATGGAGCGTTGATAGCAAAAGGAACACGCCTACTTGGAAAAGGCTCACGAATTATTGGTGACTATCAAGCGGTAAGGAGAGTGTCATCCGTTGCAGGACAAGCTCACCATTTATTTCAGAACGCTGCATTTAGCAAGCTGATAGCAAAGAATAAAGGCGTTGCAATCAATCTTGCAGGTAATATCTTTAAAGATGCTGGTTCTGAACATTGGGCTGCACATAAGGTCATGGAGGACTTCTGGAATGTTTACCGCAAGGGCGGTGCTTTAGAAGGTGAAGTTCCCACTGTAGGTGAGTACATGAATGCAGTTAAAAATTCGCTGGTTGCTGCTAAACTGATGCCATCACAGATTAGTATTGCAATGCATGCTATGCGAGTTCAAACGAAGATGTACAATATACAGGCCGAAGATGAAGTTCCGAATATACCCGGCAGCATTAATCTGGCCAAGTAAGCAACTAAGGTGAGCACATGATTGTATCAACTGTAGTGGAACCTCTTCCGTTTAGCGATGAAATTGTCAACAAGATGGCAACTATAGAATGGTTTAAGTATTGTGACAAGGCGTTTGAGGCTCTTTCAGAGTTCTTTTTGCCCACGTTAAAAATTGATAATTGGCAAGATGCTGAAAAGTATGCTAATCAGCAGAGCTGGGACGAAACTACACTCTCAGCGCGCAATGCAATAACAGGATACCTAGCATCAAACCATAAAGCAGAATACAAAAAATGGAATCCTACCGTTCGTAAAGCAAAAGAGTTAATGGCTGAGTATCTTGATTCGCATATCGAGTCAACAATGCTAGCAAACAACTTGACCAAGTATTTCCGCGATTCAGCGTATTGGTGCATTTTGAGTGCTCTTATGGAAGATGCTTATGCCAACTACTCACCATTTAGGTTCTATACCGGCTTGTTCGTAATTTTTGAGCGCGGGCATTATCCCTGCGGATGGATCGACGGCGAATTCCCCAATGGCACACTAATAGTGTACTAATTCAGCTTCGGCCTGTCCGGCAACCAGGTGCTGACCAGCCTTTCGTCGCTGCTGTCGGGTGCCAGCGATTCCGGCCTCACCTACGGCTCCAAGTCCTCGACTCTGACCTGGGACGAAGGCGACCGCTTGTCCAAGGCCGTCTTGGGCAGCATCATGTTCCTGCCTTCGGCGGGCTACCTCGACGACGGTCGGCGCGCCTGGCGGGAGAACCCCGACGGCAGCTACGCGTTCTACCTCTACGACGATTCAGGCGCGTACGGCACCGTGCCGGTGGGCGAGTACAACGCGGACGGAGTAGAGACGGCGCTCAACATCGTCGGCCCCGACGGCTGGCGCGAGCGGGTGATCCCCGACTGGGACGACAACTACAACTACGGCACCGGCAGCAACACCGCCACCGACGACTCCTTCGCCTTCGATCCGCAGGGCACGGTCACCGAGCGGCTGCGCATTGACTTGTCGTCCTACTCCAGCAACGAGACGGCGGCCTACCTCTACGACGAGAGCGCCTACGACTCGTGGGGCAACCGCCTGCTCGACTACGACCCCTACGGCACGGCCCACAGCTTCCCCGACCCCGAGCAGATCACGCCGACCGATGCGGCGGGCTACGAGGCGCAGTTCGGCTACCAGACCGACACCGCCACGGGCCTGGTGCTGGCGGGGCACCGCTACTACCAGCCGCAGACCAGGCGCTGGGTGAACCGCGACCCCATCGGCTACGCGGGCGGCATCAATCTCTACGAGTACTCCGGCAACGATCCCGTCAACGAAGCCGATCATAATGACACTGATTTTGGAGATTACGCTAATGGCATAGGTGATGCGCTTAATCCGGTCAAGGCTGCCAAGGGCATTTACGAACTGGGCAAATACCTTGTCTCTGGCCATGCAAATCTCCGGGCTCTCGGATCATCGGGCCTGACATCCCTGAATCCAATCGATCCTAACGCCACCGATCGTGAGGGAGGAGCCAGAGTTACCGGTGACCTCTTCATCTTAGCAGGCGGATATGGCCTCCTCACCCAGCTGGGCACCCTTGGGGCAATCGGTGACGCGGCGGCGGATATTGGCGAGGCAACTAGCGAGAGCGGGTTGGAAGGCGGAGCGGACGCAGCGAAGACGGCGACCAACTGCTTTGTGGCGGGCACTCTCGCCCAGATGGCGGACGGAGCGGCGCAATACGCGATCTGTCTGCGCAGCTTTGCCATAAACAAGTGTCATTCGATCAGCGCCTCAAGTTGTTGCCGTTACAATCTATTCAAACCAATGGCTGGCCGGCGAATGAAGATTGGAAAATCGTCTCTGCATCTCTTCATCCGCTCCAGGACCTTCTTGAACCTCAACGTCTTGAGGGCGAACCGCCGCGTCCGTTTCGGAGTCTACCAGTGCCAGCTTCACAGGGCGGCCTGAGCGCGTGTCGATAAACTTAAAAGGAGAGCCGCTTAATCCTTCGAGGTTCCAGTGATCGCCTACCTGGATCATTGCCATCAGCACAAGGCCGATTTTATGGCCCATCGACGTAATAAGGTACTCGTACCGGGC
>CAXSEA010000029.1:0-23615 GCA_964235675.1 uncultured Armatimonadales bacterium | reverse complement strand
GCATCGTGCCGGAGACGACCGGCGGCCACCAGCCGTCTTCCAGGCAGTGCTGCCACAGCTGCCGGATGGTAACTCCAGGCTCGCACTCGATTTTGCCGGTCTCCGGGTCCCAAGCTAAGATGCGATTCATGCGTGTCATGTCAAGCACGACGCCGTCGGCGTTCAGCGACGCGTCGCCGTATGAATTGCCTCCGCCCCGCGCCGCCACGGTCACGCTCCCCTCGACAGCCGCCTGCAGCACACGGGCGGCGCGGGCGACAGTCGTCGGCCGGTGAACGTATGCCAGCGAGGCGCGGCTCATCCCCCACGCTTCAATCCTCTCCAGGCGATCCGGCGCAAGTAGCTCAAAAGGCGATTCGTTCATAGTCGTCGGTGTGGATATTTCCAGATTGGTTGGGAGTTAGATATTGATGCGGCGCATGATGGGCGAGGGCAGACTGCGGATTAGCAACATGACCCAGCGCCATAATCCGGGCACGTAAGCAACCTGCGCGTTGTCGTCGAGCGCGGCCAGAGTCAGGCGCGCGGCCTCGTCGGAGGAGATCGGCTTCGGGAACGGCGGCAGCTTGAGGCCCGCAATCATCTCTGTATCGACAAACCCCGGCTTGATGGTCAGCACTTTGACGCCGTACCGGGTGATTCGGTTGCGCAGAGCTTCGAGGTAGGTGTCCAGAGCCGCTTTGGAAGCGTTGTAAGCAGGGGCGGAGCGACGCCCACGGTCGGCGGCGACACTGGAAATGCCGATAATCGCGCCGCCGCGCTGCTTTGTAAAGCGCTCGGCCGCCAGGTTGAGCCACGCCATCGCGCCCAGCACGTTCACTTCAATAATTTGTCGATCTTTGTGGAACGAGTACTCGGCGGGATCAACTTTAGGCATGATGCCGGCAGCGTAGACTACGACGTCCATTCCGCCGAAGTCGGCAAGAATATGCTGGAACACCGATTCCACTTCATGGAAATCAAGAACGCTAGACGGGTAGATTTTGGCCAACTCGCGCCCGGCCACCTCATTGATTTTGTCGGCGACTGCGGTTAATTGGTCCGCCCGCCGTGCCACCAAGGCGACTTGATAGCCTCGTCCGGCCAATGCCCGCGCCAGCGCGGCCCCGATGCCGGAAGACGCGCCGACGACAACCGCAGTTTGAGAAGTCATACGCCGGATTTTACCACTATGCTCAACCATCGCCCAGCGCCACTTCAAGTAGCAGCGTAACGCTAGGCAATGGATCTCCGATTACTCGCTTGCCTGATCGGAGTCGCCTTGCTCGGTGACACCGCCAGCATCGGACGTCTCATCTTCAGCAGGCTTCCGCAGCTTCGGGCTGGCGTAGTTTGCCATGGTCGGAGTGAAGTCCGCGCCTGGCTCGATCATCGCCACAAAGCGCGCCAGCAATCGGGCGCAGTCCTGAACGTCTTTCAGGGCCACAATCTCGCCTGGCGTATGCATGTAGCGGAGCGGGATGCTGATAATACCGGTCGCCATCCCGCCCGCGCCGATTTGCATTGCGTTGGCGTCGGTGCCGGTGCCACCGGGAGCGGTGGCGATCTGGTAGTCCATGTCCTCGGCATCGGCGGCGGCGACCAAGCGCTTGTAAACTTCCGGATTGATGTTCGCGCCCCGGAAAATAATCGGCCCGCCGCCGCAGCGGATTCCCTCCGCGCCCGCCCGCTTGCCCGCGCCGGGATAATCGCTCGCATGGTAAACGTCCACGGCGATGCCCACCTGCGAGCCTAGCGCATAGCCGGAAGTGCGAGCGCCGCGTAAGCCGATTTCTTCCTGCACGGTCGCTACGGCGGTGACCGAGGCGTTGAACGATTCTTTGTTCGCGACCAGCAGCCGAAGCGTCTCCGCCACGATATACGCGCCGGTCTTATCGTCGAACGCATGGGAGACGGCTAAGTCGCCGAGGAGATGCTGGAACGGGGCGGCAAACGTAATTGGGTCGCCGGGCCGGACAATATCGGCGATGTCGGAGCCTTTTACCGCGCCGATATCGATAATCATATCGCTGAGATCAGCGGCTTTCCCCCGCTCGTCGGCTTTCAGCAAGTGGATCGCCTTGCGTCCAACCGCGCCCGGCAGCGGGCCGTGCTCGGCCGTATGCACAATGACGCGCTGCCCGACCACCACCGCCGCGTCGTGGCCGCCGACCGGATCGAAGTAGAGGTATCCATCTTTGTGGACGGAATGCACCTGAAAGCCGATCTCGTCGATATGCCCCGCCAGCATCACGCTTGTCGCGCCGTCATCGCCGCTGCCTTTGAGCGTCGCATATACGTTGCCCATGACGTCGGTTTTTACCACCGAGCCGGGAATATTATCCACGCAGTGCGCGCGGAACACTTCGGCGGCGGGCTGCTCGTAGCCGGACGGCGACGGCGCGTCGATGAGGTCGATCAAGAATTGAAACGGCTCGCTGGGAGCTGACTGGCCGGCTTGTGTGTCGGTGTTTGATTCGGACAAGACGATATCCTTTGCTGAGTTAATTGATATGGTTGGCTTTAAGGCGCGGCTATTTTATACGTTGCCGCAACGCGGTTCGCGGCGTCGATGACGCTCAAAGCGACTGCGCCATTTCCCGGTGGCAGAGTGAATTCTCTCTGTTGCGGCGGTATGCGAGTCGTATGCCCGTCGCGCGTCACTTGCAAACCTGGCAGCAGTGAATACGTCCGCAGCGAGAAGTCCACCTCTCCTGCATACTGCGGCGGAAAACGCGTCGTGATTGGCAAGTACGCGTGCTCGGCTGTCGCTCCGGTATCGACTCGGGTGAGGAAATAAGGGTCGGCGACACACGATTGAAACGCCGCCAGCTCCGGCGAGTCCGGCGGCAGCGAGTAATCGTTGAGCCGCCGGTCCGGGGACGCGCCCGTTAAATTGTTGCGGTCGAACCAGCAGAACATCTTTAAGCGCGGAAACCGCACCTTCATCGCAAAGAGCAGGTCGCGGATGCGCGCGGCGGCGAACTGCTCCGACGGCATGCCTTCCACGCGCGAGTTGTGAGTCACGCCGCACTCGACCAGGCACAACGGTTTTCGCTTTGCATACTTGGCGTAAAACGGTTCGATGAATGTCGCGGGATTGTCCTGATAGGCCGGTTCGGCGAGATTGTCGTCGTAATACCGCACGACGTAAAGACTGATGCCTACCCAGTCCACGACGTCGTCGCCGGGATAATACCGATCTAAGTTGTCGGTGGGGACGTCGTTGGGCGCCCAGACCATCGCCACGTTGGGAGCCGCGCGTTTCATAACCAGCGCCACCGTTCGGAACGCTTTCCGATAAGCGAGCGGGTCGGCATGCCAGGGGGTCCAAGCTCCGTTCATCTCGCCGCCGAAGCGCAGGAACACCGCGCCCGGAAACCGCGCGGCGTCTCGCGCCCAATTTTCCAAGTAGTCGTCGTCGCGCACGGCGAAGATATCGTTCGGCTCGAGCGCGATTTGTATAGCGCGCCCCGCGTCCGAGTTGCGCTCGGCCCAGCGTCCGGGAAAGTCCGCGCCATACCGAAGATACGTATAGCCCAGCGCCAGCGGTACGCCGACGCGGCGCGAGAAATCGCTTGCGTCCGATTCGCCGTCGAACGAGCGGCCCTCGCCGGGCGTGTCCAACGCTCCGATGTAGCAGCCCGCGACAGGCTCCCATTTGGCGAGCGGGTAGGGCGATTTCGCCGGTGGCGAAACCGGGATTGCGAGAGCGATGTCGGTGCCGATCCGGCGGGCAAGCCGCCGGCGCACTTCCGCGCCCTGCGGGTCGCCTTCGGACGCTCTGAGCGCGGCTTCCTGTAAAAACGCCTCCGACGCCACCTGGAACTGACCAGCCGTCTGCCGCGCTTCACCCCAGGCGCGCGCGGCGGCAGCCGAGCGGAAAACGGGGATTCTCTCTTGAGCCGGCACTGCGCCCGAACTGCACAGCAAAATGAGAGAAGCCAGAATAGTCGCCACGCGCAGCGAAATCGGCCTTCGAAATATCGACTGAACGCGCCAGGCCGCCAAGCCTGTGAACCGGTGAGCGGACGTTTCAATGTACAATAAAAATAGCTGCACAGTAAGTCTTACCCCAGAGACCGGTGCAAGTTCGGCGGAGCAGCCTTCCCGTAGATTATTTCGTTTCAACGCATGATCACAGCCACGAGTCAATCCGATTCCGCCGCGATGCCCTACGCCGCCGCGACGCACGCAGCTCCCACGCGCCTGCGCCTGGAATTCGTTGATGGGCTTCGCGCTTTGGCGGCGCTCTTCGTGGTGTTGAGCCACGCTTGGATTACGATTCCGACACGGCGCGACGGCCCCGGAACGGGATGGCTAAACCAGGGGCATCTTTCCGTGGTTCTGTTTATCGTCTTGTCCGGTTTTTGCCTGGCTCTGCCGATGTCGCAGCCGAACTTGTTTGGCGTGCTGCGCGGCGGCGTTTTGGAATTCTACAAGCGCCGGGCTAGGCGCATCCTGCCCCCTTATTATTATGCGCTCGCGCTCTCCCTCGCGCTCGTCTACACTCTGATTGGACGGCGTACGGGCACTCATTGGGATCTCGCTCTTCCCGTGAGCTGGCAAGCGATTCTGGCGCACATATTGATGGTGCAGGACGTGGTCTACCCGGCGCGCATCAACCACGCTATGTGGTCGATCGCGGTCGAGTGGCAAATTTATTTTCTGCTGCCGCTGATTGCGGTAGGTTGGCGGCGAATCGGTCCCATGATGACCACGATTCTTTCAACCATCATCGCCTGCGGAGCGCTCGCCGGAATTAGAACGATCCCTCAGCTTGAGCCTTTTGCCTTAATGTTTGTCTATGTGGCTCTTTTTGCGTTCGGCACGCTCGCCGCTTTCGTCACAACCGCTCAGGGTTCCAAGTGGCAGATGGTGCGCAAGCCTTTACCTTGGACTATAATCGTGCTGTTGCTGGCAGTCTCGGTGCGGCAGCACGTGGTGCATGGCTACGATACGTCTGACTGGGTACTGACCCGTAACGATCTCGTTAGCGGATTGTTTTCCGCCGCGCTGCTGATCCTGGCCTGCTGCCCCGGCAAAAACATACTGCGGGACACGCTCGCCGCCAAGCCTCTTGTGGTTGTCGGGACGTTTGCTTACAGCATCTATCTGATACACGCGCCGCTGCTGCAGGTCGTCTGGCAATACGCGATTGCGCCGCTGCATCTCACCTGGCAAAAGCAGTTCCTGTTCCTGGTGCTGGGCGGAATTCCCGCGATACTGGCGGTATGCTACGCCTTCTTCCTGCTCTGCGAGAAGCCGTGGCTGGCGCGCCGGCCCAAGGAGACGATGCGCGAGCTCGCCGATGACGCCGCCTTATCGCCCGCGCCCTAGAGCCATGATGTGTCATGACAATTCTGGAAAGTAAACCTCTAGCGCCGCCGCAACCGTTGAGCGCGGCCCAGGCGCGGCTGAACACCATCGATGTCTTGCGCGGGCTCGCCTGCCTTTGGGTCATTTGGCACCATTGCCTGGGCTCGCTGGGGCCGACCCACGATCATCTCTACCGCTTCACCCGGCTGTGCGTGACACTGGCCAACCCTGGCTGGCTCGGCGTGAACTTGTTTTTGGTCTTGTCCGGTTTTTGCCTTTACATGCCGCTCATCCGCAAAGCGGAAGAGCATAACATCGTCGTCAACATAAAGCAGTTCGCGAGGCGGCGCGCCCTTCGAATTCTACCGGCGTACTACGCCGCGTTTACGTTCGGATTGGCCTTTTCGGTTTTCCACAACCGGCACGATCATCTTCCCTGGAATGCGGGCTTGGGCAATTGGGGCAGCATCGTTTTGCATTGCGTCATGCTGTTCAATCTGTTTCCCTCCACGATGTTCCAGTACAACGGCACGTTCTGGTCGCTTGCTCTGGAATCCCAGCTGTATGTCACGTTTCCGCTGCTTGTCTTTCTCGCGGCGCGCTACAAGTTGGCGCGAGTTTGGCTAGTAGCCTTGTGCGTGACCGCGGTCACGGAGCTATACGCATTTCACACGTACGGGGCCTTCCGAAACCTGCCGCTCACTAACGGCAGCTCCGTTCTTTACAGCTCTTTGCCGGCGAGATGCGTCGAGTTCGTTTCCGGGATGTACGCCGCCGCGATAGTCGCGCGCCCGACGCTCACCCGGCGTCGATGGGTGGCGGTTATCGCGGCGGCGCTTCTGCCGGTTTGCCTCTGGTACGCCAAGCATTTCCGGTACGGCCCTTTTCTCGATTCCGCCTGGGGCGTCGAATTCAGCGCCATCGTCGTTCTGTTTTGCACCGCGCGAGCGGAATCGTTTGCCCATTACTGGCTGTTTCGCGCGTTGACGTGGGTCGGCACAATCTCGTACAGCATCTATTTGCTGCACTTCTACTTTGTTTGGACGTTCTACTCGATCTACTTAACCTCGTTCAACAGCAACGCTGAACATCTTGGTAAAGCCATCCTGGTGATAATCGCCTCGATTTTGGCCGGGTATGTGTTCCACCGGATTTTTGAGCGTCCCTTTATGCCGGGTCGGCCCCGGACGGAGCGTCAGGCCGAAATCGCAGCCGCGATCAGCCCGGCTCCTTAGAGCTTCTAAGCCGATCTCCCACGCCGAGCTTGCCTTCAATCGGCTTATCCCAAGTATGTCCTCTTCAATCCAGTTGAATCGAGCTGCGGGTTCCGATCTGCCGGCTAACGCTGACGCCGCGTTGCGGCCTATCGGCGCTGACGTTGTGGCTGTCGGCGTTCTGGTGGTTGTGAGGTTGGATTGTCTCTCTTCCTTCTTTACGAAAGACCATGGCTCGCCCACAAGCCCGATGAGCCGATGCGGCAAATTACACGGGATGCGGCGGTTTCTCCCGCGCCGTGGAACGCCCATCCTATTGCTTACGGTTTTGAAAATTTTATGATTATTTCGCCTGATAACAAAGCCTCGGCGATCAGCAATCCCGAACCTAAGATTAGGATCGAGTTTGTGGACGGGCTCAGGGCGCTCGCCGCGATTTACGTCGTGATGGGTCATGCTCTTGTGACAATTCCGGGCACGCGTGAGGGTTTCGGAACGGCGCTGCTGACCTACGCCCACTATGCCGTCGATTTGTTCATAGTTCTATCGGGCTTTTGCTTGGCGTTGCCGATGACAAAGCCGTCGTCGTTCGGCATTCTGCGCGGCGGCGCGCTGGACTTTTACAAGCGCCGCGCCCGCCGCATCCTGCCGCCTTACTACTACGCTCTGGCGATCTCCATCCTTCTCATACTGGCGCTCATCGGCAAGCCGACCGGCAACTACTGGGATGCCTGTCTGCCGATTTCGATGGGGGCGGTGGTGAGTCACC
Organism: uncultured Armatimonadales bacterium; assembly: GCA_964235675.1. Classification (GTDB taxonomy): domain Bacteria; phylum Armatimonadota; class Armatimonadia; order Armatimonadales; family Capsulimonadaceae; genus CAXSEA01. Next base: position 16,334 of record CAXSEA010000029.1, on the reverse strand, counting down.
TGCTGCTGGTCCAGGATTTTATTTACACACCGAATATCAACCACGTAATGTGGTCGATTGCTTTGGAGTGGCAGATCTACCTCGTGCTGCCTTTAATCGCGCTCGGCTGGCGACGCATGGGGCCAGTGGCGACGACGGCGGCCACAGTGGCCTTCGGCTATTTTCTCTTTTTCTTGGTGAAAAAACAGGTGCCGTCGTTCGGCGGCGTGTGGATTTTCGGCTATATCGCATTATTTGCATTTGGGACGCTGGCCGCGCTGGTGGCGATGTCGCCCGAGGCACGCTGGCGTCGCTTGATGAGGCCAATGCCATGGATTGTCATCACTGCTTTGATCGCCGGCGTTCTTGTAGCGATACTGGCGGAAGCCGTTTCCCTCCATGCGCTTTATGCTCACCTGTTCCACTTGAGGGGTGTTCAGCCGGTCGCGGGCGATAACCCGCAGCTTTGGATCATGGATGATTTCGTGATGGGTTTGCTTTCGGCGTCGCTGCTGATCCTGGTCTCCTGCCCCGGCAAAAACTGGCTGCGCGACGCGCTCAGCGTAAAGCCGCTGGTTTTTCTCGGGACGTTTGCCTACAGTATTTACCTGATGCATGCGCCGCTGCTGCAAGTCGCTTGGCAGTACGTAATACTGCCGATGCATGTCGGATGGTACGCGCAGCTTTTGATCTTGATTTACGCCGGAATCCCGGTCATTGTCGGCTTGTGCTATCTGTTCTTCTTGGCGTGCGAGAAGCCCTGGCTGGTGCGCAGGCGTGGTGAGACGATGCGTGAGGTTGCCCAGGACGCGGCAGTTTCGCCGGCTCCTTAGCATAAAAACGTGGCGAGGCAGGCATCTCCCAGGCAAGTCGCCATGGCCGCGTGCTTGAGGTATTATCACGTCAATTATGTTGCCCGCTGCTGTTGTCGGCAGCCTGTGTTGACGCGAAGGAACATCCCCCATGGCACTCATCGAAGACGAACTTACCGAAACGCCGATACTTAGCTCACATTACTCGGAAGCGCGCTCCGAATCGACGTTCCACAGCGGCCGCGAGCTGCCGCTCAGCGAAATCGACCCGGAAGTTTTCGACGCCATTCGCAAGGAAGAGACGCGCCAGCAAGACAAGATCGAGCTGATCGCTTCGGAGAATGTCGTTTCCCGCGCCGTCCGTGAGGCGCAAGGCTCCGTGCTGACCAACAAATACGCCGAAGGCTATCCCGGCAAGCGCTGGTACGGCGGCTGCGAGTATGTGGATATTGTGGAGCGGCTCGCGATTAGCCGCGCTAAGAAGCTGTTCGGCGCGGGCTTCGCCAACGTCCAGCCGCACTCAGGCGCATCCGCCAATATCGCCGTTTTTACGGCCTTGATACAACCCGGCGATATCATGCTCGGGATGCGCCTCGACCAGGGCGGCCACCTTACCCACGGCTCGCCGGTCAATTTCAGCGGCAAATTCTATAACTGCCACTTCTACGGCGTCGATCCCATCTCGGGCCGCATCGACTACGACGAGCTGGCGACCATCGCCCGCGATGTCAAGCCCAAGCTCATCACTACCGGCGCGAGCGCCTACCCACGCGTGATCGACTTCGAGCGCATGCGCGCAATCGCCGATGAAGTCGGCGCGCTGCTCATGGCGGATATCGCCCATATCGCCGGATTGATCGCCGCCGGCGAGCACCCGTCGCCGTTCCCGCACGCGCATATCGTCACGACGACCACGCATAAAACTTTGCGCGGGCCTCGCGGCGGCCTTATCATGACCGATGATGCCGACCTCGCTAAAAAGATCGACTCCGCCGTTTTTCCCGGCGTCCAGGGCGGACCACTGATGCACGTGATCGCCGCGAAAGCCGTCGCCCTCCATGAGGCGCTTCAGCCTGAGTTCAAGACCTATCAGCAGCAAGTCAGGCGCAACGCTGCCGCACTGGCCGACGAGATGGTCAGCCTCGGATTCAAAATCGCATCGGGCGGCACCGACAACCACCTGATGCTGGTTGATCTGCGCCCGATGGGTCTGAAAGGCAACAAAAGCCAGGTGGAGCTGGACAAGGTGAACATCACCTGCAACAAAAACAGCATTCCCTTTGACACGGAATCGCCCTTCGTGACTTCCGGCATTCGCCTCGGCTCGCCCGCATCCACCTCGCGCGGCTTCCGCGAGGACGAGATGCGTCAGGTGGCGCGGCTGATCCACCGGACGCTCACCAACATGGGCGACGAGGATGTTTACGATGAGGTGCGTCGCGGCGTCAAGACACTTTGTGACCAATTTCCGGCATAAACGACTGATGTAGGAAAGGCGCTCCCTATGACGACAACTGCTCTGGAATTAGGTGCTCCCATCGCGCGCCGGGCTAAGCAAAGGATGTCATTTGACGAGTTCTTGGAGTGGGATGGGGATGGGCATCCGGAACTAAGAACAGAATGGGTTGATGGCGAGGCTGTTCCTATGGTTTCGATCAACGAGCGTCACACCGATTTAGGAGCGTTTCTACTGACACTGCTAAGAATTGCTTGTAGACGAAACAATATAGGGCGGGTGCTGAACGATCCATTCGTCATGCGGGCTGAACCCGGCGGCAATGGCCGCAGCCCGGACATTATGATCGTGCTGAACGAGCATCTGGATAGGATAGCATCGAAATACCTGAATGGTCCTGCCGACATCGTCATAGAAATCGTCAGCCCTGGCAGTATTAAAACCGATTATTTCGTGAAGGAAGCGGAATATGCGAGTGCAGGCATTCCCGAATATTGGATTATCGATCCAGCTGAGCGTCAGGCGACTTTTCTACTGTTAACTCAGGCGGGCCAATACTCGGAGGCCACGCTGGATGAAATTGGGCACTTCCCGTCACCAGGCCTTAAAGGATTGCTGATTAACCCTGATTGGTTCAACCAAGATTCACTTCCCGACGAGCTCGATATTCTACGAGAGTGGGGGATCATTCCAACCGCGTGACTTATATGGAGCATCAACAGACCCCTGTGCAGCGCCCCGCGTGGGACGACTACTTCATGCAGATCGCGCGCGACGTCTCCACCCGCGCCACCTGCCTGCGACGCCAGGTCGGCGCGGTAATCGTCCGCGACCGGCGCATCCTGCTCACCGGCTACAACGGCGCGCCCAAGGGCTTGGCTCATTGCCAGGAAGTCGGCTGCCATCTAATCGGCGGTCACTGTGTCCGCTGCCTCCACGCCGAGCAGAACGCGATTATCCAGGGCGCGTTCAACGGCGTGTCCACCGACAAGGCGACTCTTTACTGCACGCACCAGCCGTGCAATATGTGCGCGAAGATGATCGTGAACGCGGGCATTGTGAAAGTTGTCATCGGCGGCGAGTACCCCGACGAATTCGCGATGGAAGTGCTGAACGCGGGCGATATCGAGTTGATTTATATGCCCGGCGCACAAGGCGCTAACGAGGCTGATTAGCCGTGAACCGGGTCCCGCGCTACCCTATTTTGCTGCCTGGATTCGAAGAGCAGCGCATCGAAATAGAGATGGGGCTTAGTTGGACTGCTTTTTATCGTTTGCTGCAAAACGATGCGCCTGTTCCGAAAGACAAGGTGCGCGGCCGCTACTACATCACAAATGATGTCGGCCGCAGGGAGATGATTACGCTTTTTGATCAACTTCCCTATATGGATATTTTGCCCACGGTAGTGTACGGTGGGCAACATGTTGAATACGTTCGACCATTGACTCAAGCCGAGCGTATTTGCGCTTTGTCGCCGCTGGCGCTGCTGGCTATTGGAGGAGCGATTGGCGGCTTGTTTGGGGCAGCCGGATGGTACTTCAATCTGCGGTACTTGAGAACTACGCCTGAACAAACCACTTTCGCCCGAATAGGGCGATCTCTAGTTGTCTCCTGCTTTTGCGTTCTCGCGTACCTGATAGCCGCTACTGCCGTGAGGCTTATTTGGCTTCACCATCGGTAATATCGCTCTGCTGGCAAAAATTCCGCTTCTGTCGTAAGATGACGAAGCGGCACTGTTGTTTTTTGACGGCGCAAGTTCTCGATGAAGCTTCCGATCCTCTCGTGCATTTTAGCGGCGGTCCTTACTACTCTTCTCACGCCTTGGGTTAAGCGCCTCGCCGTTCGCTACGGCGCGGTGGCGGTTCCACGCGAGCGGGACGTGCACAAAAAGGCTGTTCCGAGATGGGGCGGCATCTCCATGTATGCCGCGTTTTTGGTCACTCTGTTCGCCGGCTATGGCTATCTGACCACAAACCACTTTCCCTGGAATCCCAATCTTCTGCATCAGTTTATCGGCGTGGCTTTGGGCGGCACTGTTGTCGCTTTCGTCGGAGCGCTCGACGATAAATTTGAGCTTTCCCCCACCTGGCAGTCGGTCGCGCTGATTACGGCGGCTCTGGTGCTGGTGGCGTTCGGCGTGCGGATCGACGGCATCACCAATCCGTTCGCGTCCGGTATCGCTCCCTCTAACCAGCATGCGTACAACCCGCGACTGTGGGTGCAGTTCTCGCCGTTTTTCAGCGCGCTGTTTACCGTAATTTGGGTATTCGGAGTGACGAAAACCGTCGACTTTATGGACGGCCTGGATGGTCTCGCCGCCGGTATCTGCGCAATCTCGGGAATCACGCTGGCTTTGATGGCGGCTCAGGTGGGGCAGTACGGCGTCAGCATTATCGCCGCCGCGCTGGTGGGAGTCTGCGCGGGATTCTTGAGGGACAACTATAATCCGGCGTCGATTATCATGGGGACGGTCGGCGCGCAGTTCCTCGGCTTCGTCCTGGCGTCGGTCGCCGTAATCGGCACCTTCAAAATCGCCGCCACCCTGAGCGTCGCGCTGCCTCTGCTCGTGCTCGGCGTGCCTATCTTCGACGGCATCCGGGTCGTCACCCAGCGCATGCTCAAGCGCACTCCCGCCTACCTGCCCGACCGCACCTCGCACCTGCACCATATTTTTATCAATCGCGGCATGTCCACCAAGCAGGCGGTTTGGGCGATTTGGGGCATCGTGACCACGCTCTGCGCCGTGGCCCTGGTTCTGTTCCACTACGGCGTCAAATAGAGCGCTCTGCCACCATCCCTATCTGACGCGCGGTTTCGACAGCGCCCAAGAGTTGCGGTAGAATGTAGCCGCATGAGTCGCACGATCAAGGTAGTTACCGTCTTCGGCACCCGTCCCGACGCCATCAAAATGGCTCCCGTCGTTAAAGAGCTGCAGCGGCGCTCGGACAGGTTCGAGCTGAAAGTGGCCGTCACCGGGCAGCATCGCGAGATGCTGGACCAGGTACTGCAGGTATTCGAGATTACCCCCGACCATGATCTCAATATCATGCAGCAGGGCCAGACACTGGCGCAAATCACCTCGCGCGCTCTCACCGGCCTGGATGCGTACCTGGCTGTCGAGCAGCCTCAGTGGGTGATTGCCCAAGGCGACACCACCACCACGCTGGTCGCCGCGCTCGCGGCATTCTACCACCGCGCGAAGTTTGGGCATGTCGAGGCGGGACTGCGCACGGGCAATAAATTCGACCCGTTTCCCGAGGAGATGAACCGCCTTCTGACGACGCGCCTCGCCACCCTCCATTTTCCTCCCACACAGGAATCGGCAGACCATCTGCTGCGCGAAGGAGTGGCGCCGGACGCAATTACGATTACAGGCAACACAGTGATCGACGCTTTGATTGCCGTATCGTCTCTACCGTATACGCCTGCCGGCGACGAGATGAGCGAAATACTGAGCTGGCCGGGTCCGGTTATGTTGGTGACCGCGCACCGGCGCGAAAACTGGGGCGAGCCGATGGAGCGGATTTGCCGCGCGGTGAAGCAGCTTGCCGAAACGAATCATAATGCGCTGATCGTATTCGCGCTGCACCGCAACCCGGCTGTCCGCGCGAGCGTGAATCCGATTCTGCAAGGCGTTGCGCGAGTCCTGCTCATCGAGCCGCCGGATTACGTGCCTTTTGTGAAGCTGGAGCAGAAGGCAGCCCTGATACTCACCGACAGCGGCGGCGTTCAGGAAGAAGCGCCTTCGCTTGGCAAGCCGGTGCTGGTGCTGCGCGAAACGACTGAGCGCCCGGAAGGCGTCGAGGCAGGCACGGCCAAGCTGGTTGGGACGAATACGGCCACCATCGTCCGTGAGGCCCAGCGACTTCTCAGCGATCCTACGGCTTATGACGCGATGGCGCGCGCCGTGTCGCCCTACGGCGACGGTGAAGCGGCTAAGCGAATCGTGGACGCGATCGAGCGGTATGAGCTGGGCGCGCCAGCTGCGACTGTCTAGCTCGCGGCAGGCATAAGTGCCGCCGCTTTATTGTAAGCACTTTTCAGGAGATCGAATGACATTAATTCAGGCGCTGATATTAAGTGTGCTGCAGGGCGCGTCGGAGTTGTTTCCCGTCAGCAGCCTCGGGCATGCGGTTATAGTTCCGGCGTTGCTGCACTGGCGGAATGCACCGGAAATACTGAATCCGGAAGGACCGTTCCTGCCGTTTCTGGTGACCCTTCACCTCGGCACCGCTCTGGCTCTGCTGATTTATTACTGGTCCGACTGGCGCAGGATTATTACGGCGTTCTTCGAGCAGTTCACCAAGCGCGGGGGGATCACGCGCGATGCCCAGCTCGCTAACTTAGTCATCGCCGGAACGATTCCCACGGCTCTGATCGCTTTCGTCCTGGAAAAGAAGCTGCGGCTTTTGTTCGCCTCGCCTAAATTCGCCGCTATTTTCTTGATCGTGAACGGCGCGCTCATGCTGGGGGGCGAGCTGCTCAGGCGCAGATCAAGCGCCGGTACGAAAGCCTTGGATACCCGTCACGCCGAATCAGCGGCGACGCACACGACTATCGCGCGGCTGGACTTAAAGCAGGCGGTTGGCATTGGACTCGCCCAATCGCTGGCGCTGATTCCCGGCATCTCCCGGTCGGGAGCGACCATCACCGCAGGGTTATCGCTTGGCCTCAGCCATGAAGACGCGCTCCGTTTCTCGTTCTTGCTGGCGACGCCGATTATTTTGTTGGCCGGGCTGCACGAGGTGCCGAAGCTGCGGCATCTGCACCAAGCGGCAGGCGGCCACATGGGCTTGTACAGCGTCATCGGATTCTTCGTGTCCGGAGTGACCGCATGGCTTAGCGTGAAATTTTTGGAGCGCTACTTCAAGACAAATCGGCTGGACCCGTTCGCCTACTACTGTATCGCTCTCGGCCTAGTCACGCTAGGAGTGATCGCGGCAGGACGATAGAGCGCTGTCGGGAACAAAATGAGCCGATTTTCGTATTATATATAAGCCTTTTTACGCTACAGCCATCCCAGGCCGCTCCGGTTGACACTCGCTCTGTTCCATGCGATAGTGTAGGTTGCGGCACTGCTCAGGATTGTTGCCGCCTATTATTTGCAGGACGCATATCTCGTCTCAGAGCAGCCGCGCGGCGCGGCTGCTCGAGTTAGGAATTTCAAAGTGAACAGCTCATCGCTTGAGCCTTCTTCGCATTCATCGCCTCCCGGCGCTTTAATCCATCAAAGCCGTGTGCCCCTTCGCGGCAACGCGGAATCCATCGACACCTTCGACATGTGGTTCGCGATGGATTTTCGGCGCATTCTTCGGCGGCGCTGGATTGCCGTCGTCGTGCCCGCGCTGCTGCTCGCCGGCGCGGCGGCTGCTTATATCGCGCACAAGAAGCCGATGTATACCGCCACAATTACGGTTTTGCTGCAATCGCGCCAGACCAGTTCCGGCAGCGCGGCTGCTGCGGCTCTCGCGGGCGGCATTTTGCCGGCCGGCCTTCTTTCCGCCTACGCGGGCGGCGACGACAGCCTGCCGACACAGGCGCAAGTTCTTCTCAGCGACCACAACTTAAACCAGGTGGGTCGCACCCTCCACATTCAGGACACGCCTGTTCAGCTGCGCGCCCTGATTGATGTCAATCTAGACCCCGGCGGCGCGAACGTGCTTGATCTCACGGTTCACAACCGCTATCCTGTACTCGCCCAGCGCATTGCCAATACCGTAGTCGCGGTCTACCAGCACGATCTCTCCGATGAAAGCGCGACCGTGCTCGGCAGCGACGCCAAGCTAGTTCGCCAGCAAGCGGCTGACGCTAAAAGCAACTTGTCCGCCGCCGAGGACGCGTTGGTTGGCTATAGCCACAGAAGCGGCTCTCTGGATGCCGATGCCGACGCGGCCAAGCGGGTGGACGCGCAGTACGCACTGCAATCGGAGTACCTTGCCGCGCAGGAAAACTTGAGCGCGGCGCAAGCTCGCAAGCAATATCTCACTGGCGAGATTAAGCAGCTGCCCGTTTCCATCGTGCCGAATCTTACCTTCGAGCGCAATCCGCGAATCGAATCAGATAAAAGCCAGCTGGCGCAGCTCGAAGCTGATCGTGCCCGCTTGGGGCTCAACTACACGCCTAAAGACCCGGAAATGATCACGAACCAAACGTCGATCGATACGGTGCAGCAGGATATGATCGCCGAGCGAAAAGCCGAGGACGCTTCGCTCACGTCTTCCATGGCCGGCACTGTCGGCGGTAAGGTCGATCCCGGCTACGTGATCGGCGGCGGCAGCCGGCAGCTCAACCCCGAAGTTCAGGCGCTTCATCAGCAGCTCGTTGAAAACCAGGCCGATGCAGAAGCGCAGGCGGCGACAATCAGCGGGATAGCGTCTGCAATCAACGCGCAGAAATCCGGAGATCGGGGTGTTCCCGACGTCGCCCGGCGATTGTCCGACTTGAAAGATACCGTGGCGCTGGATCAGAAGCTCTACGACGATTTGCGCACTAACCTGCAATCTTTGGAAGCTCAACGCGGCGAAGACCAAGTGTACGCGCGCGTGCTTCAGCCGGCGATGCTGCCCAGGCCGCTTTCACCCATCAAGAACGCGATGATAATCATCGGCGCTCTGCTGGCGGGGCTTCTCGCCGGAGCGGTTGCGATGATGGGAGCCGAGGCCGCCGACAAGCGCGTCCGCAGCCCTTTGGACATTCAGTTGGAGCTTGGCCTGCCTGTTCTTGCCACCGTGCCTCAGCTTGGGATCGCAAAGCAGCTTGGCTCATCTCAGCGGCTCTTCGATCCGACGCAATCTCCGATGGCGGTTCGCCGGCTGGCGAGCACGCTGGCGTTTATGGGGCTTGGCAAGCAAATTAAAGCGCTTCTGCTGACCAGCGCCGTCCCGAACGAAGGCGTGACGTTTGTCACCTCCCAGCTGGCTATCGAACTGGCCAAGCAAGGCCAGCGCGTCGCTTTGGTCGACGCCAACCTGCGCAGTCCAAGCATCCACAGCTATTTTGGCTTGGAAAACACCGCCGGACTCGCCGCGGCGATGCGCAACGGCGGCCATCCGGAAACCGCGCTCGTGCCTCTCAGCGGGGCAGGGCCTTTGCAGGTCGTTTCCAGCGGCGACTTATCCGACGATTCGGCGACACAAGTGCTGAACAATTCCACGAAGCTCAACGCATTGCTTAAATCTTTGCTCGAAAAAGCTGACATCGTCTTGATCGATACGCCTGCTGTTCTCGACGGCGTAGAGACCGCGCTGCTGGCAGGAGCGGCGGACGCCACGCTGCTAGTGACGGCGGAGAACTTCGCCGACCGTGAAGACGTGCGACGCGCGGCGGCTCTGCTGGCGTCTTCCGAGACGCCGCTGCTGGGCGTGGTCGTGAACGAGCGCAACGCTGTCGGCTCGCGCGGAAAGTAGACGCCGTCGTCTGAATCGGTACTTATCCATGAAGCGATCACATTCAAAAAATATTTCCGGCGCTGTTTTGCCTGTAGCGGCAATTTTGGCGCTCGTGCTCATGCCGGGCCGTTTGCCGGCTCAGGAGGCAGCAGCATCATCCGCCGCCGCGTCGCCGGCTCCTTACGGAGCAAGCGGAGCTGTAAATGCCGCCGCTCCCGTCGCGGGGTCGAGCCTACCGGCAGCTCCCGGCGCGGTAGCTCCTGTAGCCCCCCAACTGGATTTCGGCACAACGCTTTCCTCAGTCTCGCCACTCGCGGAAATCGGGACCGGCACTATCGCCGCGAAGAATTACGCCCTCGGCCCTGGAGACATGATTAACGTGTCTGTCGCTCCGCAAAGCAAGTACGGCGCTGGCAGCATGGTGGTAACGCAAGATGGATTCGTTGATTATCCAGTGCTTGGACGCATCCCGGCGGCGGGAAAAACGGCGGAAGAGTTGTCCAGCGATATCGCCGCAAAGTTAGGCGAGTATTGCGTTAACCCGTACGTCAACGTCAGCGTAGTCGCGCTTCATCCGGAAGTGGTTTATGTCACCGGCGGCGCGTCGAGCTCGCGCGCGCTCGATATCCATGCCGCTCCGACTCTTCTTAAGGCGCTGACTCTAGCGGGCGGCGTTACCGACCGGGACAGCCTTTCGCATCTGGCGGTTGTCCGTGGCCAGCAAATCTTGCACGCCGATTTATATCCGCTCTGGGTGCAGGGAATCGACAACGGCCAAAACTTAGCGCTTCAGCCGGGAGACACCATCATCGTCCCCGTGAACACGGCGCGAATTACTGTGGTCGGCGCAGTGGTCACACCCGGTATCCAGCCTCTGGACATGAGCAGCGATTCTCCCGAAGGGCCGGAGCGCCTCGCCGATGCGTTGACGCGCGCGGGTTCTCCCGAAAAGCAGCATACCGCCAGGATTGGACAGGTAGCGATTGTGCGCCATCTAACGGCCGACGGTAAAGCCGATATCACGAAGTATGACTTCGGCAAATATTTGAAAACGGGCGATTTGACGCAGAACCCCGTGCTGCAAGACAACGATTTGATTGTGGTGCCGGAGGAAAACCATCCCTTCAATGCCGGGAGCGTGCTGAATTTCGTGCCGTTCTACTATCTCTTCTCGAGCGCGCTCAGGTAAGTGAAGTAGTAGTGATTATCATGTTCGCACATTTATGATAGCTGCAAACGCCGAACAGCTGCTTGCTCCGCCGCGCGGATTCGTGAGCGTCTCTAAAAAGATTATCGTTCTGGCTTTGCTCGTCGCGAGCACCGGGTTCGATGTGCTGCAGATACGCATGGGCGAAAACGGCATTCGCTTTTCCTACGCCGTATTTTTTCTGCTCTTTATAGCGCTGTTTCGCCACATGCGCTTTCCGCGTCTGCAAACGCTTATGATCGCGCTGTTTTGCGGGGGCGCATTTGCTGGAATGATGCAGCTCGGCGTGTCGGCGCGCAGCATCCTCTATATTGCATGGGTGATATTTAGCTACGGCGTTATTTTTCCGCTGTTTTACTACTTCGCGCGCGAGCACCGAGGTGAATTTCTGGACGGCGTCGTTTTGGCGGGACGCGCGCAGATTATCATTGGCGCTCTTCTGGTCGTCTTGCACCTGCAAATTCGGGCGCGGCTGCTGTACTACGAGGCAAGCTACTTCGCCTATGGACTCGTGCCTTACTGCACAATCGTGATTTGGGGACTACTGCACAAAATCCGAGGCCACCGTCTGCTCGACAGCGGGCTGCTGGCGCTTGCGGTGGTGACGACAGGCTCCGCCACCCTGATGCTGATTATTGCCCTGATCTGGCTATTGACGGCAATGGTGATCGGATTGAAATTTAAGCAGGTCGTCAGGATGCTGCTGTCGGCGGCCGCCGTGGTCGTGGGGTTGATTATCTACGCTCAGTTCGCCCACGATCTTATCGCGTTGACCATCAACGGCATTCTCGGGTCGGGCGATATCATCACTGCTTTGTTCGCGCGGGGAGGCAACCGGATTCCACGGCTCCTCGGCGCGACATACATTTTTCAACTGCATCCGCTGGCAGGCGTCGGAATCGGGCAGTATCGCAGCTTTTCGGACACGGTCAATTTGTCGCAGTTCAACGGGAGCGCGGCCTGGAACTCGGCAGGAGACAATCAGGCCATCAACATTTATTTAGAGCTGCTGGTCACAACCGGTATTCCGACGGCATGCGTTTTCTTTCTTTTTCTTCTTCGCACAGTGACGCTGCGGAAGATTCGCGCACTCGACGATCAGCAGAAAGTGGTTTTCATCTCATTGATGGCGACGTTGATTATGCTGAACTTCGAAGCCAATTACCTGCGTCCCTATCTTTGGATGCTGCTGGGAGCATATACGGGTATAGTTCGTGTACCCACGACAAAGCACCTGTCGCCTCCGCGACCGCTTCTTGCCCCTCCGCGAAGCGCCGATTATTCGCTTGGGCTGAATGCTTCCCTTGCGGCCACCGGCGCGGCTGAATAGTAGCAGCGAGGCTATTCGCCGAAACTTTCCGCCTGATTTCGACTCTAATTTCAGTAAGAAACCGCCGCAATGCTGCGAGCGCGCACCCATTCACCGATTTGGTTACAACTCAATCTAACGAAACAGTTCCTCAAACCCGCGATTATGATCTTGTCATTGTCGCTGGAAAGAATGGACGTCAATACTGGTCTGATCTCTGGCGATATCGCGAGCTATTTTATTTTCTCGCGTGGCGCGACGTTCTGGTGCGCTACAAGCAGACGGCGATCGGGGTGGCCTGGAGCGTCATTCGCCCGCTGCTGACGATGCTTGTCTTTACCGGCATTTTCCATGGCGCGGCGCATCTGCCTTCTAACGGCGTTCCTTATCAGGTGATGGTTTTCGCCGGCATGCTGCCGTGGCAGTTCTTCGCCAACGCGCTTAGCGAAAGCAGCAACAGCCTGGTCAGCAACGCCAATATGATCACCAAAGTCTATTTTCCGCGATTGATCGTGCCGACCAGCACGAGCCTGGCCGCGCTCGTGGACTTTGCGATTACGATCTGCCTGATGTTTATCCTGATGGCGTTTTATCACACGCCTTTCAGCCCGCGTCTTATTCTGATTATCCCACTGGTGGTCGTGACATTTCTTGCATCTCTGGGACCCGGTCTTCTTCTCAGCGCCTTAAACGTGAAATACCGCGATTTTCGCTACATTATCCCGTTTATCACGCAGTTCGGCTTGTACGTCTCGCCGGTGGGCTGGGTAAGCTCGGTGATTCCGCAGAAATGGCAGCTGCTCTACTCGCTCAATCCTCTGGTCGCGGTGATCGACGGCTTCCGCTGGTGCATTTTCGGCAGTCATTTTCCAATTCGGCTCGAAAGCTTTTCGATTTCACTCGCGATGAATATCGCGCTTTTGTGCCTGGGAGTGTGGTACTTCCGGCGAATGGAGCGCGGTTTCGCCGATTACATTTAGAATTGCGGCGCGCAGCAATATATGTCGAGCATCATCGAAGTTAAGAATCTAGGCAAATCGTACTGGATCGCGCATCAGTCGGCGGGGCAGGGTGGTGGCGCGGGCTATGTGGCCCTGCGCGACGTGATCGCCGACCGCGCCAAGCGGCTCTTTAAGCGTACCGATAATTCTCTTTCGCGCGAGGAATTTTGGGCGCTGCGCGATGTCGATTTCGAGATCAATGCCGGAGACCGCGTCGGGATTGTCGGGCGCAACGGCAGCGGCAAATCCACATTACTGAAGATTCTGAGCCGCATCACCGAGCCGACCACGGGCGAAATTCGGTTGCGCGGGCGTGTCGCCAGTCTTCTGGAAGTCGGCACTGGCTTTCATCCCGAGCTGACAGGGCGCGAGAACATTTATCTGAATGGCGCGATTCTGGGCATGAGCCGCACCGAGATCGCGCGCAAGTTCGACGAGATCGTGGAGTTTGCCGAAGTCGAGAAGTTTTTGGATACTCCGGTAAAGCGATATTCGTCAGGCATGTACGTGCGCCTTGCTTTTGCCGTCGCGGCGCACCTAGAGCCGGAGATCTTGGTGGTCGACGAGGTTCTCGCCGTGGGAGACGCCACTTTCCAGAAAAAATGCCTCGGTAAAATGCGTGAGGTAGGCCGGGAAGGACGCACGGTGCTGTTTGTCAGCCACAATATGGCGGCGGTGAAGCAGCTTTGCGACCGCGGCATCTGGCTGAAATCCGGCGAGCTGCAGGGAATCGGGCCTATGCAGAAAATTATCGACGGCTATATGGCCAGGAGCGAGAAGCTGCCGACTCGAATTGATCTGCGCGAGAGCCGCAACAAGGACGGGCGCGGCGAAGTCACCGTGGAATCGATCGAGCTGCTCAACGGCGTCGGCGGCACGTTCGCGTGCGCCTGGGACGAGCCGATCCGCCTGCGGCTCAAGCTGCGCGTGAACGAGCCGATGCGCGGCGTCGATATCGCCGTGATTGCGCGAACACTCGAAGGTTTGCCTGCTTTCACCGTCCGCAGCGGTTACACGAGCCGTTTGCCTGAGTTCGGCAGTCCTGGTGAAAAAGAGGTGGATATCACCATTCATCACAGCCTGCGCGCCGAATCCTTTGCGTTGACGCTTGGACTTTACAGCGGAAGCTATTATTATTACTACTCGGAGAACATCGCCGAGCTTGAAGTGCTGGATACGGGCACGCACGATTATCGCTACCATGACGAAGGCTTCGTCAATGTGGAGTCGCATTGGGAAATGTCGGACGTGGCAGTTGGCGTCCCTGTCGACCTGATGCAGCGCCTTGCTGCTCCGGCCGTCGCGCCGCAGCTGCGGTAAGCCGCTATGCGTTGCGCGTACTTGATTTTAGCCCATCGCTACCCCGATCAGCTTGCCCGGCTGATTGCCTCCCTCATTTTGCCCCAGGCCGCCCAATCAGCCGGCGACAAAGCGTTTATCCATATCGACAAACGCATTGACCCGGCACCATACCAAGACGCTCTGCAGCGGCAAGGCTTAACGGAAGGCGCGGACTATGAGTTTATACCGGACAGGGTAGTCACGGCATGGGGCGATTTTTCGCTCGTGCAGGCGACACTTAACCTAATCCGCTCCTGCACGGCAAGCGCATCGGGATATGACAACCTGTCGTTGTTAAGCGGGCAGGATTATCCGCTCACCAGCGCATTCGAGCGCAAGCGACGCCTCGCCGATGTTCCCCAATCGGAGCATCTGAGCTGGTTTACCTTGCCCCGCGAGGGGTGGGCGCTCGGCGGCGGCCTGGGTAGAATTCGCAAGTATCATAATCCGGGTCTCCGGGAGCGTATCCGAACGAGCGGATTGCCGGGAGGACGCTACTTGGGAGCGGGCATCGCACTTGCGCTATCGCTCGTGCCGCGCTCCCGTGCGGTGCCTAACGATCTAACCGTCTACGGCGGCTGGCAGTGGTGGACGCTGACCTCGGCTTGCGCTCAATATACTTTAAACTATATCGACAAAAGTCCTAATCTCGTACGCTATTTCCGCTACTCAATGATTCCAGACGAGCTGTTTTTCCAGACGATTATTCTCAACTCTCCATTCCAACGACGCGTCACAGGCGATTATCTGAGATATGTGCAGTGGAATGGAATCAAGCCGCATGAGTTTGAGCCTGGCGATGTGCGGGCGCTCGTTTCAGCTGCGGAAACCTGCCTCTTCGCGCGTAAGTTCGACGCGCAGCAGGCAGGCACGCGCGTTTTGCTGGATGAATTGGATGCGCTCGCGGACGAGCGCAGAAGCGTCGCCGATACAATGCAAATTGAAAAGGTGGGACGGCAGCTGTCATGACAATACTCATTACGGGCGGCGCCGGCTTTATCGGCTCGCACTTAGCGGAAGCGCTCGCCTCACGGGGCGAGCAGGTCCGCTTGTTCGACAACCTTTCCACGGGAAGCCTGACTGCCGTCGAGCGCTTGCGAAATGCGTATGCCAGCCGGATCGAGTTTGTGAACGGCGATCTTCGGGACCGCGCCTTGCTGCGCGACGCCTGCACGGGCGTTAGCGATATCCTGCATCATGCCGCGCTCGCGTCGGTGCCGCGCAGCGTGGCCGACCCGGAGGAGTGCGCCGATATCAATGTGGGCGGCACAGTCAATCTGCTGGCAGCGGCTAAACAAGCGGGAACCGTTCGGCGTCTGGTGTTCGCGTCGTCCAGCGCGGTCTATGGCAACGCGCCTGGCGATGTAAAACGCGAAAACGACCATCTTGAGCCCTTGTCGCCGTATGCCAGCAGCAAATTAGCCGGCGAGCTGTTTTGCCGCAACTACGCCGCGCTGCTCGGCCTGGAGACGATCTGCTTTCGCTACTTCAACGTGTTCGGCGAGCGGCAAAATCCATCGGGGGCATATGCTGCGGTGATTCCTAAATTTATCGAAGCCTCGCAAAACGAAACGCAGCCGATTATCTACGGCGACGGTGAGCAGGTACGCGACTTTGTGTATGTCGGCGATGTCGTGCAAGCCAATCTTCTGGCGCTGAGTGCCGATCCAATCGTAGCCGACGGCTCCGCCTTCAATATAGGGCGCGGCCAGGGCACATCGCTGAACGAGCTTTTGAGCGCTTTGTCCGAAGTGCAGGGCTGTTTGCTGCAAGCGCATTACGCGCCGCCACGGCTCGGCGATATTCGGGTCTCCGTTGCTTCTATAGATCGCGCCCGCGAC
>CAXSEA010000028.1:0-24134 GCA_964235675.1 uncultured Armatimonadales bacterium | reverse complement strand
CAAATACTTGTTGCAGTGCCAGGCCGTCGCCGTCGGCCCGGTCTCCGCCTCACCGTCCCCGACGATGCAGGCCACCACCAAATCGGGATTGTCAAAAGCGGCCCCATACGCCGTCGCCAGCGCATACCCAAGCTCTCCGCCTTCGTGAATCGCTCCCGGAGTGCCGGGAAAGAGGTGGCTTGGAAATCCGCCCGGCCATGAGAACGAGCGCACCAGCCGCCCGACCCCTTCCCGGCTGAACGACAATTCCGGATAATAATCTCCGAGCGTGCCTTCCAAATATAAATTGGCATTGGCAGCCGGCGCGCCATGCCCCGGCCCGACGATCAGCATGACGCTGGCGTCATCCCGCTTAATCACCCGGTTCAGATGCGCCCAAACCAAATTGATCCCAGGCACCGTGCCCCAGTGTCCGAGCAGCCTGTCCTTGATTTGCTCCGGCTTGAGCGGCTCGTCGAGAAAGACGTTCGATTTCAGGTAAATCTGCGCCCCGCCGAGATAATTAGCCGCGCGCCAGTAGCGGTTGATGGCAACGAAATCGTCCGGGTCGTAATTTCCCGCCTGCGCGACAATCGCCTTGATCTGTGCCGACGGAGAATACTCCGGCGGAGTCGCCACGGGATGGGCAGCCTCGTTCGAGCCGGGCACGGTTTGCATAGCGGATGGCATGAGATTAAACTTTCCTTATCCAGCAAACGAACTACGCGCCCATCGCGAGCAGTACGATCCTACTCGCCTTTATAAATATCTTGAATCGTGTTCAGCAGCTTTACCGCGTCGCCATGCGAGCGCTGGAAAGAGTTCCGCCCCACAATCGACCCGAAGCCGCCGCCGGCCTGGACGCCGCGAATTTCCTCCAGCAGCGCATTCTCCTCGGCGTAAGTGCCTCCTGAGAAAATGACGATTCGCCTGCCTCCGAACGCGCACTGCACGATATTCTTAACACGGTCGGCAACCGTCGCAATCGGAATCTGCTCTTTCTCGAACACCTTGCGCGCTTCATCCTGCTCGATATGGGCAGTTGGGATTTTCACCTTGATGATATGCGCCCCAAGCTGCGCCGCGATCTGCGCGGCGTATCCCACGATATCGATTCCAGTTTCGCCTTCTTTGCTGATGGAGGTTCCGCGCGGATACGACCAAATTATGACCGCAAGCCCATGCCGCTTGGCCTCGTCGGCGCGAATTCGAACCTGCTCGTAAGCTTCCAGCCGCTGCGAGGATGCCGGATAAATCGTAAATCCGATTGCCGAGCACCCAAGCCGCAAAGCGTCCTCGACCGACCCGGTAAACGCCTGGCTGGGGTCTTTCTCGTCCGCGGTCAAATCGTGGTCGTTGGCTTTCAGAATCAGCGGCACCTCGCCGGCATAGTCCCGCACGCCAGCTTCCATCGAGCCAAGGGGCGCAGCATAGGCGTTGCAGCCCGAGTCGATGGCCAACTGAAAATGGTAGCGCGGATCATAGCCCGCCGGGTTCGGCCCGAACGACCTCACCGGCCCATGCTCGAACCCCTGGTCCACCGGCAAAATAACAAACTTGCCCGTTCCGGCAAGTCGCCCATGGTTCATAATTCGGGCAAGATTAGTCAGTGTGCCGGGGTTGTCGGCACCGTACCAGGAGAGTATCTCTTTAACGCGCTCTGTCATAAATTCCGTCCTCGCAATTCCGCAAAAATTTCGTTGGCCGAACCGTCAAATTTTACTGAGTCAAAACAAACCGCTCGACAGCTTTAGCGAATCCTTCATCTTCGTAAGAATCCGTGGTTTCCGTCGCCTGATGCTTGACGTCGTCGGTGGCGTTGCCCATCGCAATACTGAGCCCGCTCTTTCTGAACATCAAGACGTCGTTCGGCTGGTCGCCGATTGTCGCGATATTTTCCGCAGGAATGCTGTACTTCTTCGACAGCCATTCAGCCACGCCTCCCTTGTTCGCGTTGGGGTGGGTGACGTCCACGTAATAAGGTTGGGAGCGCGCCGCCGAGACTTTGTCTCCAAATTGCGACCGTAAATCGCTCTCGCACCGAGCCACTGCCTCCAAATCGTCGCTGATCCCGACAATCTTCGCGACATCCGTGCTCACGCCATTGAAGTCCGCAACCACTTTCGGTTGGAACTTCACCGTCCAAGCCTCTCGGGAAACATGCGGCGCGTTCTTGTCGCGAACAAACCAATCCTTGCCGCGATACACCCAGGCATCCAGCTTATGATCGAGAATGGTCTTGATGATCTGCGCGGGAAGATCGTTCGGAATCGTATGCTCCTCGATGGTATGCATCTCCGCGTTCGGCTCGACAAACATCCCGCCGTTAAACGCGGCAATCGGCAGCTTCAATTGAAGCGGCTCGATCAGCATTTTCATGCCTTCCGGCGGACGCCCCGATGTCACCGCGAACAGAATGCCCCGCGCCACCATGTCCTTGACGGCCTTCTGCGCCCGCTCAGTGAGCACCTTGTCCTTGGTCACCATGCAGCCGTCCACATCGGCGATAAACAGCTTGGTCAGCCCGCGCGTCGGGCGATCCTGCATCGAATCGTTCGCGTCAGCCATTCGGGTTCAGCTCCAGCCGTGCATCGCCACTGCGGTCGAAAGACAGCATCGTAATCGGCGGGTTGTCGTGCGACGTAATCTCCAGCTCCTCGGCGTCCGTATTGGTCTCACTGCTGTACGGAGTCGCCGAATCCTTGTGAATGATGCCCTTCGGATGCGTAATCACATGCTCTTCATGGTCATCCAGGCTGGCGCCGACCATCAGCACGATACTGCCTGATTCGCTGCCCTTTTCTTCGTACGACAACCCCACGAACGGCTCCGCGCGAATCAGCGTCCGCTGCCCGCTCGGGTCGGCGGTGTGCACCGACACGGTCAATCCGCCGCGCGATTTGCTGAACTCATCCAGATACGTTTTCCAGTCGGCTGGTTCAATGCGCCTAATCGGCATAATCTATGTTCCCTTTTCAATTTCACGCACCGTCTTTGGTGCATCCAAAACATGTACTAGCTTGTCTTCGCCGGGTAGCAGTCGTGGGGGGTGTACTCGGAAATATCGATTTTGCGCCATCTCCGGTGGTCTTCAGCCAGAAGCTTATCGGCCTCCGGAGGACCCCACGATCCCATCGTGTAAGTGGGAATAGCCGACTGCGTATCGGCAGCCCACGCATCCAAAATCGGCTGGACAATGCGCCACCCCGCATCCACTTGGTCGGCCCGCTGAAACAGCGTTTGATCGCCGATCATCGCATCGTAAAGCAGCGTCTCGTATCCAGTCGCATTCGATTTCCCGAACCTGTCTGAATAGGAGAAATCCATCTCGACAGGCCCGATTTCCATGAGCGGCCCCGGCACCTTCGCGCCGAACCGCAGAAAAATCCCTTCGTTCGGCTGGACACGAATCACCACCGAATTGCTCGGCGGGTCTTCCATGCCCGTATGCCGGAATAGCTGCAGCGGCGCGTATTTAAAGCGAACCGCAATCTCGCTCACCTTTGCCGCCATGTGCTTGCCGGTCCGCAGGTAAAATGGAACCCCTGCCCATCTCCATGTGTCCACATGAATTTTAAGCGCGGCAAACGTCTCGGTTCGGCTTTGCGTGTCTACATCCGGCTCCTCGCGGTAGGAGACAAACTTCTTGCCGTTCGCTTCACCCGACCCATACTGCGCGCGCACCGCCATATCGCCCACCTGCCCCAATGCGGGGGTAGGAACCGATTGCAGAACCTTCACTTTCTCGTTGCGGATCGCGTCCGCGTTCAAGCTCGTCGGCGGCTCCATCGCCGTCATCGAGACGAGCTGCATCAGGTGGTTCTGCATCATATCGCGCATCGCGCCGGTCTGATCGTAAAACTTGCCCCGGCCTTCCACTCCCACCGTCTCCGCCACGGTAATCTGCACCTGGTCGATAAACCGGTTGTTCCAAATCGGCTCGAACATGCTGTTCGCGAACCGGAACGCGAGGATATTCTGCACCGTCTCCTTGCCCAGATAGTGATCGATCCGGTAAATGCTCGTCTCGTCGAACTCTTTCGCCAGCTGCTTATTCAGCGCCTGCGCCGAAGCGAGATCGCGCCCGAACGGCTTCTCCACAATCAATCTGCGCCAAGGATGGTCCGGCTTCGACTCGTCGACTAAAGCAAGCCCACTCGCCCCCAATTTGTCGGCGATGATGCCGAAATATGAGGGCGCAGTCGCGAGGTAGAACAAGACGTTTTCGGATGCATGGTCGCCGCTGCTACTCTGCGCCGTCAGCGCTATCTTTAAATTCGTGTAAAGCTGGTCGTCGGTGAAGTCGCCGCTAATCGCGCGCATCGTCGATACCACCTGGCCCCAGGCTCCCACATTTGCGCCGCTCTGGCCACCAAGCCGGCTCGCGACCGAATCCGCCATAGCTTTGCTGAACTCGTCGTCGCTAGTTTCCGAGCGTACCAGCCCGATAATTTTAAATTCGCGCGCCAGCAACCCGGCATTCGCAAGGTTTGCAATCGCCGGCATCAGAAGACGCTTCGTTAAATCGCCGCCCGCGCCGAAGATAACGAGCGTGCAAGCGTCGGCGGGAGGTGCTGAAGATGCAGTCATACGGATACCTCGACAACGTTGGACAAAAGTCCGGCTGCGGCTTTATCAATTAGAAACAAGACATTCCCCTCATTTTTCAGCAAACTGGCCACGGGATGCTCCTGAACCGACGCGCCGCCTTCCAGGACGTCGCGCAGCGCCTGCGCCTTTTTCTCCCCGCCAATCAGCAGTAAGACATTCCGGCTCGCGTTCAGCACTGGGATTGTAGCCGTCATCCGATCGACAGGCGGCGGGAGAATTCCTGGCGGCGAATCCACGACATACCGATTTTGAGCATTGAGCGCCCCAGCGTGAGGAAACAGCGATGCGGTGTGCCCGTCGTCGCCCATCCCGAGCAGCGTCAGATCAAACACGGGCGGCTCGCCTAGCTGCTGGGTCAAAACCTTCTCGTAAGCCAATGCCGACGCCTGCACCGTGGGCAACGTCGTATCAAAGGCGAATACCTGAGCGCTCGAAATCTCATCGCCGGTGAGCAAAGAGCGTTTCACCATGGCGTAGTTGCTCTGCTTCTCATCCGTCGCCGGGACAAACCGCTCGTCTCCGAAGAACAAGCGGACTTTAGGCCACTCGATTTTCTTGGAATACGCCTCGCCGACAAGCAGCTTGTACATCTTCTCGGGAGTCGATCCACCCGCGAGCGCCAGAGTAAACAGCCCATCCGCCGCGACGCTTTCACCGGCAATACGAACTACTTCATCCGCTCCGCGTTCGGCAAGCGCATCCGAATCTTCGCACACTACGACTTTCACAGGCATAATCGAAATCTTCCGAACAAGGCCGCCCTCGGCATAGCGGCGGTCCACCCAAGCAATTATCCCGATAGCAGGGACGGTTTGCCAAGGTATCCCGCGCCGTGCATATCCGCAAACGCGAAAAAAGACCTGACCTCCCTTCGCTTGAAAGAAGATCAGGCCTAAAGCGCCATCCGTCCGCCCCGCTACAACTAGCCTTGCGGCCCGGAGTAAATCGGACGCGTCACTTTCATGGCAAAACGGTTGCCCTCGCTCAACTTGACGTCCTGTGCGCCGGCCTTGTCCTTGTTGATCGTGCTGACTCCATAGCCCGCGCCGCCGCCCAGCAGCACATGGCCCAGGTTCACTTTGCCGTGGTTCAGCAGCAAATCGCCCACCGCGCCCGCCGCCGCGCCGATCGCCGCGTCCTTGCCGGCGGTGTTCGCGTAGTTGGACCGCGCCACGACACTGCCGTCGGAGCGGACGTCTACATTCGCGTTGGTGATACTCGTCGGAACCGCCTGCAAGCTGTACGTAGCTCCACTCGGCAGGACAAATCGGTCGAACGCAAGACCCATGAATCCGGTTTGGTCGCCGCTTTTGGCAATCGCCGCAGTGACATGGCCGTAAACTTTGGTGCCGTCCGGCAAGCTGCTGTTCGACGAATCATTATTGGAACTGCGATCCTTGTCGGTGTATACCACGTGGGCGATAAACCGTTCGCCGGGATGCGAGCTTTGCGAGCTGATCTGAATCGGCGAGTCGAACACGAGAGGGACGACCGTGCCCGACGCCACATGGACATACTGCCTCTGCTGCGTATAACCCCCGCTGCCGCCGGAGTGGTACCCGCTCTGCGCCAAAGCCGACAGCGGCGCGATGCATGCCGCCGCGGCAAGCGCCGCCACGGCAAAACCGATTTTGTAGTTAAAGTTGTGTTTCATTTCAAAAATCTCCTCATCCCTTTTTGATGCTTTTACCCAGACCAGGCTAGGATGACTGCGTTGCAAGGGAACTGACTGACCAAAATCGCGCGTTGTTCCGCCGTAGCTGCAATCAGGGGTATTTTGTCATCGCGACAATCCCTCCCAGAATCTCAGTCCAGTCTTACTATCATGAGCCTACACCGCCAAAGCATCGTCCTCCCTCTGCTGCAAAGCGACTTAGTCACCGCGCCCACCAAAGCCGCCCTGGAAGAGCGCCTCGGCAACCAAGACGAGCCCTTTGCGCCGGCTTTCTTTTCCGAATCCGAATTCATAGTCCTGGCATCGATCTGCGCTCGGCTATTGGGAGAGCCGTTACAAAGCCGGAGCGCCGCGTTGCAGTACACCGCGCGTCAAATCGACCAACGCCTCGCGAGACGCATCACCGACGGCTGGCGCTACGATGCACTCCCGAGCGACGGCGACGCTTACAAAACCGCGATTGCGCTGCTCGCTGACGCCGCTGCCGAGACGTTCGACGCCGATCTCACCACGCTCGACGACTCGCAAGTCGATCAGCTCCTTGCCCTCGCTGCGGATAACCAAATCGGCAAAAATGCCCAGCCGCGATTCAGCAGCGCCCTCTGGTTTGAAGAGTTGCTCGCGGAAGTAGTGGAATGCTTCTACAGCCACCCGGACGCGCTGGACGAAATCGCCTATGTCGGCTTCAGCGACGCGCGCGGCTGGGATAAAGTCGGGATAAACCAGCTCGAACCCCGCGAAGCCGCCGCCAAAGTTGAGGGGAATCACTAATCTATGGAACCTGTCACCATGAAGCGATACTCGCCCGATGAACAAATCGACGCCGTCGTGATCGGCACCGGCGCGGGCGGAGCGCCTCTCATGGCGCGGCTCGCCGCCGCCGGGCTCTCCGTGGTCGCCCTCGAAGCTGGCGACACAATGGACTACCGCGAGTTCGCCACCGATGAGCGCGCCCAAAGCAAGCTCTTCTGGAACGACGAGCGCCTCAGCGCCGGCGGCGATCCGCTCTCCTTCGGGCGCAACAACTCCGGTTGCGGCGTCGGCGGCTCGACTATCCACTACACGGCCTACACGCCCCGCGCCATGCCCGACGATTTTCGCCTCCGCTCCGATTTCGGCGTCGGAGAAGATTGGCCCATTGGCTATAACGACCTGGAGCCGTACTACCAGGAGCTGGAAAACCTGCTTGGCATCTCCGGCCCAAGCCCATACCCCTGGGGTCCGGCGCGAAAAACGGGCTATCCTCTCCCGCCGCTCCCGTTAAATGGCGCGGCCCAGTTGATGCAGCGCGGCTGCGAGACGCTAGGCATCCAAACGTCGCCCGCCGCCAACGCCGCGCTTTCCGCCGAGTATTACCAGGAAGGCATCGGCTGGCGGCCCCGCTGCACAAACCGAGGCTTCTGCCAAGCCGGATGCTCCGTCGGCGCGAAAGCCAGCATGGACGTCACCTTTATCCCCATGGCAATCGGCAGGGGAGCCGAAATCCGCGACAACGCCTTCGTCACGGAGCTTGAACTCGGGCCAAACGGCGAAATCACTGCGGTCGTCTACAAGCGCGACGGTAAAACCGAGCGCCAGCGATGCGCGCACGTCTTCCTCTGCGCGGGAGCCGTGGAAACGCCCCGCCTGCTCCTGATGAATCAACTGGCAAATTCCAGCGGCCAGGTCGGGCGTAACTTCATGGCGCATGTCGGCACTCAAGTCTGGGGCGTGTTCGACGAGGACGTCCGGCCCTATAAAGGTATCCCCGGTGGCTTGATCTCCGAGGATACCCACCGCCCATCAAACGCCGACTTTGCCGGAGGCTACCTGCTGCAAAGCATCGGCGTGATGCCCGTCACCTACATCTCGCAATATGCCCGCTCTCAGCATGTCTGGGGCGAGGCCCTGCGGGAGCATATGAGAAACTATAACCACGTAGCCGGAATCAATATTTTGGGTGATTGCCTTCCCTACGAAAGCAACTACCTGGAACTCTCCGACGAGCTAGACGAGCGCGGAATTCCGAAACCGCGTATCCATTACACGACTGGCGAAAACGAAACCCGCATGCACAACCACGCGGACAAGCTGATGCGGCAAATCTGGTCCGCTGCGGGAGCGCGCGACGTCTGGAGCATGCCGCGCGGTGCGCACACAATCGGCACGTGCCGCATGGGCGACAACGCAGAAAGCGCCGTGGTAGATGCGGATTGCCGATCTTATGATATCGGCAATCTCTCCATCTGCGACAATTCCGTCTTCCCCAGCGCCTTAAGCTGCAATCCCGCGCTGACAATCATGGCGCTCTCGCTCCGCGCCGCCGATCAGCATCTAGCCCGCCACTAAACCGCTAACCCGTCGGAGCCGGCGGCAAATCGAGCTTACGGTCATTGATCTGCGATAAATTGTGGAGCGGCTTCGACTTCTCATACTCGTTGATTAAGTCGAGCGGCAAGACATCGCTGTCGCCCCGGACGCTGCTCGCCGGGTTCTCGCCGAACGCATCCCCAGCCCGCGCATTGACATCGCTGTTGTCTGAAACCGGCGCTACATTAGTCGATGAGGCCGTGATATACGGCGCGACTAGATCGCTGAACGGAAACAGCCCTCCGCCGTCCGTCACTTCCGACCCATAAACGGGATCTTCTCCAGCCATAATTTCTCGCCTTTCTTAATCGATTCCGCCAGGCAGCGAAATCGTACTGTTCTCAGGATCCTCATCGAGCAGATCCACATCATTGCCGTCACTCGGCAAGCTCAAATTACGATCCTGGTCAATCGGCCCGATATCGCCTGAGCTGGCGTCGTCCATCGGCTCCATCGGAGCGGCATACGTGCTGTCTAAACTGTCGCGCCCTGGTTGCATAAGCTCTCCCATACTCAATTCGTGTTCCGGCTCACTTCGAGCTAGACTTTGAGTCCATTTCAAGTTACCCAATTCACGGGTCAATGACATACGCTCGCTTGTTCTCACTGCTTTAGAACGAATACCGAATTCGGCAGTAAGGCAGATGCTTCGCCGCCAAAGCGTTGAACTCGCGCACCAAGCCCCCTTTGTAGCCGCTTTTGTAGCGCAAGTTGCGCCCGCCCATCAGCGATCTCTTCTCCTCCTGCAATTCCGGACGCCACAGCAGCGCCTCGCCTTTGGGGTGCCACGCGACGTTCACCTCGTGCAGCTCCGCGTTGTGCGTCAGGAAAATCACCTCGGCGGCCAGCTGGCGTTTGGCCGCATCGCCCAGCACGTCGTCGATCTGCTGAAAAAGCTCGACATACTTCTCTTGCCAATCCTCCGTCACGATTACCGGCGAGAAGTTCAAATGCACCTCCCAGCCCGCCGCCACAAAATCGTTCACCGCCGCGATTCTTTGGGCAATCGGCGACGTGCGCACATCCACCACCTTCGACACTGCGGCCGGCATCAAACTAAAGCGAATGCGCGTTTTTCCCTGTGGATCATAATCCAGCAATTCCCTATTGACGAACTTAGTCGCGAATGTGCCCTTTGCCAGCGGATCGCTTCTGAAAAACGCCACGAGATCGCGGATATTGTCCGACAGCAAAGCGTCGGCGGAGCAGTCGCTGTTCTCCCCAAGGTCGTAGGTCCAGTACACCGGGTCAGTCTGGTTCGGCTGTTGCTTCGGCCCAAGCTTTTGCGCGTGCTTCCTGATCGCCTGCTCCACGCGCTCGATATTGACAAACAGCGTCACTGGGTTGGCGAACCCCTTGTGGCGAGGCACATAGCAGTACACGCAAGCCATCGCGCACCCGTTCGCCTGCCCCGGAGCGATAAAATCGGCGCTGCGCCCGTTCTCCCGGATATCGAACGTTTTCCGGATCCCCAGCACCAGCACACTGCGCTTGATTCCCACCCACTGCTTCACGTTGCCTTCATTGCCGAACAATCCGGGAATGTTCTGATGCGAGTCCACCAGCCGCACTTCCGCGTTCGGGAACCGCGCCAGCGCCTCTTGTCCCCGCAAGGTCTCCAGCGCCTGCGGCATCGCGTAGATCAAATTGATCCCGAACAGCCGCTCGGCCGCAGTCAGTCGCGCGGGCGGAATCGATGCGGCATCTTCGGTATGGGAAGTTTCTACAAGCGCTTCAATCATCATTTCCATATTATTCGCCTCTGCGGCACCTACTCAAACAGCCCTCATCTTCACCTAATTCTCGCTGAAGCGTGCAGACGCTTCGGGAAATTGGGTAAAACTCACTTATCGCCCTCGGTAATCGGTTGTCGCCAGGTCGGCAAATCCGCATCGAGGCAATCAATTCAATTCAACTGAATTTAAGGAGTCTATTTCCATGCCCCAAGATCAAGTATCAAAGCATGCCCATGAGCATGAGGATAAAGTTCACAAAGAGATGCGCGAGGCGAAAGCCGAGACCGTCGAGGAAAACCTTCACTTTCTGAACAAGAACGACGATCAAATTCATTCCAATAATGCGACCGGCCACGGCTCAGGCGCGCCTTCCGCCGAGCAGCACGACTTGATCACCGGCGATCAAATCAAGCATGTTTACGAGCTGTTGCCGAACTGGCACAAAGATGAGCTGCGCCGCCTCGAAATCGTCGCCCCAGGCACCCAGCTCCATGCCGCCGGTGCCTACATCGACCTGCACGCGATCGACAAGGGCGAGTTCCGCGCCAAAGGCGACGAAATCGTGCAAACCGAAAACCAGCTGCTCGTGTCCAAAAAAGACACGGACTACGAAACCTATCACCGGCTCGTTCAAAACGACGTCTAATCATCAAGCCTCATCGGCTCACGAATACCACTCGAACGCGTACCCATGAACGAAGCCACAGCAAATATCATCGACTTTCTCAATAGATACGAGCTTGACTTCGGCTCAAGTCTGGGCGACGCTGAAATCCTCACCGACGCGGCGATGCTCCGCGACAATATAGCTCATCTGCTCGTGCAGCCGCCGATCTGGGTAAGCGCCGAATACGCCGCGCAGTTGCGGGCGTCCATCACCGATGCCGACTGGAGCTTCGTCGCCGAAGAGCAGCAGCGGCGCATCGCGGCAGCCGACACGCTTCAAGCCGGAAGCGAAAACCAGGGAGCGGTTATCGCTGCTCCCACTGCCTCTCCGGCGGCATGAAACTGACCCTCGACCTTCACCCCATCCATAGCGACTCGCAAAAAATAGATCAAGCGCTCCGCTCTATCATTGACGAGGCATGCACCAAGCGCGCCTCCGAGATCGAGATCATCCCCGGCAAAGGCTCCGGCACGCTCAAGAAAAGCGTCCTACGCTTCTTAGACCAGCCGGAAGTCAAGCAGCGCTACCACCGCGTCGAGAAAGACTCGGAGAACTGGGGACGGCTCTTCGTCCATTTCCGCTGGGACCGTTTACCTACGAGCAAGCAGTCCTCCACCGACGCGAAGAGCGCCACCGGCGAAGCTGTTCTTCCTTGTTTCTGCTGCCAGTCAGCTTTAGAACTCCAGGTCAGTTTCGGCCAGCTTTCGCAGCAAGCGCAAAGCTGGCCTGTAGATTGCCCCTCCTGCGGCTCGCCGAACCGCGTCGCGCTCTGGCTTGACCGCAAGGAAGCCATACATTTTCGCATCGAATCCGGCTACTGATTGCCATAGACACGGCAAAATGGCATGCCGTATTTAATCGACGCCTCATTTCCCGCGCCGAGCGACACGCGTTGCGAAAATATGTGCAATAATGCGAAAGCAGCAAAGACATAGAACATGAAGTGCCTCGCCGCATCACCGCGAATTGTGCCCGCGCGCTCGCGGCGTTAACGGAATTGCAGCCGAACCTAAACTCTGACGGGATTGCTAATGGAGATTCTCGCTTATGGATGAGCAGATACTGATTACCGGAGGCGCGGGTTTCATCGGCTCGCATTTGGCCAACGAGCTGCTGCGCGGTGGCTACCGCGTCCGAGTGCTGGACAATCTCTGCAGCCAGGTCCACGGCGACGGCCAGCAGCGCCCCGACTACCTCAGCCCCGACGTCGATCTCATCATCGGCGACGTCCGGAACCAGGATGACGTTAAGCGCGCCCTTAAAGGCGTCGATTCGGTCTACCATTTCGCCGCCGCTGTCGGCGTTGGTCAAAGCATGTACCAAATACATAGCTACACCGATACCAACAACATGGGCACGGCGACCCTCCTTCAGGCGTTGATCGATCAGCCGGTCAAGCGCCTCGTCGTCGCCTCCAGCATGAGCATCTACGGCGAAGGCCTCTACCGAAATCCCGCCGGACAGGTCGTCCCAGGCGACGAGCGCCCGCTGGAGCAGCTCAAAGCCAACAAATGGGAGCTTCTCGACGACGTAGGCCGCGAGCTTGTCCCGGTTCCTACTCCGGAATCGAAGCAGCCCTCCCTTTCGTCCATCTATGCTCTCTCGAAATACGATCAGGAGCGGATGTGCCTCGTTATCGGACGCACCTACGGCATTCCCACGGTCGCGCTGCGCTTCTTCAACGTTTTCGGCATCTACCAGGCTTTGTCGAACCCCTACACCGGCGTTCTCGCGATTTTCGCCTCGCGCTTTCTCAACGATAAAGCGCCTTTGATCTTCGAGGATGGCTTGCAGCAGCGCGATTTCGTCAGCGTCTACGATATCGCCCGCGCCGCCCGCCTCGCTCTCGAAACGCCCGCAGCCGCCGGGCAGGTGCTCAACATCGGCAGCGGGCGACCCCTGACCGTGCGCCAGGTCGCCGAAATGGCCGCCGCCGCTCTCGGCAAGCGGCAGATCGCGCCGGAAATCACCGGGCAGTACCGCGCGGGCGATATCCGCCACTGCTTCGCCGACATCTCGAAAGCAAGAAGCGTGCTGGGCTACGAGCCGCAAGTGACTCTGGAAGATGGCTTGGTCGAGCTGGCCGGCTGGATCGAAGGCCAGGTGGCGACCGACCGTGTCGCCGAAGCGCAAGCCGAGCTGGCCGCGCGAGGACTCACCGTATGACACATCAATCCGACCCGAGCAAACCCGCGCTGATTACCGGCGGCTGCGGATTCGTCGGAGCGAACGTCGCCGCTCACCTGCTGCGAAGCGGCCGCGAGGTCGTCCTCTACGACGACCTCTCCCGCGCCGGAGTCGAGCTTAACCTGCAATGGCTTCTCGCGGAATTTCCCGGCGGCATCGACTTCGTTCGCGGCGATATCCGCGACTCCAGTCTCGTCGCCGCCCAGGTACGCCGCGCCGGCGAGGTCTACCACTTCGCCGCCCAGGTCGCGGTCACCACAAGCTTGGTCGATCCCGTCGCCGACTTTGAAATCAACGCCAAGGGTACGATCAACGTCCTGGAAGCCCTCCGCGCGCTTTCTACCCCGCCGCCGCTTCTCTTTACGTCCACCAACAAAGTCTACGGCGGCCTGCCGGACATCGCCATGACCCTCAGCGGCGACCACTACGAGCCGGAAAATGCCCAAGTGCGCTCCTACGGCATTAGCGAGCACCGTCCTCTCGATTTTCATAGCCCCTACGGCTGCTCTAAAGGAGCCGCCGACCAGTACGTCATCGACTACGCCCGCACCTTCGGCATTCCCGCCGTCGTGCTGCGGATGAGCTGCATTTACGGCTATCGACAGTTCGGCACCGAGGATCAGGGATGGGTCGCCCACTTCCTGATTCAAGCGCTGCAAAATAAAGGCATCACGCTCTACGGCGACGGCAAGCAAGTGCGCGACATTCTCTTCATCGACGATCTCGTTCGCGGGATGATGCTCGCCATGTCTAAAATCGACACTTTGACAGGCCAAGCGTTTAACATCGGCGGCGGCCCAGCCAATGTCATTAGCCTGCTGGAGCTGCTGCAAATGATCGGCGATCTCAGCGGCAACGCCCCCCAAATCGCTTTCGAGAACTGGCGACCAGGCGAC
Organism: uncultured Armatimonadales bacterium; assembly: GCA_964235675.1. Classification (GTDB taxonomy): domain Bacteria; phylum Armatimonadota; class Armatimonadia; order Armatimonadales; family Capsulimonadaceae; genus CAXSEA01. Next base: position 10,034 of record CAXSEA010000028.1, on the reverse strand, counting down.
CAGCGCTACTACGTCTCCGACACCCGCAGCTTCGCCGCCGCGACCGGTTGGCAGCCGCAAATCGACGTCCGCGACGGAGTCGCGAAACTCCATACCTGGCTCAACCAGGAAAGCCGCCACTCGCCCTCCGCGCCGCAAGCCGTCATCAACACAGTGCGCAAGCAAGGCGCGCCCGAACCAGTCGGGGCAACAGCCTCCGCATGACCTCTCCGCAATCCGCGACAACGCTAGCTCCCACGCCGGCGGCAATGCGCGCCGCCATTGTCGCCGCGCCCGGCGAGATCCGAGTCCAGCAAGTGCCCGTTCCCAAGCCTGACGCAAACGAAGTCCTCGTCAAGCTGCACGGATGCGGCGTTTGCGCGTCGAACCTCTCGCCGTGGGAAGGCCAGCCCTGGTTCACGTATCCTATGGAGCCTGGCGCGCTCGGCCATGAAGGGTGGGGCACCGTCAGCGCTATCGGCAACGGCGTACAAGGATTCTCCGTCGGCGACTCCGTCGCCATGCTCTCCGGCCACGCCTACGCGGAGTACGATCTCGCCGATGCCGCCTCGCTGGTAAAGCTCCCGGAAAGCTGGAGCAATCGCGCTTTCCCCGGCGAGCCTTTGGGATGCGCCGTCAATATTTTTCGGCGCAGCGGCATCAAACCCGGCGATACCGTGGCAATCGTCGGCATCGGTTTTCTTGGCGCGCTGCTGACCCGCATGGCCGCGCAGTCCGGCGCGCGCGTGATCGCCATCGGACGACGTCCCTACGCCCTGGAAGTCGCCAAGCAAGAGGGAGCCGCCGAGACAATCCTGATGGACGACCACTGGCGCATCCTGGAAACCGTCAAATCGCTCACCGGCGGCGTCTTCTGCGACGTCGTCATCGAAGCCGTCGGCAAGCAATGGCCGCTCGACCTCGCTGGAGAGCTGACCCGCGAGCGCGGTCGCCTGATTATCGCCGGATACCATCAGGACGGCCCCCGCCAGGTCAACATGCAGCTCTGGAACTGGCGCGGCATCGACGTCATCAACGCCCATGAGCGCGAGCAGTCCGTCTACATCGACGGCATCCGCGCCGCCTCCGAAATGGCCGCCGCCGGCACTCTCGACCCGCAGCCCCTCTTCACGCATCGCTACGCGCTCGAAGAGCTTGGCACAGCCCTCGACGCAACCCGCGACCGCCCCGACGGCTTTATGAAGGCGCTCGTCATCATGGATCAGGGTGTCGGCGAAAGCCCGGCAAGCCGTCAGTGACCGAGCCGGCGCGCCGTATCCTGATGTCCACCGACACGGTAGGCGGAGTCTGGTCATACAACATGGACCTTCTCCGCGAGTTCGCCTCGATAAACACGCGAACGCTGCTCGTCTCGCAGGGTGGCATGCCTTCCGACGAGCAAAGGGCCGAAGCGAGCCAAATCAACTGCGTCGAACTGGTACCGACGGACTACAAACTGGAATGGATGCAAGATCCATGGAGCGACGTCGCCCGCGCAGGCGACCTGATGCTCCAACTGCAGCGCTCATTCCAGCCGGATATTGTGCATCTTAACGGCTTCGCGCATGCCTCGCTGCCCTTCAAAGCGCCAAAACTCGCGGTGGCGCACTCGTGCGTGCTCTCCTGGTGGCGCGCCGTGCACGCCCAAGCCGCGCCGCGTCCCGAATGGACGCGCTACCATGCGGAAGTAGAAGCCGGACTCAATGCGGCGGACAAAGTCGTCGCGCCCACTCAATCCATGCTGGACGCGCTCACAGCCGAATACTCTTACACCGCGCCGACGAAAGTTATCTACAACGGCAGCCCGATGGCGAGCGGTCACTTACAAGGCGTCAAAAAGGAAAAGCTCGTCTTCGCCGCCGGACGAGTCTGGGACCAAGCGAAAAACATCGCCGCTCTCCATGAAGCGTCTCGATTCACGGAAGCGCCCGTCTACATTGCCGGCGACCAAGCGGAAAACGACTGCCTGAGCGTCGAAGAATCAAAGAACGTGAACCTGCTTGGCCGCCTCAGCAGACCGGAAGTCGCCGAATGGATGCAGCGCGCCGAAATTTACTGTCTGCCTGTACTCTACGAGCCGTTCGGGCTTTCAATCTTGGAAGCGGCGCGAGCGGGATGCGCGCTGGTTGTCGGCGACATTCCAAGCATGCGCGAGCTTTGGGATGAAAACTGCGCCTGCTTTGTTGATCCACGAGACCCGCGGGCGATTGCCGAATCCATCAACAGCCTGCTGCACGACGACGACCGGCGAGCACGACTGCAAAAAAACGCGCGGGAGCGTGCCGCGCGGTATATGTCCAGCCGCATGGCGCACGCTTACATTGCCGAATACAACCAGCTACTTTGTGGCTTTTGACCCGTTTTGACGAGAAGAATCTCAAATATCCAGATGCAGTTTGTCCTCTTTTACCATTCACTGATTTCCGACTGGAACCACGGCAATGCCCACTTTCTGCGCGGCATCGTCCGGGAACTGCTCGCCCAAGGCCACGATGTCCGTGTCTACGAGCCGCACAACTCCTGGAGCGTCCAAAACCTGATCGCCGATGCCGGCCCGGAAATGCTGGACGGCTACCATCAAGCCTACCCAGAGCTTACCAGCATGCGATATGCCGGCGAAACGTTCAACATCGACGAAGTCGTGGCCTCGGCCGACGTCGTGCTTGTCCACGAATGGAACGAGCATGAGCTCGTCGCCAAAATCGGCCACTGCCAAGCAGCCATGAAAGAGCAGGGCAAGTCCGCGCCGGTACTGCTGTTCCACGACACGCATCACCGCGCCGTCTCCGAGCAATCGTCCATGGCGGCTTATGACTTGCGCCACTACGATGGCGTCCTTGCCTTCGGCGACGTTATCCGTCGCAAATATGTCGAGCACGGCTGGGCAAAACAAGCCTGGACCTGGCACGAAGCCGCCGATACCAGCGTCTTTTTCCCACACGACGCAAACGCCTCCAGCGAGTCAGGCGACCTGGTCTGGATCGGCAACTGGGGCGACGACGAGCGCACCGCCGAGCTGCACGAGTATCTACTCGCGCCGGTAAAACAGCTTGGCCTGAAAGCCGCCGTCTACGGGGTCCGCTACCCTCAGCACGCCCGCGACGCCCTCGCATCCGCCGGAATCGACTACAAAGGCTGGCTACCGAACTACAAAGCCCCGGAAATTTTTTCCCAATACAAAATGACGGTCCACGTGCCGCGACGCCCCTATGTCGAATCCCTTCCCGGCATCCCGACCATCCGCGTCTTTGAAGCCCTCGCCTGCGCCATTCCGCTCATCAGCGCGCCTTGGACCGACGCCGAACACCTCTTCGATACCGAAAGCGACTTCACCATGGTTCACAGCGGCGAGCAAATGGCCCAAGCCATGCGCGATCTCATCGAAAACCCTACTGACGGCGCGGCGAAAGCCCGGAGCGGCCTTCGTACCATCGAATCCCGGCACACCTGCGCTCACCGCGTCACCGAGCTTATAGTAATCGTCGAGCAGGTGCGGTGCGCGACAAGAGCGGCAGCCCTATGAGCAATCCCCTGAATATCGCCTTCTTCGGCTCCAGCCTCGTCTCGGCCTATTGGAACGGCGCGGCCACTTACTACCGCGGCATCATCAAAGCTCTGCATGCCCTGGGCCACCAGGTGACGTTCTACGAGCCCGATGCCTATCAGCGCCAGGAAAACCGTGACATTCCCGACCCCGAATGGGCGCGTGTCGTCGTCTACTCCGGCACGGGTGAGAGCGGGGTACGCGCGGCCCTTCAAGACGCCCGCTCTGCCGACGTGGTCATCAAGGCGAGCGGCGTCGGCGTTTTCGACGAGCTGCTTGAGCAGGCTGTCTTGGAGATCAAAGCGCGTGGAGCGCTCGCCGTATTTTGGGACGTGGACGCGCCCGCAACTCTAGAGCGCGTGCATCATAATCCCGCCGACCCGTTCCTGCCGCTGATCCCGCGCTACGATCTCATCCTCACCTACGGCGGCGGTAGCCCGGTGGTGAATGCCTACACCGCGCTCGGCGCGCGCGAGTGCGTCCCGGTCTATAACGGCCTCGATCCCGAAACGCATCATCCCGTCCCGCCGCAAGAGCGCTACGCCGCAAATCTAGGCTTTCTCGGCAATCGCTTGCCTGACCGGGAGCGCAGAGTGGAGCAGTTCTTCCTCGAGCCGGCGGCGACGCTGCCGGACAAGCGCTTTTTGCTCGGAGGAAGCGGGTGGGGCGATAAGCCGCTTCCAAGCAATGTGCATTACGCCGGCCACGTCTATACAGCCGACCATAACGCCTTTAACTGCACGCCCACAGCTGTCCTCAACATCAGCCGGGACAGCATGGCCAGCTACGGTTTCTCGCCCGCCACGCGCGTTTTTGAAGCCGCCGGCGCGGGAGCCTGCATCATCACCGATTATTGGGAAGGCATCGAAACCTTCTTCGAGCCTGGCAAGGAAATCCTGGTCGCGCGCAGCGGCGCTGAAGTCGCTGAGTTCGTCAACACGCTAACCGACGAAGCGGCAGAAGCGATTGGACAAGCCGCCTATAAGCGCGCTTTAGCCGATCACACATACGCAAAGCGTGTGAGCGCTGTCGATCAACTTTTCGCCGCCAAACTTGCACAGCTAAATGCCGCTAATGAGTAAGTTTTTTAATCAAAAGTTAAACATTGTTGTACTGGGCCTTTCACTAACTTCCAGTTGGGGCAACGGGCATGCCACGACATACCGGGCACTGCTCTCTGAGCTAGCCGCGCGAGGCCACGCCATCACGTTTTTAGAGCGCGATGTCTCCTGGTACGCGAATCATCGCGATATGCCCAACCCCGAGTTCTGCCGATTACTCCTCTACAGCTGTCTCGATGATCTCGACACTCGCTTCTCCAGCCTCGTTGCCCAAGCGGACGCCGTCATCGTAGGCTCCTACGTTCCGGAAGGCGTCGCTGTCGGCGAATGGGCAACCGCGCTCGCGAGCAACGTCACGGCTTTCTACGATATCGACACGCCGGTGACCCTTGCCAAGCTGCAAAGAGGGGACTGCGAGTACATTACGCCCGAGCTGATCTCGAAGTTTGATCTCTACCTATCGTTCTCCGGTGGCCCGACCCTCGATATCTTGCAGCAAAAGTACAACTCGCCCAAAGCCCTCCCGCTTTACTGCTCCGTGGACGACACTCTCTACTTCCCGGACACGAGCCCCAAAATCCGTTGGGATCTCGGATATATGGGCACCTACAGCGATGATCGCCAGCCCGCTTTACAATCGATGCTCCTGGATGCCGCCGAGCAATGCCCGGATCGCCGGTTCGTCGTCGCCGGTCCGCAATATTCCGCCGGCATTCGCTGGCCGTCCAACGTAGACAGAATCGAGCATCTTCCGCCGAGCGAGCATCGCGAATTTTATTGCGCCCAACGCTACACTTTGAACATCACGCGGCGCGATATGATCCAGGCCGGCTACTCGCCCAGCGTCCGCTTATTCGAGGCTGCCGCGTGTGGCGTGCCCATCATCAGCGACTATTGGACTGGCCTAGAAACGATTCTGCGCCCAAACTCCGAGATTTTGCTGTCTACCTCCGGTACCGATACAACCGCCATCATATCCCGAATGCAAGAGTCCGAGCGCGTGGAATTGGCTGACAACGCCCGGCAAGCAGTCCTGGCGAACCATACCTCTAAGCATCGCGCTTTAGAATTGGAGCGGTATCTTCTCCAAGCCTTGGAACACCGGCAGGCGCTCTCCGAACCCGAGCAGCCTCTCTCCAGGGTATAAGCCAGTAATACCGACGAACCCATTGCGCTCGACATGTGTTACTGAAGTACAACTTTTTGCTGGAAGCTAGGAGATTCACTATGGCTCTTGAAACCGCTACATTCGCCGAAGGCTGCTTTTGGGGCGTCGAGGTCACATTCCGCAACGTGCCCGGAGTGAAGGATGCCGCCGTCGGCTACATGGGAGGGACGATGGACAATCCCACCTACCGCGACGTTTGCACCGACCGCACCGGACATGCCGAAGTGGTGCAGGTCGTCTTTGATCCCGCCGAGGTCAGCTATGCGCGGCTGCTGGATGTCTTCTGGGGCAGCCACGATCCCACTCAGCTCAACCGGCAGGGCCCCGATGTCGGCGGCCAGTACCGAACCGCGATCTTCTACCATACGCCGGAGCAGAAAACGGAAGCCGAGGCGTCCAAGCAGCGCGAGGATGCATCCGGTCGGTTCCGCCGCCCTATCGTCACCGAAATCGCTCCCGCAGGCTCGTTCTGGCGCGGCGAGGAGTACCATCAGCAGTACCTTACCAAGCGAGGCTTGGCGTCCTGCCACATCTAAGCATACAGTCCAAAATCCGGAGCGTAAAATCTACGCTCCGGATTTTTTAATTTGAGCGATATACCATGGCAATTTGCGAGCTACATTTCTCCGCCGACAGCGCGCTGCAACGCATGAGTTCGGCGATGGTTCTATTGCCGGAAAAGAAATCCGGCCCCTTCCCGGTGCTCTACCTGCTGCACGGCCAGACCGACGACCACACCGCCTGGACGCGCAACAGCAACATCGCGCGATACGTCGACAATCTCCCGCTGATCGTCGTCATGCCCAACACCGAGCGAGGATGGTACGTCAATGCCGCACGCGATCCCAGCCGCCCCTTCGAGACCTACATCATCGACGATCTGCTGCCGTTCATCGACGCTACCTTCAATACCCGAGCCGACCGCTCCGGTCGAGCTCTCGCCGGCCTCAGCATGGGCGGTTATGGTGCATTTACGCTGGCGGCCAAACATCCCGAGCTGTTCTGCGCCGCCCACGGCTTCTCCAGCGGATTCGCTAGAGGGCGGCAAGACTTAACCGACGATCCCGAGTTCCGCCTCGTCTTCGGAGACAAGCCCGCTGGAACCCGCTACGATATCTTCGCCCTTATGGAGCAAGTCGCAAAGCAATCAAACCCAGCCGCTTTCTCCTTTGACTGCGGCGTAAGCGACTTCACCATCGACGTCAACCGCGAGCTTCATCGCCACATGGCAAGTCTTGGCATTCCCCACATTTACGAAGAATATCCCGGCGCACACGATTGGGCCTATTGGAACGAGCACGTCCTCACCGCGTTGCCGCGCATCGCGCGGCAACTTGGCATATTGGAGCTAGTAAACGTAGACGCTCATTTACCTCTGCGTCATGCGCCCTTGAGCGTTTTATAACCTGCCCGCGCCAAACAAAAAGCCCTCCGAACTGCTGAGTTCGGAGGCTTTTTATACACCTTAACAACCTATGCCGTGACGGATTCGTCTTTTGAGGCGATAGCAAGTGGCCTGATCGTCACTTTAGGAGCCTCATGCTGCTTGGCAAGACGCTTGGCGATATCCTGCTCCGACGGAACCAGCACGTTCCAAATCAAAGGCTTTCGGATAATGTTGCCGACTCGCTCGACGCCGCGAATAATGATGTACGAGATATCGAACTGGCCCTTAAACAATCCATGACGCGCCGACCACATATAAGCATGGTGGTTGTTGTGCCAGCCCTCGCCAAAAGCGAGAATACCAACCAGCCTGTTGTTCGCGCTCGTATCGGTCGTCTTGAACGGACGCTCGCCCCAGATATGCGCCGCCGAGTTCACTGCCCAGGTCACATGGTGGGTCAGGAACACGGCCACAAGGCCGCCCCAGATGAACCCGTTCCAACCGTCAATCAAATACGGGATATAAAGGCGCAGCGCCATCCAAATTAGAGTCGTCTTGTTGACAAACTGGATCATCGGATCCTCGTTCATCCACTTGCCGTAGTCCCAGCGCGACTCCTCGAAATGGCAGGTCAGCCAGCCGATATGGGCGTGCCAAAAGCCTTCCATCGGGCTATGCGGGTCCTTCTCATGGTCGGCGTGCTTGTGATGCATCAAGTGAAGGGCGGCCCAGCTTTGCGGCGTGCCTTCAAAAGCCATCGAGCCGATCACCAGGAAAAAGAACCGGACAGCGGGATGCGCCTGGAAACTGCGGTGAGTCAGCAGGCGATGGTATCCAATTGTGATACCGATGCCGGTCAGCCAGTAAAACGCCAGCATCATCACCGGCTCTTTCCAGGTCAAGCCATGGTGCCAGAGCCGCGTCATCGCGTAAAGCACAGCTGCGAACGGAGCAACGACAATGACAATCATTATCAGCTGCTCAAGCAGACTCCGCTCGATATAGGGTTTGCTACGGTCATGAATCATAGAAAGTGAAATCCGCCTTTACGTCTCGTCAACAACTTATGGTCTCGTTTGATTCCGCGCGCAGCGATATCAGTATCAATACGCGGATGCAGAGTGCAAACGTTACCGGTAAACTGAAATAAGTGGGCAACATCGCCGCCGACTAATTCCGCCGATAAATCGAATCTGTATACCCAAAAATGTCCCGACTATAAAACTCGGAAACCGATACCGATGAATGGCTGCCGCTCGATTCTTCGGAGAGTTCAGGCGCGGAGCCATCGGGACGGGCTGGAAAACCAACCGGCGATCCGCTGCCGTTGCCATTGCCGTTCCCGCCGCTACGCCCTTGAGGATAAAGATAGCGCTTCTTTTCTCCGCGCCGTATCAATGCGCGCGCAACCAGCGCGGCGATCACCGCGATCACCAGACCGCCGACCGCATCCAAAGGCGAATTCAGCAAGCTGACGATCCGAGCCCAGCTCACGATCAGCACGATCACCAGCGACGCGTAAGCGGCCGCCCGCCAGTAGGGCATCAGCACGAACGCCACGGTCGCGGTCAGCGCGGTGGACCAAAGCGGAAAGCCGTTATCGACCCGGTGGTAAATCAATGGAGCGACATGCTGGCGCGCGAAGGGACGAATATCGTAGTAGCCCGACCCGAACACCGTGCCGACAAGAATGGCGGCCGCGATTGCGGTCACGCCGCGCAGCAGCAGGCTCCGGCGTAGCAGCGCGTTGCACCGAAACCATGCCACCAGCGCAGGCACCACGACGACATACGGCAAATACAGCGCGCAGAACGGAATTATCTTAATCATCTCGGCGCTATTGTATCCCGAAAGTACCGTCCCAGCGCACTCCAGCGTAACACGCGCCAGACATAAGTAAGGCGTCTAAGACAAATTCGCCCCTGTCCACCGACACATCCATGCCACTATTCGCGTCCGCAAAAGCCTGTAGCCCGAACCGTTCCGATCCAGCGTTCCTCGACAGCGAGGAGCCCCGTTGGCCCGCTATCATCGCGCTGCTCGCGTCCGCCGGAGCCTCTTTGTCGCTTCCCGAAAAGCTCTCCCTTGGCCCCAAATGGCTGCCGATTGTCTGCGTCGCGTTTCTCCTCGTGCCCACAGTTCTATCGCACCGATTCTGCAACCACAAGCTCAACTTCGCGCTGGGCAATCTCGTGACCGGCCTGGTGACTCTCTTTACGATCACCTCCGTCTGCCTACTCGTCCGCACCATGATCTACGGCGGCGAATCGGCCACGGCGCTTCTGCGCTCGGCGGGAATCCTATGGGTCTGCAACGTCCTGATCTTCGCCGTCTGGTACTGGCGTCTCGACGCCGGAGGCCCCCACGCCCGCGACCTACGCGACCGGCACGCCAACGGCGCGTTTCTATTTCCGCAAATGTCGATGTCGCCCGACGAGAAAGCGATGAGCGGCGACACCAACTGGTCTCCCAACTTCTGGGATTATCTCTTTTTAGCCTTCAACACCAGCACCGCGCTCTCGCCCACCGATACCGCCGTCCTCTCGCGCTGGGCAAAAGTCATCATGATGGTGCAAGCTCTTCTCTCGCTCGCCATCGTCGCCCTGCTCGCCGCCCGAGCGGTCAATGTTCTCGGCTCACCCTCCTAGAGAGTCGTCTCCAGGATAGCTAACCCCCACTTGCAAGCGAAGCGTGTCGAGCAGCCGCATCAGCATCAATGTCTGCTCCAGGGGCATGGTATTGCTTTCAAGTTGGCCGGATCGAATGCAGCGCTGCGCTTCGTCCGCCTCGAACTGAAACCCGGTGCCGGGATACGGAAGATCGATTACTTCTTCAGCCACACCTTCGCGGTAGATCGTGAGCCCGCCAGGCTTCCACCAATCCGGATGTAAACTG
>CAXSEA010000027.1:0-24147 GCA_964235675.1 uncultured Armatimonadales bacterium | reverse complement strand
GTGCAGATTGTTTCGGGCGTTCGTGTAGACGCCCGACAGCGCGAACCGAAGGCTGGCTTTGCCGGACAGCACCGAGCCGAAGGTGTCGTTCACCCAGCCGCCCGCGAGAAATCCGAACGCGAGGCCCAGCATGTAAGTGACGTTGAGCAGGCTCATCGCCGAGGCGCGCTTGTCCTGGGGGACGTTGTCACCGACATAAGCGAACATCGCGGGCCAGAGGGCGGCGGCTCCGAGGCCGTCGAGCAGGCGGAGGAAACCAAAGAATATCAGCAGGAGTGGGGCTATTTTGCCTTGCGGATAGTGGACGGCGATCAAGGCGAGCGGCGTGAAGATGGAGATAGCGGGGCCAATTACCATCAAGGGCTTGCGTCCCCACTTGTCGGCGAGGATGCCGAGGGGGCCTTTGAAGATGATCTCGCTGATAAAAAACGGCGCCATGACATTGGTCATGACTACCGTGTTCAGGCCGATGCCACGCGGAAAATAGATCGTCAGCTCGTTGTTGATGATGGCGAGGGCAAGCTCGGCGAAGGCGGCGATGATGGCGACCGGAATGGTCGCCGCGATCCAGTTGCGTTGCGGAGTCGCCGGAACAGGCTCGATGCCGTTGCTGCCACCGTCGGGGGAAGCGTAGGCCAGCTCGGGTGAAGTGGCGACGTTGTGCGCGGCCAGGGTGGTTCGGGTCAGGGGATCGCTCAAGGTATATCCTTAAATTGCACACACTTGCCGATGGGAAGCTTTGTCGCGGCCAGATGCTGCGTCTCATAGACGCTTGGTTATCATAACAGCAATTGCCTAAACGACAACCTACCGGCCTAATTCCCATTATAGTACCCATGGAAATTACTAATCCGGAAATCACGGCGAATGATCAAGTGATAGGCATCAGCAAATCATCGGTTTTCCCAGAAATCAGCCGAATAGTTACCCTGCGCCTGGTTATCCGCCTTGGAGCAATAGGGTAGAGGCCGCATTCACCAAAATTTCTGTCTAAGAATGCCCTATCGTAGAACGTGAGGACGTGGGGGGGGGTTAAACCGCTCCACGTCTTACCGAAATGTTTGGGCGAATCTTTCGGTTACTCAGGGCGTCCGTCGTGCAGCTTCAGTGTTTCGTCCAGCCAGTTGAAGACGACTTCATCCTTATAAGCCAAGGCGCCGGATTGGCAATGGTTCTCAGCGCCATACTCGCTGGTGAATTTGAAGAGCTGCTTCGTCACTTTTAACTTGTCGTACACCTGCTGCGGCTGGCCTTTGAAAAACATGTCCCCCTCGGCGTCCATAACGAAGCAGGGGCACTGAATTCGGTCGACGATTCCGTCCAGCGTATACTGCTTGGTTTTTTGAACGAAGTCGATAAAACTTGAAACCCCAAATGACCAGACACCCTGCGTTACCATCCAGCGCAGGTTTGTATCGCTTTGCATCTGGTGATAAACGATTTCCTCGCATCGCAGCGTGTCACCCGCGTCCAGTGCGGCGAGCGCTTCTTTCGGCATCACGCCCCGAATGCTCTCATAGAAGTCATACACGCCGTCGTAAAAGACCGCTGCGCGAAATCGATGCTCAAAAGCCGCGGCGCGAGCAGCGAGATAGCCGCCTAGACTCATGCCCATGAGCGCAAGTTTATCGCCATCTACATCCGGCCTGGTCAGGGCGTAGTCCACGGCAGGGGTGACTACCTTTTCCCAGTCATAGCGGAAGGGGAGCTTCTGCTCGCGCATCGGAGCGCCCTGCCCAGGCCCGTCCCAGGTGAGACAGTTATAGCCGCGACGTATTGCCGCGGCAGCGCCAAAATAGAAAAGCTCTTCGATACTGGAGTCATAGCCGCCGTGGAATATCAGTGTGGGGCGTGGCTGGCCGGAATCGTCGGCCTTGTAGAAATATCCGGGCAACGTGGTCCCTTCGTAGGGAATCTCAATTGGCTCCCATGTGGGGCCGGAGAGCTTCGCTCCTTCGGCATAAGCCTTTTGCGACTCCCTAGACTCTGAAAGCATGCGCGGGTCTCCTGGATTGCCATGGAGGTAGAACTCAGCCATCCGGAAGTAGGTGGAGGCGCGTAGATAGGACGTGCGCGCGCTTTCCAGATGACCCGCGCCGAAACCGGCATCGGCCCGTGACAGCAATTTATGCGCTACGTTGTCCCATTCGGTGAACCAGCTCTCGAAGTCACCTTCCGTGATCTTTTCGGCGGTGACCATCATTTCGCCCAAATCCGCGCCTCCATAGTACATGAAGCCCAGGTTGCGAACGAACTCAAAAGCGAACGAATTATCCTTGAATGCGACTTTCACTTTTTCCTCCGGCCTGTTTGTAGCGACTGGCCTATTTCAAAACGCCGGCTCGCGCGATTTGCGTTTTGTTACCAGCATTAGGGGCTCTTAAACGTCGCAGGGGTACTAAGCTGCTGGGATCGATGCCGCGCAGGAAAATAGATGGTCAGCTTGTTGATGACGGCGAGAGCGAAGGCGGCGATAACGGCGACCGGGATGGCCGCCGCGATTTGGTTGCGATGCGGAATGGCCGAGACTGGCTTTGTGACGTTGCCGTTTTCCGGAGTTGCATAGGTCAGCTCGGGGGCGGGGGCGGAGGCGACGTTGTGTGCAGCCAAGGTGGTTTAAGTCAGGGGAGCGCTTACGGTTGATGCTTCATTACGCCGGGCATAGTTGTCAACGGCTTTAGAAACACGTCCACTTGATTCAATTTTGTTTTAATCTGCACAGCGAAATAGCCGAGCGCGATAATTAGCGCAGAGACGATAAGGCATAGCCAAAGAGCATTGAGGTGACGCTCTTGATGCAACTGGTATAGATCGTGGATCAGTCTGAGGAAGCTATAGGCTATAAACGCAAGCGCGGGAGCGACGCCCCAGTAAATAATGTTTTTAGGCTGTAAGTATTTTGGAATAGACCAATCCACCTCAATGCCGTGGCGCTGAGCGTACTCTTCGACCAGCAACGCGGCTTGCCTATACGAAATGCGATTGTGAGAAGCGATGCGCCCAATTAAATCGAAGCCTCGCCGAGGCCCGCGTTGAAAAAGGGAACGCTTTGAAAACGCTCTCTCTACGCTTTTCGATATCGCAGCCTTATTAAAATGGTCAGATATCTTCATGCCCTGCTCTGTTGCCGCTCCCAGGAGAAGTGTAGACCAGTTCGGAGACGGCGGCGTAGTTGCGCGCGGCCAGAGTGGTTCGGGTTGGGGGAGCGCTTACGGTGATGTTTTACCTAGGTCTTGGTCTTGCCGTCGAAGAATCGAACTCTGAATGTCATCTGGAGAGTACATTAGAACACTTGCTACCCACTGGTGTATGGCCCATAAATTGCTTGCAAATCATTGTTGACCACATAGCCACTTTCTTGCGGCTTATTAAGATAGGCAACTAGCATACTTACGTCTTGCGCGGTGACTCCAATGTTATCACCAAAGACTAAATCAGCAAGCGCTGTCCGCGTCGTCCTGTGGTCACATTCACCTGCATCCTCTGCCCACCTATCGTAATCGTCGTGACTACAATAAAGGCTAACACCATACCGCGTTTGGCTGAAAGGCAATTCGGTTTTTAGGATAGCGGCTGCTATCTGCTCGGGAGTATAAGTCTCGTGTTTCCCAAAAAGGCGGCCGAGTGCCGGCCGCAGCTTTTTGAGAGTGAGATTAAGGGCTTTGCGTTCACTCCGGATTTTCAATGCGTTTCGGATGAAGTTCATATCACCCCTCGCCATCTTCCGCCTAGATGCGCGCCAAGCGCAGCGATGCTAGAAGACGATCTCTTTGCCCTGCTCAGACGAGGCGTAGATCGCGTCGAGGATGCGGGTGACCATCAGGCCCTGCTCGCCGGGGACAGGAATGGGGGTGTCGTCGATCAGGCACTGCACCCATTCGCGGATTTCTACTTCGTGCGATTTTACCTTGGGCAGAGAGACCGGAACTGAGTTGGTGAGGGTGCCGGATTCCTCGCGGAAGATCATGTTGTTTTCGTCGAAGTAGGGATCGACCTTCGCGCCGCCCTCGGTGCCCATGATCAGGGTGTTCATCTCGTCTTTTTCGATGTTGGCGAGGAACGACGACTCCAGCGTTAAAGTAGCTCCGTTTTTAAACTTCACCAGGCCGACGGCGAAATCCTCCACGGTGTATTTTTTCGGGTCCCAGGTGCCCAGCGTGTTGAAGACGCCGCCTTCCTTGGTGCCCATCTTGGTGTAGGAAGTGCCGGAGACCGACATCGGCTCGGGGTAGTCCATCAGCCAGAGGGTGAGGTCGAGGATGTGGACGCCGATGTCGATCAAGGGGCCGCCGCCCTGCTTTTCCTTGTCGATGAACACGCCCCAGCCGGGGACGCCGCGACGCCGGAGGGCATGGGCGCGGGCGTAGTAGATCTCGCCGATCTTGCCGTCCTTGATGAAGCGCTTGATCGCCTGCGGCACCGGATTGAAGCGGTTGTTGAGCGCGACCATCAGCTTTTTGCCGGTGCGGTGGGCGGCATCGACCATCGCCTGGCCTTCCACGCCGTTCAGGGCAATGGGCTTTTCCACGAGGACATGCTTGCCGGCTTCGAGCGAGTCGATGGTGGGCTGCTTGTGCAGGAAGTTGGGGGTGCAGATGGAGACCGCGTCGATCTCGGAATTGGCCAGCATCTCCTTATAGTCGGTGTACTGGTGCGGCACGGAGAACTTCTCCGCCGCCGTCTTTGCGGTTTCCGGGTTGGCGTCGGACACGGCGACGATCTTCACGAGGCCCTCGTCCTGAAGCTTCTGGTACGCGGGCAGATGCGCGTTCTGCGCGATCCCGCCGCTGCCGATAATCCCGATGCCGATAGGGGTGTTCATGCTACTTGAGTGTTACTCCTGACGCTGAAAATGTGGGACGCCCCGAAGCGCGTCTGGGCGCGGGCGGATGGGGACATTATAGCGCGGGTTGGCGGGGTTTCGAATATGTTTGACTATTGCACCAGTATGACAAAACGAGTCAAAAATGTTAACATTGTATTCGATACACTCCGATACCAACTAACATCTGGGAAGCAAGTGACAAGAACACGAAAGACAGAAACGCAAAGACGCGCTGAATGGACGGCTGCTGAGGCGCTCCGCTGGAATGAGTTTTATAAGCAGTTGGAGAATGTTGATAGCCTTGAAGGTGCTTACAAATTACACTCGTCAGCACCGCCAGAAAATGCTCCTGGCCGACGTTACTACTCAAATTTTGGTTTTTTCCTACATTACTTCGCCCCGCCACATGGGGCTAATTCTACAGAGCGTGCGCAATATTTGCGCCTAATCAAACTTTTTGATGATGCAGGGAATCTATCAGACGGCGCTAGAGAAGAAATTGAGCAAGCATTTAGGCAATCCGGCGTTTAACACTATAATGCGTAATAACGATTCTGACGAATACAAACATTTATTAGAGTTAATGCGTGACTTACAAGAATGTCTTTCTCTGCACAGCACGTATGATATTTGTTACAATTTTGGTACTTTGCTTTGGCTTAATCGGGACAAGATGCCTGCTAAGTATGGACTGCTATCGCCTTACAAAGAAATCACATACCTACTCAGTGTCGCTCTTACAACTCCAGAGCCTACTGATCCGGTCAAAATAACTGAGGCTAAATTCAATAAATTCCTGACCTCAGTCAAGCTCATTACGTCATGGTACACTGACAGATTTTTTGCTGGTACTGAACTCGAGCTTGAGGGTAAGACTGATAAAGATTTAGTATATCGTAAAGTTATGGTCGCAGTAGGAGCTTTCTCTGCATTTAGAAGTCAAACGCGCAATCTTGCATCTGTTGAGCAGTTAACAAAATATATTCAGAGCGCTTTTACCAGGTTCGACAAAGAACTTGTAGATTTGCTAGGCATCTCTGCAACACAGGCTTTATTAGTGACGCAATGGCTTGTCGAACAATTACAGGAGTATTTGAATAACCTTGTTGAGTTGTATGTGGCGGCGAGGCAAGGTCAAGCAAAATACACTGCACTTGTCAAGAGAAAACGGTGGTCAGACGAGAGATCCCGTCGGGAAGGTGCTAATCATCCGTTTGTAATCCCTTCATTGAAATTTATGGAAGCAGCAGGTAAATCACATCAAATTGTCCAGAGTAAAGCCACCCATGAATTCGGCCACGAGCTTGCGACCGCATACTTCAAAATTTTTGTATCCCAGAGATCTACACAACTAAATGATCCACCTTTCTACGAGGGTGTCAACACTGTCGAGCGACAGCATCTTATTAGGCTAGACTCAAACGCCCTATTTTGCATGGGTGGGAATCCATTTTACGACGCTTATATAGAACAATTTAGCGATGCATTAACAACAAGTCAGTATTCTGAGGCTTTCCACACCCATAAAGGCAAGATTTTAGAATCACGCACTCTTGAAGCGTTCTCCCTTTTCCTACCCCCCGAGGCAAAAATATATACAAGTGTTTATGAAACTTGTGATGCTCATAAAGAGCACGATATAATTATTTCATTTCACAGCACCGTTTTGGTTATTGAAGCTAAATCAACTCGGCCCTCAGAAGCTTTTAGAGATGTCGAGCCGTCGTACAAGCGGTACAGTCAACAGTTCAAAAAAGACACAGGAATTCAGAAAGCGTACAATCAAGCTAACAATATTAGAAAACGCCTTTTAGATGGAGAAAACGTATCTCTATACGATGCACGTGGATCATTAGTGACGGTACTGCAGTCGAATGAAGTTGACAAGGTTTTTTTGATCTGTGTAACTGCTGATAACTACGGTATTCTTGCCAGTGACTTATCACTATTACTTCAAAAGGAAGACACAGAAGATTATCCTTGGTCAGTTAATGTGTATGATCTTGAGAATATATTAGGAGGATTTGAAAGATTTGGGCGATCTTCTGAAGATTTTATAACATTTATTGAGCAGCGGATAAAGTTTCATGGAAATAGCATGGCTGGAGATGAATTGAATTATGCAGGGGCGTATTTGAGGGACAAGTCACTCTTACACGCTCTATCTCAAGTAGAAAAAGGTGTGCGAGTAATGTTTGCAGATGATTACAGCAAGATTTTCGATGATATATGGAGCGAGAAAAATGGATCAGGTAGTGTTGATACAACTACTCGGGACAATCCAGATATGATCGACCTGAAAAAGCTGCTGAAATCTTACCGCTGATTTTCTCGGCTTAGCAGGATTCGTGCGCCACTAGGTACAGGCTCAATGATAGGATAAATTGTGCGTGGGGCGCTATTTGCTACAAGTACGCTTCTAGCTCTGCCCTTCTGTTGCAATCCAATCCCACTGCATTTGCGGCAGGAAGCCGGCTAGTTCTTTTTGGATTCCGGGCTGGAAGGCGTAGGCGGGGAGGTCGGCGGCTAGGCCGCCGGTGACTAGGTGGCGGTACCAGTGGGAGAGGTCGGAGGCGTGGCGGGCGTTGTCGTCGGAGCACCAGTAGATGCCTTGGGGGTCCCAGGGCCAGTCGCCTTCCTGGAGGAGGACGAACCAGCCTTTGCAATCGAAGAGCGGGTACCAGTCGAAGCCGCGCGCGTAGCCCTTGGGGAGGCGTTCGCGGAGCAGCTCGTACTGGCCGCGCATGTATTTGAGCCAGCTGATACGGTCGGTGACGTAGCCCTGGATGTTGGTTTCGGTCATGCGCAGGGGCAGGCCGAGGCGTTCGTAGTAGTCGTAGGCGACTTCGGCGAAGCCGCGCGGATTGCGGCTGGGAGCGTTGTGCGTCTCGCCGTTCAGAAGCTGCTCCTCATTGAGCTTGTAGTAGTTCACGCCCCGGATGTCGATTTTGATGGGATTCGCCTGGTGCCATTCCAGCATCTCCGGCTCGTAGTCGTGCTGGCGGAGGTAGGAATAGAGGCTATGGCCCTCCCCTACTTTGCCCAGAAGCAGCTCGTCGAAGAGGAAGCGGCGCTCGTTGAGGAAGTGGGCGCGGGGTTCGGAGGCCTCATCCAAGGCGGCGTGGTGCTCGGCGGTATCGACGTGGATGATTTGCGCGTCGGGCGTGATTTGACGGACGCGATGGGCGGCTTCGGCGGCGGCGCGAGCGGCGTGGCGGAGCATGAAGACGTACCACTTGTCGCCGGTAAGGTGCGGCTGCCACCAGCCTCGGTAGCCGCAGAAATCCAGGGTGGCGGTCGGCTCGTTGAAGGGGACGTACTTTTTGACGAACGGGTAGCGCTGGGCGAACTCGGCGACGAAGTCGGGGTACTCGTCCATCATGCGCGGGTCGAGAAACCCGCCGACGAAGCGGGTCGGAAGGGTGTGGTGCAGGGTGTCGGCGATGATCGACAGGCCAAGCTCATCGTAGATGTAGTGGAGGATGCCGTCCATCAGCGCCCAGTCGCGCCGCCCGCGCTTGGGCTCGATCTTGTCCCAGGGGATGGGATAGCGGAACTCGCGAATGCCGAGGTCTTTGACCAGCGCGAAATCTTTCCACCACTGAGTGTAGTGGCCGGTCACTTCCAAGGTGTCGCGGTTTTGAAACGGGGCGTGGGTGCCCTCGATGCCGATGCCGACGGGGTCAAGATCGGGATCGAAGTGAGGTTGTTCCATGGTCAATAAGGTAGCTGCTATTCTTAGGGAAAATTCAGAAAGTGAAAGTCGCGCACGACCCGCAAAAATGCCCCGCGCGGGAGAAAAGCCGCGGCGGCGTGGTTTTGTACCCAGAATACAGCGGCTTTAGAGCGGCTTCGTCGCCCATGCGCCGAAAAGCATGTCGCCGATATAGCTGGCATCGGCCTGCTCGCGTTCGGCGATGAGACGCTGCTCGAGCGTGTCAACGCCGATCTCCGCTTCGGTGGCGATGCCGTGGCCGACGATGCGCGGAAGCATAGCGCGGATAATTGTCGCGGTGGGATAGCGGGTGTCAGGGGTTTGGACGACCGCTTCGGCGCGAATCTGCTCAATTATCAGGCCGGCTGCCTTGAGGGCGGCGGGCAGGTGAAAATCCATGTGGATGTCGGCGCCTTCGCTTTTCACCGTGCGCCACATCCATTCGTGGACTTGCGCGTGCAGCGGCAGGGGCGTGGAGGAGATCGGCAGGCCGGTGGTGCCCTGCTCCTGGAAAACCATCAGGCCGCCGGGGCGTAGAATTTCAGCGAGAGCGCGGAGAACCTGGGTGGCATCGGGCAAATACATCAGGACGCGGCGGCCGACAATCGCGTCGAATGCGCCTAAATCGGGTGGCAGAGCCGCTAAATCGCATTCGATAAAAGTGGCGTTATGAAAGCCCAGGGCGCTTGCCTGCTCCCGGGCCGCTTCGAGCGGGGCGGGCTCGCGGTCGATTCCGACGACTTCCCCGCTATCGCCGACAAGGCGCAGGACTTTCACGGCGACGTCGCCGCGCCCACAACCGACGTCGAGCACCCGCATTCCAGGCGCGATCCCGGAATCGGTGAGCAAACGCTCCAGCATCTCCTCGCGAATATCCGCCATAGCTTTTGCCTTTTCAAAGCAAAGCCTCGCCGGGATTGATTTCGGCGGGGCTTGGCTGATTGCGAATCTCGCTTATTTGTCGTCGAGCACTGCGACGCCTGGTAGGTCTTTACCTTCGAGGAATTCCAGGCTCGCGCCGCCGCCGGTGGAGATGTGGGTCATCTTGTCAGCGTAGCCGAACTTCTCGACAGCCGCCGCCGAGTCGCCGCCGCCGACGATGGTTTCAGCGCTGGAGTCAGCCATCGCTTGGGCGACGCCCTTGGTGCCTTCAGCGAACGGCTCGAACTCGAAGATTCCCATGGGGCCGTTCCACAAGACGACTTTCGCGTCCTTGATGATGTCGCCGAAGAGCTTTACCGTTTTAGGGCCGATATCGACGCCTTCCCAGTCGGCGGGAATCTGGTCGATATCCACGGTCTTGGTTTCGATCTGCGCGAGGTCGGTGTCGAACGGGTTGGCGCTGGCGACGACTACGTCGATAGGGTATTTCACTTTATCGGGGTGGTCGTGCAGAAGCTCCTTGGCGAAGGCGAAATTGGATTCGTCGAAGAGCGACTTGCCGATCTCGTAGCCTTTGGCCTTCTGGAAGGTATAGGCCATGCCGCCGCCGATGATTAAGGTGTCCACCTTGGGGATGAGCGCGTGGATGACGGCGATCTTGTCTTTCACCTTCGCGCCACCGAGGATAGCGACGAAGGGGCGGTCGGGGTTTTCCAAGGCGCTGCCGAGGTAGTCCAGTTCCTTTTTCATCAGGTAGCCCGCGACGGCTGGGTCGCCGCGCTGCTTCAGGATGCTGGGCAGGCCTTCTGTGGAGGCGTGGGCGCGGTGGGCCGCGCCGAAGGCGTCGTTGACGTAGATGTCGGTAAAGGCGGCGAGCTGGGCGGCGAAGGCGGGATCGTTGGCTTCTTCCTCAGCGTGGAAGCGGAGGTTTTCCAGGAGAATGACCTGGCCGTCGGCGAGACCGTTGACGACAAGTTCAACGTCGGGGCCGACGCAGTCCGGCGCGAGGGGAACGTCCTGCTGGATCAGCTCGGCGAGGCGAGTGCGGACGGGACCGAGGCTGTATTTCGGGTTCACCTGGCCTTTAGGACGTCCGAGGTGCGAGGCGACGATCACTTTCGCGTCGCGGGCGATCAGTGCCTCGATAGTGGACAGAGCGCCCCGGATGCGGCGGTCGTCGGTGATGGCGCCGTTCTCGTCCTGGGGCACATTAAAATCGACGCGCACGAACACGCGCTTGCCGGCGACGTCGATGTCGTCGATGGTCTTTTTGCCGAAGCTCATAAGTTGTTATTCCTCGAAAGTGTAGTGGCTAAAATCGGGGGAAGTGTACCTGTTGCGGCAAAAATGGCGAAACTTCGGTGCAGATGAGCTTCAGTTGGGAATACTGGTGCAAGCGCGCAGAATGTACGTTACCGCGCCACCAACGCAGAAAATCAATCTTCAGGAGAGAATATGAACAAATATTTGATTAGCACAATCTTATCCGTGGCAGCCTTGGCGGCTTTGACAGTTGGCCCGGCCCAGGCGGGGACGGCGACGCAGACCGACAAGGATTTTGTGGCGATGGTGTCGCAGGGCGGGATGTACGAGGTGATTGCCAGCGAGTACGCCGAGGACGAGGCGACCGCGCCGGACGTGAAGGATTTGGCGATTACCGAGGACCACGACCATCAAGGTGTCGGCGCTCAGTTGAAGCAGATCGCCACGCAGGACGGCATTACCATCGATCCGAATCTAAACGCCATGTTCAGCGCGCGGCTCGCCAAGCTGAAGGCGGTGCCGAAGGACGAGTTCGACGCTTACTACATCGCCGATATGAAAAGCATCCACGCCAAGGACGAGAAGGCGTTCGCCAAGGAAGCGGTAGAAGGGAGCAGCGATTTCACGACGTTCGCGCATCAAACGGATTTGATCGTGAAGCGGCATATCGGGGCGCTGAAAGCGTAGCGTTCGCGGTTGATGCTTACGCTCGCAGAGCGTCTATCACGGCGCTCTTCGAGCTTTTTTGCACGCTGATCTTTGCCTCGGAGCAGGAAAACAGGCTTGTACCGACCAACCGGGATAGTAACCTTGGGCTGCGGATGGTGAGCCGCGGCTTACGCTTTTCAGCCTCAGATGGCTTGCACGAACCGATTGCGCTTGCAGTCTCGCATTTATGGGAACATTAACGTCGGTAACTAATATTGAAGGGTTTTTATGACAAATACTAACGAAACAAACACTCGTCGCAGCTTTTTAGGCCGTATGGCCGTCGCCGGATTAGGCATCGCATCTTTAGCGATGATCAAACCCGCCAATGCCGCTACCCAGCCGCAGCAGCCCGCCGCCGACACCGGCCACGATTACCCGATGGCGCAACCGCACGCGATGACCGCCAAGCAGTTCTACATGGGCGTGATCGGGCCGGCGACGCTGTCTAAAATCACCAGCGAAATCGCGGTGGACAAAGCCACTAACCATCACGCCAAGGAGTTCGCGAATTTTGAGCTTCGGGAAGCGATCGCGGTCACGACCGTGTTGACCGAAATGGGTATCCCGACTCCGCCGCTGAACGCGACCGGCAAGAAGATTTTGGCGACGCTGAAGTCATCAGACGGCGCGGCTTTCGACAAGGCGTATATCATGGCTCAGATGTCGAATCATGAGTTCCTACGCGATCTTGCGGAGACTTATATCAGTAACTCCAGCGGACACACGAGCATGGACGAGGTACACGGCCGCCATATCGCGATGCTGACTTTGAACGAGTTCAAAGAGCATGTGGTCATTACCAAGGATATAGCCGCCGAGCTGAAGAATAGCTAACTGGAGCAAGTTAGTTCGCGGACTGTTTCCAACCAGCACCAAGCTTCTGCTTGGTGCTGGTTGTTTTGTTAGGATCGTTAAATATAGCTAATATAGGTACAATAGGCGCGTTAGCTATATTAGCTATTGATAGGAGAGATAGCAAAATGGTCAGCTACGACGCTACTACGGTAAAGAACAAACTTGGCCAGGTAATAGAAGCCGCTCGTCAAGAGCCGGTTTGTGTGACAAAATCGGGCAAGGAAGTCGTTTATATAATTAGTGCTATAGAGTATGCGCGCTTAAGAAAGCTGGAGTCCGCGTACTTATCTCAGGTGATTCGAGAGGCAGAAGCTACTGGCTATATAGGGCAGGAAAAGAGCGCAGCGCTTTTAAAAGCAAAGCTCGTGCTTTTCGAAGAAAATTTCGCTGCCTAGCTGCATCGTAGCTAAACTACCGGAGTTTTGGTAAAGAACGCTGATGCCAATCGATTTCTCCAGCCAAGCCTCCGATATGCTCAATAGGCTTGGCGCTACTTACCAAGCTCAACACATAACGGCTGAGATTATTGGACTGCTGCAAGAGCCGTTACCGCAATCTGCGACATATGAGGCCACAGAAAACGCCTGGATTATTGCTATCGCAGGTCATATGATTATTTACCGATATATCAAAGATCTTGCGTTAATACAAATTATCGCAATAAAAAGTTTGTAGCTGAACCTATCCCAATTCCGCCCCGACTCCTTTGGAGCTGCGGCGGATTTTTTCGTCGCGGGTGGGGCGTTTGGCGGCGTGTGGATGGTCTTCCTGATCGCCGGAGGGTTGGCCGAAGTGGGGCTTGCCTCGGGCGGCCATCGGCGCGCCTTGGACGAGGGCGGCGACTTCCGCGCCGATCAGCAGGATCATCATGGAGTAGTAGATCCAGAGGATGAAGAGAATCAGGTCGCCGACTCCGCCGTAAAGGGAGCTGTTGGATTTGAGCAGGTAAGAGGCGAGTAGCTTTTTGGCGACTTCCCAGAACACGCTGGCGGTGAGGCCACCGATAAAGGCTGATTTCCAGCTGACGTCGGCGCTGGAAAGGAACTTGTAGATGTTGGTGTAGAGAGCGGCGTTGACCAGGACGGCGATGATCTCGAAGATCACACTGAGAAGCCACAAAGGCAGCGGAAGGTTGATCGAATGGCCGAAGCGGGCGATGGCGCTGGGCGCGGTGGAGAGAAACAGCGAGGCGGACATGAGAATGCCGCTGATGAAGAGCATCCCCAGGGCCACGGCGCGGAGCAGAACCCAGGAGCGTTTTTCCTTCACTTCAAATGCGGCGTTCATGGCGGTGGAGGCGTTGATAAAGATCTGCATCGATGCCCATAACAGCGTCAAAATACCGATGATGCCCGCCAGTAGACGACCATGAATCAGCTTGCCGATTGCGCCGTTAATGCCGAGACGCCCTACAAAGTATCCCGTTAGCTCCTTCTGTGCACCCTTTGGGAATAGTCCTTGAACCAGACCGACTACCTTTGCCGAGGCTTGAGCCGGATCGTGAATAAAGAACGCCATGACCGCTACCGCGGTGAGGATGAGAGGCGCGAGCGAGAGCACCATGAAAAACGCCAACCCGGCGGCGAACAGGCCTCCGTTGTCATTACCGAAGCGGGTCATAACAGTGACGGGAAATTTGACGTAGGGGAGGCTCATTACCTTCTTCTGTAAGTTGGTGCCTTGTTTAATAAGAGCGGAAAAGTTCATGTGCGTCGATCTTCCTGATCTATCTGCGTCCTAAAGAGGCGGTCCGGCCAGCTCGTAGGCAAGTTTCGCCGTTACCGGCGCGGATTCGTTCCCCGCCGCGTCTACAGTCACCGCCGTCACGGTAAAGTGCGTGTCTACTCCCCGCGCGAAGAGCGTGCGCAAATCGGGAGTGAACGGCCCCATCTTCCAGTTCTCGTTTTTGTCGGCCACGGCGGTGAGCGAGAACGCGGTGCCGGAAAACGGCAACTCCCCGCCTTCACCCTGGCCGTCGTAGGAAACCGTGCAGCGCACCAAGCTGCCTGGCAGCGCCTGACCCTCAAATGTCAGATCGCCCTGGTACTCGTCGAGATCGTTCGGATGGATAAACGCAGGCCGCGCCGGGGTGCCGGCGTTGATTGTCACGGGCTGAACCAGCGAGGCCGCGACTTTCCCGCCTTGCACCGAGCTTCCGGTGAACTGAGCGATGACCACTCCGCCCGCCACGCTCTGCCCGGCATGCGCGGTAAACGTACCCGTGTAGCGGCCCGGCTGAACCTCGGTCATCCGATAAACCTGCGCGAGAGGGGCGACTCGGAACAGGGCCACGGCTCCAGGCACTCCAGTGACGGTTAGCTCCAAGGAGTCGCCGGTAGCGAGAACCATCTGGCCGTCCGAGGTGATCGAGGTAATCGCCGGAGCGGGAGCAGGCGAGACGACCGTAAAGTGCCAGAACTGCTCGGCGTAGTTGCCGGCGCGGTCCACGGCGTGCACCAGGACGCTGTGGTCGCCGGGCTTGAGCGGCGCGGACGGTCGGTAGGTGAGGCCAACGGGCGTGACGGCGACTTGAGCCGGCGGAACGCTGTAGCCGTCGATTTGCAGGCGCACGGCAGGCGGATCGATACCGATGCCGACGCCGTCGCTGAGGGCGCAGTAGATCAGCGGCTGGGATTGCGCGATCAGGTCGCCGGGCGAGGGAAATTGCTGCGCCATGACGGGAGCGACGGAATCGACCGCCAGATGCTGCGAGGCGGGAAACAGCGGCGAGATGGTGCCGTCGGGCGCGCGCAACTGCACGAGCACGGGAGCGTCAAGCACTTGTACTCCTTTTCGCACGGTATAGCGGCCCGTGTAGACGCCCGGCGAGGTTTCCGACATGGGCACGGTGTCCACCACGTTCGGGATAGTGAGTCGCATGCGCATGCCCGGCGAGGCGCTGACGCGGAAATCGATCTCGCGACCGGTGCCGACGACGCCGGTTGGGCTGACGTCGATGCGGTTCACCGACATCTCCAGAATTACGGGGTTCGACGCGGTTGGGCCGGGCGGCTCCTTGTAGCGGCCGTGGCGCGATTCTTGCGCCGCGCCGGGCAAGCTTGCACTTCCAAGCAGGCAAACAAGCAAAAGTAGGAACGAGCAGGCGGATTTCAAATTGAAGTGCTTCATATCTTAAGAAAACGGAGACGGAGTTCGGTGTTTCTGAGCGAAGACGCCGTTATTGTGGCACTCCCACGCCTGGGAGTCGATAAAACCGGCAAAACAGCCCTGAAGAGGAGTCAGCAAATAACCATAATCCAAATCAACAGCCATACATGCGGGCGACGAGAATAGCGCTAGTTCGCGCTTGCGAGTACCGCTATCGGGTCGCCGATCAACAGACTGGCAGGCCGCTTTTCCGGCCGGAGAACTGGTAAAAATGCTTGGATTCGGACAATTAGTGGGCAAACAATCGGTTGTCGGCATCGATTTCGGAAGCTGCCTGATGAAGGTCTGCTACGCCGAGCCGTCGCCCGGCGGAAGATGGCGCATCCTGCGCACCTCGTACATCGCGACTCCAAAGGACGCGATCCGCGACGGCGTGATCGTGAACCGCGCCGCGACCGCCGCCGCCCTGCGCGATCTGCTGAAGAGCGCTAATCTCAGCCATGTCACCGGCGCGAACGCCGCGGTCGCCGGAGCCAGCGTGATCGTGCGCCATATCATTATGCCCCGTTTGGCCGAAGCGGTGCTGCGCAAGACGATCCGCTACGAAGCCACCAAGCACATTACCACTTCCATCGAGGACAGCTCGATCGAGTTCGAGATACTAGGCCCGGTGGACGACGAGCCGGACAAGATGCACGTCATGCTGGTGGTCGCGCCCAACGAGATGGTGAACTCCCGCTTGGAAACGCTCACTCTGGCCGGACTAGAACCGACGGCAATCGACGTGGAAGCGTTCGCGGTGCAGCGCGCGCTGCTGGAGATCGGCGGCCCCTGCGAGACGACAAAAAACACTACTGTCGCGCTGCTCGATATCGGCGCGAATTCGACCGATGTGACGATTGTCACCAACGGCTACTTCGCGCTGACCCGGCACATCTCCATCGCGGGGGATCATTTTACGTCGGCCATCCGCAACGCGCGTAACTGCTCTCCTGACGAAGCCGAGGCGTTAAAGTTCCAGGCGGATATGTCCGCGCTGCTGAACCCCGACAGCGAGCCGGAAGCGCAGGAGATGGCGCGTCTCGTGCAGCCGTCGCTCGACGAGCTGCTGCGCGAGGTGCGGCGCTCGGTGAATTATTACCAATCGCAGGTAGCCGAAGGCAGTCTCGCGCTGCCGATTGATCCCAGGCGCGCCGAATATGGCGGCGGACGAGTGTCGAAGCTGATTGTGACCGGCGGCTCGGCGCTGCTGAAAGGCATCGACGCTTATATGGGAGTTCGGCTCGGCACGCCCGTGGAGCAGTGGAACGTCTTCGAGGACGACGATATCGACAGCACCCAGCTCGCGCCGTCGTTTCTGCAGGCGCATTATGCTTTGTTTACATTGAGCACCGGACTCGCGCTGAAGCGGCTCGGAGCCGCCGCGAACGCTCCGAAGGCCGCCGCGCCGAAAACGTCCGCCGGAGGAAGTCTGGCGGGCCGATTGTCCAGTCTGCGCCCCGGCTCGAAAAAAGCTGCTGACGCGGCAATTGATTCGAACGACGCAGCAGCCGACGAGCAGGCGGAAGCGGCCTGAGCCGCGTTGTTTTCTTCCACGCCGCTCCTTTGGCTGGGATCCCCAGGAGATTGATTTCAGATGCCGTCCATTAACCTGATCGCCTCGCACCGCGAGGAAAAACGACGCTTTGAGCAGCATGTACGCCGCCTGGCCTACGCCGTGGCCGCGGAAGTCGGCGTGATACTGCTGGTGACTTCGGTGCTGGAGCTGCGCTTGACCACCGTGAAAGGCCAAATCCAGCAGCTCGACGGGCAGATCGCCAAGCTGGAGCCGAAGGTGAACGATATCGTGAAGCTGCAAGCCGATACAGTCGCCTTGCAGCCGGAAGTGACCACGCTCGACGAGGCGCGCAACAACACGCTGTATTGGTATACCGCGCTGCAATCGGTGGTCTCATGCCTGCCGCAGAAGGCGTGGCTGACCTCGATCAATACGTCCGGCGACCCGACGCCGCCTCCGACTGCATCTACATCGGCATCGGCGTCGTCCGATGCCAAGCCCGCCGTGGCTGCCCCGGCAACCACGCCGCCGACCTTGTCGGTGGCCGGGATGGCCGCCGACAGCAACGATGTCGGCACGGCGATGGTGAAGATGAATCAGTACGCCAATATTGCGTCGGTGACGCTTGGCAGCTTGCAGCAGAGCGGCGCTCCCAATACTCAGGCGATGTCGATGATGTTCAACCTGACGATCAATTTGAAACCCAACACGGCCCAGGACGTGACCACGCCCGGTTTCCCGGCGGCGACGAGCTTATCGTCCGCAAGCGGGGCGCAACCGGCGAAAGTGGCCTCGATCGATACCGGCAACCCCACCAAAGCTCAAGGAAGCAGTCATGTCTAACCCATCCTCGACACCTCCTTTATACGGCGGCGCTCAAGCCGACAGCCCCGCTCCAGTGGCGGTGCGCTGGACTCCCGGAGGGCAGACCGCCCTGCTCAAAAAAACCACTTACGGAATGATGGGTGCGGCGGGGGTTCTGCTGCTGGGCGCGGGCGCGGGATTCTTTCTAATCAGCGGCAAGATTCAAGCCGCTCAAGCGGTCGCGGCCACCAAGCAGGGGCAGGTCGGCAGCGACAGCGAGATCGCCAAGAAGTTCGGCGACACCCTGAGCGCCTATAAAGCGACGCAAAGCCAACTAAAATATTTGGAGAAGCCCGGCCCGGCCAGCTTGTACGTGCCCACCCTGGTGCCGCAGGTGCAAAAGTTGGCCCAATCCTACGGCTGCACGGTGAAGTCCCTGTCGCCGGGCGCGGTGATGAACGCCAACGGCTCGCCTACCGGTTCCGCCGCGACTCCGGCACCATCGCCGGCAGCGGGAGCATCGACCGATGCGTCAACTGCCGCCGCGCAGCCGGCGTACCAGACGATGATCCTGACGATGAGCCTCAGCGGCACCTACAGCCAGGTGATGGGCTTTGTGTACCATTTAACTCGGTTCCCGAAAATGGTCACGGTGAAATCGCTCAACCTGTCTCCGGGAACGGGCGGAATCGGCGGGCCGCAGACGAGCGCGCCGTCCGGCCCGCAGCAGGTGAGCGTGGAGATGACACTGATGGCGTATATCTTCAACCCGCCCGCCGACGCGCCGGATACGGAAGAGCCGAGTTCCACGACGGACGCAAGCGCCAAGCTTGGCTCGTTCTCAGCGGCTCATTCCGCCGAGGACGATGTGATGCAAACTCAGGTGCAGCAGCCGGTCAGCGCCGCGATGAGCGTGCAGCAGAGCAGCGTCGAGCGGGTGCAAAGCGCCGGACTTCAAGCCCAGCCCACCCCGCCGACACTGCCGACCAACCCGGCCCTGCGAAAGTAGTACAGGACACCCCAGACCATGGCAAACGTGACATTCGATAAGAAGCAGCTTCCGCAGGTGGCGGCGCTCGGGACGCTGTCGGCTTGTATGTTCGGCTACTTCGGGTTTAAGATGATCTCCCCGCCCGCCACCCAGGCCGCGCCGCCTGCTCCCACGGCAGGAGCCAGCGCGGGTACCGCAGGAGGCGCAAGCTCGCCGTCTGCCGCTGCTTCGAGCGCGACCGACCCGGCAAGCGGCGGCGCGTCCGGCACGGACGGTGATTCAGTCGATTCATCGGCATTGATCGGGGCCCCCGCGCCGTCCACGGCGATGCGCGACCCGTTCGCCGCCACCGCCGCGCCGGCTTCGATTAAAACCGCGTCGAGCGGCGATTCCGCGCCGAAAGCTCTGCCGTCCCTGGCGGCGCTCAGCGCGGCTCAGGGCGAGCCGAAAGCGGAAGGCGCGAGCAGCTTGCCGTCGCTGACCGGCGCTCCGGCTGCCGCTCCGGCTCCCGCTCCCGTCGCTCCGCAGGTGGTCTCTCCAGCGACGCAGTGGAGCGTCAGCGGGGTGATCTGCTCCGATATCAATCCATCGTTGTCGCTCGCCATTTTCCGCGCCGGAAACGTGCGCCGCTATGTTCGAGTTGGAGAATGGCTAGACAACACGACTCAGCTGACCAGTTTGAACCGGACCGGCGTCGTCTTGGTGCGCTCCGGCATGCACTTCCGCTTGCCGCTCGGCGCGTCCCCGGAATTGTCGGGGGCCGCGCAGCAGCAGCAACCGTCGGTTTCCGCGCCGATGCCGACGCCTACCCCCTCCCCCGCCGCGCAGCAGCCGACGCTTCCGCAGGAGCATGCCGAACTTCCCGCGCCGCCCGTGCAGGCTTATCCGGTGGTGACCATTGCCGACGCGTCGCAGCCGGTTCCGATTGAAAAAGTCGGGGATAGCGTGCAGATCTCCACGCTAGGAGTGACGAAGGAGGCGGCGGCTCCGAGCAGCGATACCGCTGCCGCTCCCGCTCCCCAGCCAACCGACGCGGATTCTCCCTCGTCGGGAGCAATGGACATACCGACATTCAACTCCGACCTGCCCGCGCAAGCGGATAATGCCGGCCAATCCCAGGACGCATCCTGGGTGGCGCAGCAGCAGGATAACGGCGCTCCAATAACGAGCGTCCTGCTTGCGCCGGATCAAAGCGGCGATCCGCTTCATTTGCTGAACAGCGAGGCGACGGTGCCCGTGCCGGGATTTCCCGCGTTTGCCGCCGGACAGATGCAGCAGCCGTCGGGCGGGTTCGGCATGAAGCTGATTAGTACGCCGTCCAGCGTTCTGCAGGCGCTCGGCATCGACAGCTCGCTATTCACGCCGCAATCGCAAGTAAGGATGTCCGCCGTGCCGGAAACCTGCGATGCCGCCGCGCCGCCGGCAATCGGGAACCCGGTTCCAGGAGCGGGAGCGACGACGGACGCTCCGGCAGTGACGGCGAGCGCGAGCGTATTCCAGCAGTACGACGCGGCGACCGGCGCGGATATGATTCAGATCGCGTGCATCGACCAGGAGGACGCGTCGTCGTCATCGCCTGCGGCTCAGGGGGCATCGACCCCTTCGACGGCGAATCAGGGGGACTTTAATCCCCTGAGCGCACTGAGTGTCGCGTACCAGCAAGATTTCCATTGGTTGTCGAAAGAATTCACCAGCTAGCTAACCTGTCGAGGAGATATCATCCATGCAAGGACTCAACAAAAACTTTAACGGCGGACGGTTGGCTGCGGCACTGCTGTGCGGGGGAACGGCCGGCGCTGCCCTCGCGCTGACTGCGCTCCCAGCAACAGCCGCCACTCACAAGGCCACAACCGGCGCTCACACGCTGCGGGCTTACCAGGCGGCGCGGTCGTACGTCGATCCGAGCAACGACGTCACGCTTGATTTCGTTTCCGCGGACATTACCGATGTTCTCAAAGCGCTCGCGGTGCAGACCGGCGTAAATATCGTCGCCAGCCCGGACGTGAAAGGCACGATTACGGTGTCGCTCGCTCATGTCTCGCTGGATCAGGCGCTCGATATGATTACGCGGTTGTCGGGGCTGGAATACGCCCGTGCCAACAACGCGATCATTGTCGGAACTCCGGCAAGCATAGCGCAGTTCACCCAACCGGCCGGCGACGCGAGCCAGATGGACACGCAGATTGTCCCGCTGCACTACGCCAGCTTCGACGACGTCAGCAGCTTGATTAAAACGCGTTTTCCGACCGTGCAGATCGGCCCAGGCATGCAGGTTTCCGGGCATGCGGCGGGGGCGAGCACCGGCGCGATCATTCTGAGCGGCTCGTCGGAGTACGTCTCGCAGGCCGTGACCCTCATCAATTCGCTGGAGGACAGCCTGGCGCAGCGCGTTTCCGACCAAACCACTGAAACCTACACGCCGCAGTATGCATCCCTGGGTGACCTGATGGGCGTGCTCAACACGCTGGTTCCCAGCTTGCAGGTAACGCCCGGTCCTGGCCAGGGTTTTCGCGCTACCGCGCCGTCAGCGGCTTCGAGCGCGGCTTCCAGCTCAGCTTCGGCGGCGAGCGACAGCGGATCGAGCGGCGCGGCAAGCGGCGCGACCGGCGCTTCGCAGACGAGTTTGACCGGCCCGTCGATGATTCTGCTGACCGGCACCGCCGCCGATATCGCCCGCGCCCGGCAGATTTTGGCCCAGATCGATGTAAAGCCGGCGCAGATTCTCTATGAAGCGAAAGTCACCGAGCTGGATCTCAACGACGTCAAAGACCTTGGCTTGAACTGGGATTTCAGCACCGCCGGATTCTCTATCGGCGAGCTGGTGCCGACCGGCTACAGCACGAGCGCGACGATCAATCCGGTCAATTATCCCGGCCAGATTCTCAAACTCGGCACGTTCGGGCGGTCTCCGATCTACGACCTCGCCAACGTCAAGCTCGACGCGCTGTTTACGACGGGTCGCAGCAAGCTGCTGTCCGACCCGAACATCGCCGCTCTGGACGGCTACCCGGCGCAGTTCTTCACCGGTGACACGATCAATTATTTGCAGTCGCAGACGGTGACCACCACGGGCGAGAATATCGTCACGGCGAGCGTCAATGTCGGCGTAACACTTCGCGTGACCGGTAAGAGGAACCCCGACGGCTACATCACGCTGAACATACACCCCGAAGTCAGCACGGTTGACGGCTATCTCTCGACGCCCGGCGGCGGCCAGATTCCAAATGTCGCCACGCGCTTTGCCGATACCACGGTGCGGGTCAAGGACGGCCAGACAATCGCTATTGGCGGCTTGATTCAAGACAACGATATCGTCAACATCACTAAGGTGCCGTTCTTCGGCGATCTGCCGTTTTTTGGCGGCTTGTTCCGGGACACGCAGCACCAGCACAACCGCACCGAAGTGGTCTTTTTCCTGAAAACATCGGTAATGAAAGACAGCTGATCTGCCGAAATTACCAGTAAGAGAACCCCGGCCAATTACCAGGCCAAGCAGGCGAGTTTTCTCCCTGCTTGGCCTTATTCTTTTGCTGACGCGGCTGGCCTACCGCAAGTGAGAAGCGTCAAAGAACACTATCATGCAAGCCACGAGTCTCGGTGACATTTTTGTCGAAAACGGTCTGATTACCCGTGAGCAGTTGAACGACGCTCTGGAGAAGCAGCGCACGCTCAAGGCGCACAAAATGCTGGGCGACCTGCTGGTGCAGCTCGGGTATATCACCGAGCGCGACCGGGTCAAGGCGCTGGGCGAGCAGTGGGGAGTCAGCTATGTCGATCTGACCGACTACCCGTTCGAGCCTGAGCTGCTGAAGCGCGTCTCGCAGGAGCTTGCGCGGCGGTTCAAAGTAATTCCACTGGAAAAGCGCGACGGCAAACTGCTGCTCGCCATGAAGAATCCCCTGGATATCTTCGCCATCGACGAAATCCGGCTGATCACGGGGCTGGAAGTCGAGCCGATGATCTCCACGGAAGAAGAGATCCTGAACGCGATCGGGAGTCACTACGTTTCCGACCGGAACATCTCCGACCACGTCGTCGATGCGATCAAGGACCTCGATGATTCGGCGATTACCATCAACGCGGGCGGTGACAGCCTGGACGGCGACGAATCGTTTTCCATCGAGCAGCTTAAGGAGATGTCCGGTGACGCGCCGGTGGTGCGCCTGGCGAACATCATTATCTCTAAAGCAATCGGCGAGAAGGCGAGCGACATCCATATCGAGCCTGGCCGGGAGCAGCTGCGCGTGCGGTTCCGCACCGACGGCATCCTCACCGACGCCATGCTGCTGCCCAAGCGGGCGATGGCCCCGCTGACGTCGCGCTTCAAGATCATGGCGGAGATGGATATTGCCGAGAAGCGCGCGCCGCAGGATGGGCGCATTTCGGCCAACGTGGAAGGCAAGCCCTACGATTTCCGCGTCAGTACCCTTCCCGCCGTATTCGGCGAGAAGATCGTGATGCGCGTGCTAGACAAGTCGAGTATCAACGTCGGCTTGAACAAGCTGGGCTTTTTGCCGCACACCATGGAAATGTTCGAGCAGATGATTACCCGCACCTACGGGATCATTCTGGTCACCGGGCCAACGGGAAGCGGCAAATCCACCACGCTGTACTCGGCGCTCGCGAAACTGAACAGCGGCGACAAGAATATCTTGACCGTGGAAGACCCGGTGGAGTACGAGCTGGCGGGAATTACGCAGGCGCAGGTAAATGTCCGCGCCAACATGACCTTCGCCAACGCTTTGCGGGCGATGCTGCGGCAGGATCCGAACATTATCATGGTCGGCGAAATCCGCGACTCGGAAACGGCGCTGATCGCCATTGAAGCGGCATTGACCGGTCACCTGGTTTTGTCCACCCTGCACACCAACGACGCTCCCGGAGCGGTGGCACGTCTGCTGGATATGGGCGTGGAATCGTTCCTGATTGCTTCGTCGATCTCCGGCGTGCTGGCGCAGCGGCTTCTTAGGACAATTTGCCCGAAGTGCAAAGAGCCGTATACGCCGCCGATGGATGCGGTGAAGCGGCTGGGGATGAATGTCGATCTGATCGGCAAAAGCGACATCACATTTTATCGCGGGCGCGGCTGCGACCATTGCAAGGGCACCGGCTACAAGGGACGCGTAGGAGTTTACGAGCTGATGCCGGTGACCGAGAAGGTGCGGGAGCTGATTCTGGCGCGGGCGTCTTCGTACGCGATTCGCGAGGCGGCCAACGAGGCGGGGATGCAGTCGCTGAAAGACGACGCCATGGAAAAGATTTTGCTTGGGATTACCACTTTGGAGGAATCGCTGCGTGTCATCTATGCCGGCTAGAAGCAGTGCGGCGCGGCGCGAGCAGGCGGCGACGCTGCGAATCGTGCAGGGCGGCGCGGGTGTAGAGACGGGCGCGGTTAGCTTGGATGCGATTTTGAGCCGTGCGGACACTCTGGTCGA
>CAXSEA010000026.1:0-24279 GCA_964235675.1 uncultured Armatimonadales bacterium | reverse complement strand
ATGAAATACTACCGCTGCGAATTGCTACGTGAAGAACTATGCAGTCCAGCCGGCCTTACGGTAAGCGATCACAATAGTTTCAAAAAGCTGAGGTATATCAATTGATTGACCGTTAGCATCGTTATCTTTCGTCCAACTTTGGAACTGAGGGTTCCATATGCGACACTGGACTTGTCTCGTGCCGGAGATT
Source organism: uncultured Armatimonadales bacterium (assembly GCA_964235675.1). Lineage (GTDB taxonomy): Bacteria > Armatimonadota > Armatimonadia > Armatimonadales > Capsulimonadaceae > CAXSEA01. The sequence continues at coordinate 24,089 of CAXSEA010000026.1, read as the reverse complement.
TCCTCCATACTTGTTAGAACGAAGGCACCAGTAGATACTAGTTCGTTTTCAATATCGTTGTATCGCAAGTTGTACTCGTCAAATTTGAGAACGAGGCAGAACATATCATCGTGGACATTGTCGTAAATGATTCTTTTTGCCTTGGTTTCAGGAATGTCGCTTAAGTTTATATTCATACTTTCACTATGCACTTGCTGACCGAAAATTGTCTGGCAACACCGGTCAAGTGTTGAAGTAATACGTCAATCTTGTGGCTTTATAATATTAATCCCAATGCCTATCCCCCTCCGAAAAGCCGTTATTACCGCCGCCGGCCACGGCACCCGCATGTATCCCGCCAGCAATACCGTGCAAAAAGAGCTGTTCCCGCTGGTGGACCGCGATGGCTTTGCCAAGCCAGTTTTGCAGATCATCGCCGAGGAATGCGTCGCGTCGGGGCTGGATGAGATTTGTATCGTCGGCAATCCCGCTAACATCGACTCCATCCGCGACCACTTTAGGACGCCGTCCGATGCCGAGCGGCGGGCGCTTGACGGCAAGGAATGGGCGATGAAGCTCGCGGATCAGCTTGCCGGATTGTCCGGCAAAATCAGCTACGCCGTCCAGCGCGAGCAAAAAGGTTTCGGCCACGCCGTGTACCAGGCGGCGGAGTTCGCGGCGGGGGAGCCGGTGCTGGTGCTGCTGGGCGACCATGTTTACCTGGAAGCGCAAGGTCAGCCTCGCTGCGCCCGCCAGATGGTGGAGGCTTGGGGCAAATACCAGTCGCCCATCTCTGCGGTCGAGACAATCCCTAAAACTCTAGTCGCCCAATCCGGCGTGATTCGCGGGGTAAAGTTGGCGGCGAGCGAGTCAAGCGATGTCTACAAAGCCGAGCAGATCGCCGAAAAGCCCACTCCCGAGTACGCCCAGGCCCACCTCCGCACGCCGGGGCTGCCGGACGGCCAGTACCTCGCCCATTTCGGCATGCACGCCTTCCCGCCCGATCTCTTCGACAAGCTGAAATTCCTGATCGACCACAACACGCTAGTCGATGGCGAAATCCAACTGACTTCCGCCGAAGAGCTGCTTCTGCGCGACTATCCGCAATATATCGCTCTCCCAATTGCCGGAAAGCGCCTCGACATGGGCCAGCCCGTCGGCTATGTCTACACCCAGGCGATGCTCGCGCTTGCCTCCCAGAATCGGAGCGAAATCGACCGGGCGATTGCGGAAGCGCGCTTTCTTGGGGTAGGGTAGGGTGACATATCGCCCCGCGCTGTTTGCCAGCATTTGTGACGGGGCCAGCGGTTTCAAGGAGATTCCCTTTGTCCACATTGATTCAAAATATTATCGGCCGCCAGATACTCGATTCGCGCGGCAACCCAACTGTCGAGGTGGAAGTGCACCTCGAAGACGGTGCCATGGGCCGCGCGGCGGTGCCGTCGGGCGCGTCCACCGGCGCGCATGAGGCGGTCGAGCTGCGCGACGGCGACAAGAAGGTCTACGGGGGCAAGGGCGTCCTCAAGGCCGTGGAAAACGTCAACGAGAAGATCGCCCCCGAATTGATCGAGCTCGACGCCACCGATCAGGTCGCCCTCGACCACCTGATGATCGACCTCGACGGTACCCACAACAAGGGCAAGCTTGGCGCGAACGCCATTCTCGGCGTCAGCCTCGCCACCGCCCGCGCCGCCGCCAACTCCCTCGGCCTGCCGCTGTACCGCTACATCGGCGGCACCAACGCCTGCCAGCTGCCCGTGCCGATGATGAACATCCTCAACGGCGGCAAGCACGCCGACTCCAACGTCGATTTGCAGGAATTCATGGCGATGCCGGTCGGCGCGACCAGCTTCTCCGAAGCGCTGCAATGGGGCGTCGACGTCTACCACTCACTTAAGAGCGTTCTGAAGGCGAAGGGACTGAGCACTGCTATCGGCGACGAGGGCGGCTTCGCCCCGAACCTGCCGAGCAACGAGGCCGCCATCGAAGCCATCGTCGAAGCGATCCAGAAAGCGGGCTATACCCCCGGCGAGCAGGTCGCCATCGCGCTTGACCCCGCCTCCACCGAGTTCTTCGACAACGGCAATTATGTGCTCTCCGGCGAGGGACGCACCCTGACCGGCCCGCAGATGGTGGACTACTACGAGATGCTGGTCAACAAGTACCCGATCATCTCCCTGGAAGACGGCCTCGCCGAGGACGACTGGTCCACCTGGAAGCTGCTCACCGAGCGCATCGGCCACAAAGTCCAGCTCGTCGGCGACGACCTTTTCGTCACCAACACCGAGTTCCTGAAAAAAGGCATCGATACCGATACCGCCAACTCAATTTTGGTGAAAGTGAACCAGATCGGCACCCTCACCGAAACCCTGGAAGCCATCGAAATGGCCAAGCGCGCCGGCTACACCGCCGTGGTCAGCCACCGCTCCGGCGAAACCGAGGACGCCACCATCGCCGACATCGTGGTCGCCACCAACGCCGGCCAAATCAAAACCGGAGCCCCCGCTCGCTCCGACAGAGTCGCCAAATACAACCAACTCCTCCGCATCGAAGAGCAGCTGGGCGACACCGCCAAGTTCGCGGGACGGGCTTCGTTCTATAATTTGCGGCAAGCCGCCACCGTGCCTCTAAGCGCTCGGTAAACACAACTCTATACGCCCTGCTTTCGATTGAAGGCAGGGCGTTTTTTCGCGCTCGAACTGCAACAAGGCTACTATGCTTTCCACTCCATCCGTTCGCCGCTTGCTGCTTGCCTTCTGCCAAGTCTCAGTGCTGCTTCTTTATACTGTCTGGATCACGCCGATGGTCTGTCGGGCCGCCGCATTATGGAGCGAAGTTGCTCCCGGCGTTCTACGGACCTCAACCACGATCACTAACACAGTCGGATATCCAGAAACTCTGTGGATTTACGAGCCGAAGTACCACTCCGCGCCGAAGCTGCCGTGCATATTCATCGCGCCGGCGGGAACGAGCCTGATGAGCGGCAATGCGCTTGGAGCCGGTGATATGCCGGAGCACATACCCTATGTCCAAGCGGGATATGTAGTTGTCGCCTACTCGCTCGACGGCGACGTCTCCGATGCCGACCACATGTCCGATCTACAGTATGCCGCCGCGCTTCAGGCCTTCGCAGACGCGCATTTCGGTCTCACCGACTCTCAAGCAGCGCTGAACTACGCCCTGAAGCACATCCCCGCTGTTGATTCCAAGCGCTGCTACACTGCAGGACATAGCTCCGCCGGGACGGTGTCGCTCCTATTTGCCGAGCACGAGCCACGCCTTGCCGGATGCATCGCTTATGCTCCAGCCGCAGACGCCGAGTACCAGATCGCCTATCAAAACCCCAAAGTTTACGAGCAGCTCTGCGACAGAATAGATAACTATGCCGCCCGCTTGCACCGCGCATCGCCCAGCGCCAGCCCCGCCACGCTTCGCTGCCCGGCTTTTATTTTCCACGCGGACGACGACAGCATCGTCAATACCGGTGAGGTGCAGCGTTTTGTCGCCGCTCTCAAACAAACAAATTCTAGCGTTACCTACATTACAGTCCCGACCGGCGATCATTATGATTCGATGATACAGCAGGGAATTCCTGACGCGCTGCAATGGCTGGCGAAACAATCCGCGCAAGCGTCCACATCTCATGGATAGCTGCATCAGATTGAGACTTGCGATTCAGGGCTGTTTGACAAGATAGGGGATGCGATAATGTTGCTGTATGATTAAGGTGCAAAACTTCTCTACTACTCGAAAGGCTGCGCCACAATGTCCGAACCTGTCGAAGCGCCACCCCCTTCCGCTCCCGTCTGCAATAACTGCTCTCATCCCGAGATTGAGCCGCACTACGCCACCCCGTTGTGCGTGGACTGCCGGACGCAGCTTGTGAAGCGTCCGATTCCGATCTGGATTTCGGCGATAGGCGTTTTGGCGCTATTGCTGATGCTGGTTGCGTTTACCAAGTTTCCCGCCGCGCTCCGCGCCGGGATTGCCTATGACCGGGGACAGAAGGCCGAAGCGTCGGGCAAGTACGCGCTGGCCGAGACCAACTACCTGATCGCGAGCAAGCAGTACCCCGATTCGCTGACGACGCGCGGGCGGGTGGCGGTGACGGCGTTCGATGCCGGCGATTACGGCACGGCTGCGGATATGCTCGACTCGCTCGCCAACAAGGATATGGACAAAGATGAAGCTGACGAGCTGAACGCGCTCGGCGACAAAATCGACGCCAAATTAAAAGAACTTAAGCAGCAGCAAGGGCAGGAGCAGGGAGGAAGCGCGCAATGATTCCCGGTATTCTCATCTCCATCGTCACCTTCCCCGGCGTGATTGTCCACGAGCTTGCGCACCTGCTCTTCTGCAAGCTCTTCCGGGTGGCCGTCTACGACGTCTGCTACTTCCGCGTCGGCAACCCGTCGGGCTATGTCGTCCACGAGCACCCGCGCACGCCGCTACAAAGCATATTCATCAGCATCGGCCCATTCCTGGTGAACACGATTCTGGGCGCGATTATCGCGCTGCCCGCCGCGATCCCGGTGCTGAAATTCGATTCCGGGGACATCTTCGATTACGTGCTGATCTGGCTCGGCGTCTCTATCGCGATGCACTCGTTCCCCAGCACCGGCGACGCCAAAAGCCTCTGGGCGTCGGTGACCTCACCCCAGACTCCCTTCGGCTACAAAATCATGGCCGCCCCGATTTGCTTGGTTATATTCGCTGGCGCTATCGGCTCCTTTTTCTGGCTCGACCTGGGCTATGGCGTGGTCGTCGCCCTCGCCCTGCCTGAGTTGGTCGCAAAACTGCTTGCCTGATGGATTCCGCCGCCGGGTAGACTAATCAACCAAGTCACCTACTCAGGACAATACTATGACAAACACCCTGCAAGAGCATAGTGTGGAACCACCTTTGACGAAGCCGACACTCGCTTCCGATCCGCGTCTTGATCCTCAAACCATGCAGTGCGTGATCGCTCTGGCTTACGAGCTGCAGGCAAAAAGCAGGGACACGCTGTCACTTGCCGAAGCAGAAGCAATTGCGCAGGAATTAGGGATTGAAGGACAGTTTGTACGGCAAGCGGCGCAGTGTTTGTTATCCGGCAGCGAACCTCAGCAACTTCCGAGCGCGAACCAAAGTACGTCCCACAACGACTCCCATGAAGCAGCCACTTTTCATCCTTCGCTGTTTTCCAGACTGCCGGCGCAAGCTTGTCTCGCTTCAGTTCTGACCGTCGTACCGACAATCCTTTTTGACGCATGGACAAACAATATTGGTGAAGACATGCTGGGAGCTCTTGTTGTGGGGGCATGCATAGGGTTTACGAACAAGCGTAAAAAAAGCGCCGCGATTGTGCCCGCCGCAGTTGCGCTCACAAGCGTTTTTACCTCCTCTATGACACACCATCTTTCAGTCGCTAGTCTGGGCGATTTGATGATGGCGTTTTCAGGCTTTGGGATTGCAGGAGGGCTTGGCGCTTTTAGCGGCTTGTCCGGCTACTGGTTGCGTGGGCTTCGACTTCGTAAAAAATTACAATCTCGTCGAACGGCACTGTTGTCAAAATAGCGCCTATTATCTTTCATGTGAGATGGTCGAGGCGTTTATATCGAGCAGCGCGGCGGCTCTATGGAGTGCTGTCCTAACTTCGTTCCGCAAATCCGGTCGCGTGTTAAAGACCTGTCCGCTGGTATGCGGCGCAGACAAAACAGGAACGCCTATCGCCTCCTGCAATAGCAGAGCGGCGGTTTGTGCTTTCTTGCCGAGCAGCACAATTACTTCTAGCTTGGAAAACAGCGGCAGCAGCTTCGCTGTATTAGGTCCAGGCTTGCCTTAAGTCTGATGGTAATACCGGCCGAATCTTCGCCGCCGTGCCGACATACCACGGGATGATGTTCCAAATCGCAGTCACCCCGCGCGGTATCTTTACCGTCGCAAGCTCCAGGCACAGATTCTTAGCCGTTGGGTCGGGATTGTTGCGGCTGACGAAGCCGGACGAGACCGCCTTGCGTCCGGGCGCTTCCAGTAATATCAGCAGACGTGAATCAATGCCGCCGTCGCAAGGATCGAAGTCGGGGATTGGGTATTCTGCGCCCAGAGTTGAGCACATCGCCGCTGAATATCCCGCGAGCGGTCGCATATGCGGCAAGTTTAGCAGCAGTTTTCGCCGCGCTTGCTCAGAGGGCGGCGCGAGGTCATAGGAGGCATCCTCGGGCGCAAACGCGAATGGGAATACCCCCTTGATTCGGCGGCAAGACTAAGCGGTTCGCAGGTGTTCTGGGTTAAGCGGCTCCAGCTCCGGCACCAGAAACACGCCATCTTTGCGAATTAACTTGTCGTCGAAGTAGATTTCTCCGCCGCCGTGCTCGGCGCGCTGCATCAGCACCATGTCCCAGTGCACCATGGAGCGGTTGCCGTTGTCGGCGGTTTCGTAGGCTTGGCCGGGGGTGAAATGGAGGGAGCCGGCGATTTTTTCGTCGAAGAGAATGTCCTTCATGGGATTCAAGATGAACGGATTGAAGCCGAGGGAGAACTCGCCGATATAGCGCGAGCCGGCATCGGAGTCGAGGATGGCGTTGAGGGCATCGGTTTGGCCGTTCAGGGCGGTGGCGGCGATGATTTGGCCTTGGGCGAAGCTGAGCGTGACGCCTTCGAAAATTTTGCCGCTGTAGGTGGTGGCGGCGTTGAAGGCGATCTGGCCCTCCACGCTGTCTTTCACCGGCGCGGTGAAGCATTCGCCGTCGGGGATGTTGAACTCGCCGGTGCAGGGGATTACCGGGATGTTCTTGATCGAAAAGCTCAAATCGGTGCCGGGGCCGACCAGGCGGACTTTGTCGGTCTGCTCCATCAGCTTTTTGAGCGGCTCGCAGGCGGCGGCCATTTTGGAGTAGTCAAAGGTGCAGACGTCGAAGTAGAACTGCTCGAACGCCTCGGTGGATTTGCCCGCTTCCTGCGCCATCGACGCTGTCGGCCAGCGCAGCACCACCCACTTGGTTTTCGGGACGCGGACGCCGGAGTGCACTTTGTGCCACCAGTGCTCGCGGAACAGCTTCATCTTCTCGTCGGGCACGTCGGAGAATTCCGCCGAATTGAACGCGCCGCGCAGGCCGATGTACGCCTGCATTTTGCTCATGCGCTCGGCTTCCAAATCGCCGATCAGGCTCATCTGCTCGTCGGTGGCGGCGTTGTACAACGCGCGGAGCACGGTGTTGCTCTTCACCGTCACGAACGGCTTCCCGCCCGCCTGCGCCACATGCTTGACCACGGTGGCCACCGCCTCGTCGGGAATGTCGTAGGCTTCGATCAGCACGTTCTCGCCGCGCTGCACTCGGCAGGAGTAGGTGACCAGGATTTCCGCCAGTTTGTCGATTCGGGGATCTTGCATAACGCTTTTCGCTTCGCGCTCCTAAAACTTGAGATGACGCGATTGTACCCATCGCCTGCCTCGCCATATTTCAGAAATATCAGCAGCGCTGAATATGAATTCTAAGCAGCGAATTCGGCAGCATCATGCGTCCGTCGGAAAATGTTGCGTGCTGATGAAAACTTCGTGTAAAATAATTGAGCATCGCGTTGAACTGTAATGCAAAACCTAAAATTTCGTGGGAGAAATTGTTTTTGATGGATTGCTACACAATCAAAATATATGTTACCGGCCAGTCCGAAGATATCCGCGACGCGGTTGTCGAGCTGGATACTCCTAGTCTCTCGTCCGTGTCTTGCTACCGGATTGTCACCGACGGCGAAGTGGTGGCGGTGCCGGATATTCGCTTGACCACCCCGATGCAGGACGCTTCGCGGCAGGTGCTACAGACGATGCTCGAATTGGACAACCCTGCCCTGGACTGGCGAGCGATCTCGCGCAATGTCGAACGGCGCAACCGGGCGGCATAAGTTATCCTGCACGCGGATTCAGCCGGCTTTTCCACAACGATTTATTATTTCTTCCATCCCCTGAAGATTCGCCCGGAGAGCGCCGACAATCCCGGTTAGGCCGGTATCGGCCTCAATCGAGATTCGTTGACGAAAGGAGGCATACGCCCTATGGCGATCATGCTTCCGGTCGCAGCCGGAATGACAATGGGGAAAAGCGTGGAGCGAAGCGATTCGCCTTCTGCGCCGCTCGACATATCCAATTCCGGTTCGATCGATCACAGTTCGCAAGCTCGGCAAACACCGAGCGCTCCGGACCAAACCAGCAAGCAAAACACCGGCAAAGAAGCAGACGTAAAGCGCGAGGGACAGGATTCATCCGAAGATTATGAATCCGCCAAAACCACCCGGACGCGCTCCAAGTCCAATCCCCCAGCCGGCAACGCCAGTGACGCTGACAAATCGTCCGGCCAGTTTTTCGCCGCCGTGTTCGCCGATGCGGTGACTGGGTCGAAATCGCAGCCTACGGCCCGGCCACAAGCTGATGCTTCGGCGCAAGTTGAGGCCCAAGCGTCCGCCGCCGTCGTCTTCGCCGCCCAGCCGCTATGCTCGGAGCGATCCGGCACCGCATCTCTCACCGATGCTGTGAAGGTCGGAACAAGCGTCTCGCGGCCTACATCGAGCACAGTCGCTCAAGCAATTCTGCCAAGCGCAACCGCTCAATCGACGCCGTTCAGCACGTCAACCGAGACGCTGAACATTCCGACGGCGGCAATTCCAACATCCGTTCAGGCGCAGCAGAGCGCCGCTGACGAACTACCGACGCACTCCAGCGTCTCCATAGCTTCTACAACAACTGTCCTACCACCGGTCGCCAGTCCTCTGAGTGATGCCGATAAAGCCAAGCTGCCGGTGTTCGACACTCGATTCGGCAACGCAAAAGTAAGCCACGCCGATCTACTCGTAGAGCCCAAGACATCCGCCCAAACATCGAGCGCCGCCGACGCTTTGCTGCAAACACAGGCAAGCGTCGCCGTACATTCGCCTGCCGAAATCGCCGCAAATCCGCCCGAGCCGAGCGATTTGCCCTTAGCCGGTATATCGTCAGCACTGACGGGTAAACCGATCTCCACATCGTCAGGCATTGCGGCGACCGGCACCGCCGCGTCATCAGGAGCGAAATCGGCGGCGAAAGCGCCTCTTTTCGATAGCTTCACCCTGCAGAGCTTAAATAGCAGGCCGGATAACAACGCGGCCGCTCCTGCCCATGTCGGGAAGGAGGCGGCGACCTTGACGCAATCCGGCTCTAGCCTTGTAGCTAAGTCTGATGGAAGCGCCGCCGGCCAGACGCGCCAAGCATCCGAGGGTGACAATAAAGGCGATTCGTCCAGCGCGGGCCAAGAAGTCGCGTCGCTTGTTGCGCCTGCTTCGCAAGCCTCGCCGTCTGCCAGCGTGGCCGCGTCCCCTGACAACAAGGCCGTCGCGCAATCGGGAATTCAGGAGCGCATCGATGTCGCCCAGCAGCTGGCGACTCGCATCAGCGCCGCTTCTTCCGCCGTCTCGGGCGCTCTCAGCTCGACTGCTGTTCACAAGCTCACTGTGGATATCACACCGCAGCATTGGGGGCGGATGCAGATCACGCTGACCCAGTCGCCCGCAAGCGCCGGTAGCCCGGCCCAATCCACAGCCACCATCGTCACTGAAAGCGAATCCGCGCGGCAGGCAATGTTGGGGCAGGTGAAGGATCTGCGCGAATCGCTGCAGGCCGGCGGCGTGAAGATCGACAAGATCGAAATCGTCGCGGCTGCGAAGCCTGGAGTAAGTGCGTCATCGGATTCGGTGGTCGCGAGCGTCGGCGGCGCTAGCGCAGGCTCCCTTTCGGGCAGCATGCAGCAGCAATCGCAATCGCAGCAGCACCATTCCCAATCCGGCCAGCGCTTCGAGTTCGGCAGCGGCGCGGGCAGCTCAGGCGGCCAGAGCGAGGGGCGGCACTATAGCGGCTCCGTCGAAGCTGACGCGGGCGCAAACGGCTCTTACACACATTCGGGACTTTCATCCCACCGCGAGACGGTAGGTGCCGACGATGCGCCGGAGCTTCAGCTGACCGGCGCTAACGACGCCAAAGCCAGCGTCAACGTTCTCGCATAGTTACGCGGCAAATTACGAAAGGAAACACTCAACCATGCATCTACTACCCCATGCATCGACCACTGCGCCTACCGGCACGGTGACCACCTATGACCCAACCAGCGATACAAACGCCGCCGGAACCGCTTCCGCAGACGGCGGTACGCTGACGCAAAGCGACTTCCTCAATCTGCTTTCCACGCAGCTCCAGTATCAGGATCCGACCGACCCAGAGTCCAATACCGACTTCGCCGCTCAGATGGCTCAATTCTCGTCGCTGTCGGAAATGGACAACCTGACCTCGACCATGACCAACTTTGCCGGCGTCAGCCAGCTCTCCTCCGGCTCCAGTTTGATCGGCCAGAGCGTCACCACTTCTGCCACCGATTCCAACGGAAATGCGATTAACGGGACCGTAACCGGGGCAGCCGTCAACAATAGCGAGCTTTACCTGACCGTGGATGGTATGGAAGTGCCTTACTCGGACGTGACCAGCGTTTCCCAAGCTACAGCTACAACCGCAACCAGCACGACTTCCACGAGTGGCACGACTTCTACCGCTCCCACCACTCCTACGCCGACCAGCAGCCTGCGCCACGCGCTTTAGCCATGAGCCAGATCAACAACAACTCAACAGCCGCGCCTTTGGTGGATATCGAATCGCGGATCGCGGCGCAGACGAAATCTTCGCTGATTCCGACGGCGTCCAGCGTTGCCACTCCCGCGCAATCGTTCGAGCAGGCGCTCCGGGCGGCAGGCAAGGGCATCACGCTTTCCGGCCATGCGCAGACACGGCTCGCTTCCCGCCAGATCGTGCTGACCGACAGCGACCTGACCAAGCTCAGCGCCGCGATGGACAAAGCCGCCAAAAAAGGCGTGCGCTCATCGCTCGTGCTGATGGACAAGCCGGGCCAGACCGACGGACAGGTCGGACTTGTCGTTTCCATCCCGAACCGCACCGTGATTACCGCCGTGGATACCCAAGCCCTGCGGGAAAACATCTTCACCAACATCGACAGCGCCATGATCGTGTAGCGCCCGCCGAACTCTCGGTACTAATCGACGATACCCGCTCTCCAGCCGGACTGTGACGGGGCCGTAAAGCCCCGCACGGAGGTTGACCGAGCAGCAAACCGCCCTAGCAAGAAAAGGATTTCTCGAACCATGCTGCAAGCCATGTACAACGGCGTCTCCGCCATCTCCGCCACTCAAGAAGACATGAACATCATTGGCAACGATATCGCCAATGTGAACACCACTGCGTATAAGAACGAAAACGTCACCTTCGCCGATCAGCTCTCCCAGACTCTTCAAGGCGCGTCCAGCGCCAACGGCACCATCGGCGGCACCAACCCGATCCAAACAGGCACCGGTGTGAAAGTGGCGAGCATCTCGGAAACCACCAGCCAGGGTAGCCTGCTGTCTACTTCCAGCCCCACCGACCTAGCTATTCAGGGCAACGGTTATTTTATGCTGGCGAACACCAGCAGCGGTACTAGCTACACCCGCGACGGCCACTTTGCGGTGGACAACTCCGGCAACCTCGTCGATGCCAGCACAGGCGAGTACGTGCTCGGCTGGCAGGCGAACGCCCAGGGAGCGATCGATACGAGCTCCGGTGTCACCAACTCCTCGAAAATACAGGTGGCCGTCGGCAAGACGACGGCGGTAAGCCCGACGACCGCGATTTCGTTTACCGGCAACCTCAGCGCCGATACCGCCGCGAACGGCTCCGTCTCGGCCACTGAAAAGGTTTACGACAGCCTCGGCGAGGCGCACGACGTCACAATTACTTTTACTCGCGCCGCCGATGCCAGCGGCAATCCGACCAACACTTGGAACTGGACTGCTTCCGGCGATGCCGGCCTCTCGGCTGCGTCCGGTACGACCAATCAAGGTTCAGTGACTTTCGGCTCCGACGGCACCGTCGCCAGCCAAACCGGCTCGCTGCTCTTAAACCCGACCAACGGAGCGGCCACCGGCCAGGCGATGAACCTCGATTTCTCCGGCGTCTCCCAGGTCTCCGGCACCGCCACTTTCGGCGCGGAAAGCCAGGATGGCTACCCCTCCGGTACGCTGCAGTCGTTCTCGATCAACGACCAGGGTGTGATCTCCGGCTCGTTCTCCAACGGCCTGACTCGTAGCTTGGGGCAAATAGCGGTCGCCGGGTTCGACAACCCGCAAGGATTGAACAAAATCGGCAACAACGAGTACACCCCGACAGTCAACTCCGGCGAAGCCGTGGTCAGCCAAGCCAACACCCTGGGTCTCGGCTCGATCTCCTCCGGCTATCTGGAGCAGTCCAACGTCGACCTTGGCACTTCTCTGACGAATATGATCGTCGCTCAACGCGCTTTTGAAGCGAATACGAAGATCGTCACCGCAGTCAACAGCATGCTGGGCACGTTGATTCAGATGGATCAGCCGTAGTCATGGACTCTTCTTTTACGTTTACGTAAGAGAGGGATCGAAACTTATTCGCGGAGACCTATCCGGCCTTTCAGGCCACCTTCCCTAAAGGGAAGGACATTTCGAGGCAGAGCGCTGGATTGTCTTTAGTCCTTCCCTTCAGGGAAGGTGGCCTGAAAGGCCGGATAGGTCCGTGGGGCTGCAAGCCGGTTTACCATGGACCTACCCGCCTCCCCGCCCGCCATTGAAGCGAGCGATGACGCTTGCTTTTTATTCTGGAGAAACCTATGATCCACGTCACCCGACTCAACAATGAAGATGTGATCGTCAATTCGGACTTGATCGAAATGATCGAGATGACTCCCGATACCGTCCTGACTCTGACGACCGGCAAAAAACTGATGGTGCGGGAATCGTCCGACGATATCATCGAGCGCGTTTTGCAGTATCGCGAGCGGGTGGGCATCCGCATCGCTCATCCCGGCATGCAGCCGCCGCGTTTACCGGCGGACCATTCCAGCGACGACGATTACGAGGGTGGGGGAGGCTACGGCAGCTTGAGCCACGCGCCCCGGCACCGCGAAGCATTGATTAGCGACAGCGTCCTGCCAGGCGGCAACGGCATCCACCAGTAGCGTAATCCGATCTGCTCGACCCTGAGACTTCCCGGTAAAGTTGCCGATACTCAGAGTAGTGCCCCTTACTTTTAAGAGCCGGTAATTTTGCCTGCCGCGCAGCTTTGCGCTGAAACGACGTAAACAGTATGGATTTAGCAACGATCATCGGACTGGTACTGGCCTGGGGCGGGTTCTTCGGCTCAGTAATTATGGAAGGCGGAAACCTGGCCGCCTTTTTGAACCCGTCGGCGCTGATTCTGGTACTTGGCGGCACGTTGGGCGCGACCATTGTCTCGTTTCCGCTCAGCGATATTATCGCCATGCCTAAGATCGTGAAAAACGCCTTCGTCGGCGGCGGGCACGACATGGCGCATGTGATTACGATGCTGGTGAAATTCGCCGAGCGCGCCCGGCGCGAGGGTCTGCTCGCGCTGGAGGATGAAGCCAAGGACATCACCGACGAGTTCCTGAAGAAAGGCGTCATGCTCGCTGTCGACGGCACCGACCCCGAGCTAGTCCGGACGATTATGGAAACCGACATCGCCTACCTTGCGGAGCGGCATGAGATCGGCGCGAACATTTTTGCCACCATGGGCGGCTTCGCCCCGACTCTCGGCGTGATCGGAACGGTGGCGGGTTTGGTGCACATGCTCGCCAACCTTTCCGACCCCGGCTCGATGGGCCCGTCCATCGCCGCTGCGTTTATCGCCACCCTGCTCGGGGTCAGCACCGCGAACTTGATTTTCCTGCCGCTCGGCAACAAGTTGAAGCTACGCTCCAAGCATGAGGTTATGAGCCGCGAGGTGATGATGGAAGGCATTCTGGCGATCCAGGCCGGCGACAACCCGCGCATTGTCGAGGAAAAGCTGAAAGCCTATCTCTCCCCCACCGTCCGCAAAGCCGTCGCCGCCGCTCTCGAAGCCGGCGCAGGGCACTAAAGCTTTACTCCGTCGTTCGGCGATACGCCATAGAAAGTCCCTCGCATGCGAGGGGCTTTTTGGCTGCTTTTGCTAAGGGGCCGGCTCAACACGGACAGCTTTGTATCATGGAAGTCAGCGACGAGCGGGACTTGCGAAATAGCTGATCGGCAAAGCGGTGCATTTTGAATTTTGTTACAGAGGCAATTCACTATGCCTGACGGTCATATGCGCTTGCTAGGCCTTAGGTCTTGCGATCTCAGATGAGATGGATCCTTCCCTGGTAATTTTAGAGTCTACTGTTAGTTTGCCCAAGTTGTGAGTGAGTGACAATACAGGGCTTAGTCAATAGCTGCTGCACGGCACAATTAATGCAGCATGAAATAATTCTTAGCTGCCTTAGCTTATTTGGAACATCTCGGTGGGTTGCAGCGTCAATACCTATAGAACTTTAGATGGAGCCGCTTTCGCGGAGATCGACGATCATGGGATCGACCGGCCGCCCAGCGTGAGGAAAGATTATGAACACGCAGATGACACGTGGAATGCAGAACCCGCTTACGGTGAAGCGAACTTTGGGCGTTCTTACGGCAGCCGCCGCGCTCGCGGCACCAAGCCTGGCGCTCGCCGATGTGCCGGTCACCATGGCACCGCCGGTGGATCAGTCGTCGAGCAGCTATAACAGCTACAACTCCGACGGCAGCTACAGCGGGGTGAACGGCAGCTCCAACTCGTACAACAACTACAATGGCGGTAATAGCGCGTCATCAGCGGCGACGTCGAGCGTGTTCAGCTGGCAGGAGATCCCGGAGAATCAGCGCGTGCCGATTCAGCGCGCCGTGTTCGATCAGGGCGGCTACCAGCTTTACGACAACGTCGGCGAGACGATCGCCGTGCCGTTTGCCAACAACAACCTTTACGTCATGAAGTTTGCCGTGTCGCCCGACGGCTCCACCTACTTCATCAACGACGGCAACGCGCCTATTCTCTTTTTGCCGCGCAACGCCTATCTCGACAACGCCAGCGTCAACGGCGCGCGGTGGTATCCGTTCTCGGACAATTTCCATCCGTCCCAGCCGGTGTTCCTGGGTATCGCGCCCAGCTACGACGATTATTGCGGCATGGGCTGGTACCCCAACATGTTCTTCTACGGCGGGTACTACGGCGACGCGGCGTTTGGGCTGTTCACACCGACAATCGGCTTGTTCATCAATATTGGGGGAAATCACTACGATGGATGGGGCGGCTATGAGTCCTACTTCTCGTACCACCCTGATTTCTACCGAGTCGGCTACTACCACCCTTATGTCTACGCTTACGCGGGGCGGCAATACTGGGGCGGACGCACTTTCCGCGGCTATGGCGGCGGGGGGTACGGCGGGGGCGGCTATGCCTACAATCATGGCGGCTATTCGGGCAACGGCGGCTTTGGCGGTAATCGTGGGTTCGGCGGCGGTGGATACGGCAATGGCGGACGAACGTTCTACGGAGCCGGACGTCCCTACAACACCGATGCGCATAGCTTCGGAGAAGACCGGTCTTACGGCGGCGGGCATAGCTTTGGCGCGGACCGCAGCTACGGCAACGAGAATAGCAGCGGCGGCTTCGGCAACCGGGCAGCCGGAGCGGGCCAGCATTCATTTAATGCCGGCGGATATCAAGGTGGCCGGACGTTCCGAGGCGCGGGCGGCAATTCCAGCGTCCAGGATAACGACCGATTGGGCGGCGGCGGCGTAGGACGAAGCGAAAACCAGGGCTATCAGAACAACGACCGGTCCTATGGCAACGACAGCCACACATACGCGGGGCAGGGCCGGGCGTTCAATGGGGGCGGCTTTCAGAACGAAACCCGTACTTACAGCAACGGCGGCAGCTTCGGCCATGCGTTCACCGGGAATGGGGAATCCGCGCCTCGCGCCAGTTCCGGCACATTCAGCGGCGGCGGCGCGCGGCCACAGTTCCAGGGCGCCTCGAACGGCGGCGGCCGCAGTTCGTCCGGCGGGGGTAATAATAGTGGCGGTGGCTATGGCGGGGGTGGCCATCGTTAATTCTTAGCTGCAATTCGACGCTAGCTCCGGGCGCTTTATCAAAAAGCGCTCGGGGCTTTTTTTGCGCTTGCCGGTAATTTCACCTGAGCGTTGCCGCTTCTCGCGCCGATAATTGTGCTGGGGAGTCACGACCAACGCATGGCACGACGGAAAAAACACGGCGATCACGAAAACCACGAGCGATGGCTGCTGACCTACGCCGACATGATTACGCTTCTCGTGGCGTTTTTCATGATGCTTTACGCGATGTCGGTGAGCAACAAGGCCAAGTTCGAGGAGCTTGCGCTTTCGGTGCGCAGCGGCTTCGGCGGCAACACGCGATTTCAAGCCGTCCCGCTCAGCCCCGGCACGGGCATCGCGCAATCCAACGCTTTGATCGCGCCGGAGCATCTGCCCCGCCGTAATTACCGCGTCCATGGCAAACGGGTGGACTTCCTGAAAAACGATCCCGGCGGCAACGCCGAGGAAGAATCGATGGAAGCGGCGAAAAAGCGCATCGAGGCAATCGCCAAGGCGCACGGCATGGCGAGCATGATCGACATCAGCGAAACTCAGCGCGGCTTGATCGTCCGCATTCTGACCGACAAGCTTTTGTTCACGCCCGGCGACGGGCATTTGCAGGCAGGCTCGGTTTGGATTTTAGACGGCATCGCGAGCGCGGTTCAGGGCCTGCCCAACGATCTTGCCGTGGAAGGCCACACCGACAGCCAGCCGATTCACAACGCCAGCTATCCGTCCAACTGGGAATTGTCCACCGACCGCGCCACCAGCGTTCTGCGCTACTTGATCGAGCGCGACCATGTCGCCCCGGAGCGCATCTGCGCGGCGGGCTATGCCGACACGCGCCCCTTGGCCGACAATACCACCGCTGCCGGACGCGCCCGCAACCGCCGAGTGGACATAGTCGTGCTGCGCACATCCGGCGCGGAATCCGACGCGGGCGACGGCGGCGACGGCAGCAGCGGGGATGGCACCAGCGGCAGCGGTAGCGGCGGCGATCCGGATGTTAAACCGGCGCTGGACACTCCCGCGCAATCCGCTGATTTTCCTAAGCCGATCGATCCGGCGGGCATGGCCGGCCCGACTCGAATCGACGGCGCTTCTCAGACCCTCCAGCAATAATCATGAACAACCCGCAACTGACTCTTTCTTCAATCAAGGCGACCGGACCCACGGAACCGCCTGTTATCGTAGTCGTGGAAATCGAAGGCACGCAGTTCGGCATCGATCTTCGCAGCGTAGTGAGTATCGCGATGCCGCTTGCTCCCGTTCGGTACGAGGGATTGCCGCCAGGCGTCGCCGGCGTGATCCATCTGCATGGCGAAACGATTCCGGCTCTTGCGGCTCGCGATATGCTGGTGGCAGTCGGTGAAGAAGGCAATTCCGTGATTAAGCCCGTATTCGCCTCGCCGTATCATCCCGCCCCGCATGCGCCCGATTCGCGGCGGATGCTGGTTTTAACCGCGTGCGGCGTGCAGGCCGCGCTGGGTGTAGACCATATCGTGTCGATCTCGCCCGACGTCTCGCTTGAGCAGGACGGCTCCTTCGCGCATCCCGCCGCTCTGCTGGGGCTGCTGGCATCGGGCTGTATCGATGGCTTCGCCGTTACCGCTTCACCGTCGGGCGGCGAATTTCGCGGCGTCGCATTGGTGGATGTGGAAGCGCTTGTGGAAGCCTGCTGCCCCGTGGGCGGGATCGACGATCTTCGCCGCGCGCAAAGGGTTGCGCTTCATGTCGCGCAGTGTCAGACCGCGACCGGCGGCTGGCGCGCTCAGCGGAACTCTCAAAATGCCGACCGCCGCGCCGCCTAAGCTTCGCGGCGCTTGCCGGTATTAGTCGCGGTTTTTTGAATTGTTGTTTAGATTACCTTGAGTATGGTCACCAGGCTGCCGATATAAGCTGTGGAGCGTGGCGAGGAGCGGTACCGCTTCTCGCCACGCGGGCAATTTCCCCGAAGCAAGTCAAGGAATCCAACACATGGCAGAAGAAAGCGGCGAGAAAAGCGAGGCGGTGGAAGCAAGCGCGAAGGGCGGCAAAAAGATGATGCCGATTATCATCGCCGCCGTGGTCGCTTTGCTGCTGGGGGCAGGGCTGGCGTTTAAGTTCGCCGGACATAAAGGCTCCGCCAAGCCGCCGCCTCCTGTCGTGGGCGAGACGCTGCCGCTCGACGAGTTCATGGTGAACCTCGCCGATCCGAGCAACGACCACTACGCCAAGCTGACTATCGCTTTGGGCTTGAAGAAGGGCGTCTCCAGCGAGGGGTTCAAAGACAAGGTGCCCGAGACTCGCGACGCGATCGTCATGGTGCTGACCGAAAAGACACTCAACGAGGTTCGCACCGAATCCGGCAAGAACAAACTAAAGGCCGAGATCAAGCGCCAAGTGAACAAAGCTCTGGGCGAGGACGACGTTCTGGAAATCTATTTCGAGGCATTCGCCACCCAGTAGCCGCGCCTGCCGCAACACACATAGCAACTTTACCGGCCTTCGTGGAAAAACCAGCCTGTCATTCCTTTCGCCCGATCTATCGGGAGGGAAGAATGTCAGGCTTTTTTCTTTTGATTTTCCTTCCTTCCAAGGAGGGCCGAGATAAAGGTGAATCGGCCGATTGCGGCAATCATTCCATCCTTCTAGCACGACCAACAGGCGAGGAAGCAATACTTACATGGCGGACGAACAATTCGAAGACGGCGCGCTTTCGGAAGCGGAGCTGGACGCGCTTATCAATTCGGTCGGCGGCGAAGCAGGCGGCAGCGACGCCGGATCGATGGCTTACGCGTCCGGAATCGGCGATTCTGAGTCCGGGTCCGACTCCGATCCGCTCGCCGACGCTCTCGGCGGAGGACACAGCGGCTCCGGCTATGCCGCTCCCAGCAGCGGCGGGGGAGCATCAGCCGCGCAAAATGCCGGGCTGCGCATGTCCACCTTCGATCAAGGCAACGCTTACGGAGGAGCGTCCGGAAGTGGATTGAGCGGGTTTGACCGGGTTCAAGACATTCCCCTGGAGCTGACCGTGGAGCTTGGACGCACCCGGCTGCTCATCAAGGATATTTTGGAGCTTGGCTCCGGCTCGATTGTGGAGCTGGAAAAAGTAGCCGGCGAGCCGGTCGATCTGCTGGCCAACGGCTTGTTGATCGCCCGAGGGGAAGTGGTCGTGATCGAGGACAGCTTCGGGGTCCGCATCACGGAAATTATCACCAGCGCCGAGCGGAAGACAATCGGCGGCGCGGGCGCGGAGCAGCCACCGCTGCAGGCGACGCAGGCCGCTTGAGAGTTATGTCTTCGACCGCAACTTCGCCTTATTTACTAGCCCGTAAGTCTCGGTTGGCGCTACGCGTTTCTATTACTTCCGGAGCGCTGCTACTTTTCGCCGGACTATGCTTGCCGTTAGCCGCTTTGGCCGCGCCTCAGCCGGCGTCCGCGCCGGTGGCAACGGCGGCGGCGGCGAAACCCGCGCTCGTTTCGCCGCCGGTGGATTCGCTAGACAGCATGACGCGGGACGGCTCCAGCAGCGCCGATACTCTGAGCGCGTCGCCGCCGGGGGGTGCCGGGAGCGGGCAAAGCATGAGCATCGGCGGGGCTGTCGCGCGCTCCGTTCTCTCGCTTGGACTCGTGCTGGCGCTGGTGGTCGGAGCGATCAAGTACCTGAAGCGCAGGGGCTACGGCGCGGCTGGCGCGGACTACGCGTTCCCGGCGTCAAAGCCCGCGTTTGGCGTCAGTCCCGTGGCGCAGATGCTTCTCGCCGTATCTGCGAAGCCGAAAGCGGTCGAGCAGGAGCGTTTTGCAGGCTCCTCGCCGCACTCCGCAATCGGAGATTTTGAAGTATTGGGCACCCAGCCACTTCCGGGATCCAACCATACTTTGTATAAAGTGCGTGTCGGCGAGCGAATTCTGCTGCTGGGCGGCAACGCGACCGGAGGGTTGAGCGTCTTGACCGAATGGGACTCGGACTCGGACTCGGGCTTGGATACGCTCACGGCGCGCCCGGAGCATGGTTTCGATTCCATGCTTGTTAGCGTCATGGACGACCCGCAGCCGCAAAACGCCGACAGCCTTCAAGGGGCGGCCGACCGGCTGACGGCGGCTATCCGCCGCGCCGGCGCACAAAACGACGCGAGCGTCCTCGACTGGAGGGGCAAATCCTAATGCATTCGCTATTAAATCGAGCTTACCTGCCGACGCATCGCAAAACAGCTGCGCGATGCCTGGCAATTTTAGTCGTTACGCTGCTCCTGTGCGCCTGCCTTCAGCTGTTCGGCGGCAGTGTCGTTCATGCCGCGTCCGGACCTACGCATGCCGCCACCGCTCCGGCGGCGCTGCCGATTCCGGCGATCCCAGGCGTGTCCGCCGCGCAAGGGCCGCAGCAGGTGGCGCTGTCGCTGCAAATTCTCGCACTGCTGACGGTGCTCACGCTCGCTCCGGCGATCCTGATTATGACCACGGCGTTCACGCGGATCGTAATCGTGCTCTCGTTCGTGCGCTCGGCTTTGGGCGCGCAGAACATCCCGCCGAACCAGGTGATGATCGGCCTCGCGCTTTTCCTGACGTTTTTTATCATGGCGCCCACTTTTCGCCAGATCAACGACGCCGCAATCCAGCCTTACCTCACCCATAAAGCCGACTTCAATACCGCACTCGCGTCCGGCGAAGCGCCGCTTGGGCGCTTCATGATTAAGCAAACTTACAAGAGCGATTTGGATTTGTTTATCCAGCTCTCCGGCCAGCCCAAGCCGAAAAGCCTGCAGCAGCTTCCGATGACCATCCTGATTCCGTCGTTCGTCATCTCCGAGCTGAAAACCGGCTTTATCTTCGGCTTTATCGTTTATGTGCCGTTTATCATCATCGATCTGGTCGTCTCGTCGCTATTGATGAGCATGGGCATGATGATGCTGCCGCCGACGGTTATCTCACTGCCCGCCAAGATTCTGGTCTTCGTCCTGGCCGACGGCTGGCACGCCATCGTCGGCAGCCTGGCCCAGAGCTATAGATAAAGCAAAAGATTACTCACGCTCCTGTTGTGAGTGCTGCGCCATCTGTTTCATCCGAGTTGTCACAATCTTTTCGCGCGCCTGGCTTGCGGTATCTGGCATCAGGTGCGATGAGATGCTATAGAGAAACTCTCCATTCGCAAGGAGTCTCGTAAACTCTTCAACCAGATACGCGCGTACTTCCGCGCTCGCTTCAGCAATTTCCTCGACGATTTCTGCGCGTCCATCGATCACTGTGATGATATCTTCGATATCGCTGCTGCCTTGGTAGTTTCCCTTGCCTCTGTCTGCAAACGCTTCCAGCTTGGTAGCGATAAACACTGGAGCAGAAATCAACCGCACCATTAGGTTATCATCGAGCGTGATTTTCACTGCGCTCCCGACCGCTTCGGGGTACCACTTATTGACGAATCCAAGCGGACCGGAATTAACCGGCATTGTATCGACAAGGTAGCCGTCAACTACCCACCTGCAGTTCGGAGCGCCTGGAGTTTTATCGTGCGCAAATCCTAGCTCTCGAAGTCGCCCCTCGAACTGCGCGTACTCGGTATATGTGGTCGTTGAAACAATCAAATCAATGTCTTTGGTGGCGCGTGGCTGGGGCGATGGTATGCGTGTGACCAATAAGTCAGTGGCCATGCCGCCCACGAACACGACGCTGGTGTTCAATTCGCTTAAGCGACGTGCGACGTGAGATATTAACTGTCGGGGTACGTCGCTGTGAGCGTTCATAAAGCCTGTAATCTTTCTTCAAGCTGTTCATACGCGATTTTCGCGCTTCGTGGGCTGGACTGGCGAAGCACGTCCATCAAAGCGAAAATCTCATAGAGAACATTATCTGTCTGTGCAATAACCGGAACATTTTTGTGCAGCGGCTCAATTTCGTATCCATAGCTCGTGCCTTCTAGGTGTGGCCATACCGGAATGCCATAAGCCGATCTCTCGTGGGTCAGAAATCCTCCCAATGTAGGACAAGCAAATTCCGTCGGCAATCCAAGTGCAGGAGGTCCAGGGCGCACTGGAAAAACGTATTTCAACGCGTGCATAGAAAATTCCAAAACGTTTGATACGCGGGCGTGACGGTGCTTGATGGTATACAGTCTTGAAGTCACAAGCCGCTTCCATGAGTAGTGAACCTCAGAGGGAGCGATTGACAGCTTCTCAGCCAGTTTAGCTTCTGATATTCCTGGTTCGTACCTCATAGTTCCTATCAGAACATAGATGTCTTTGCTCTGCAAGCGCATAGAACAAGAATACCACTCTATACTCTTAAATGAAGAGTATAGAGTGGTATTCTTAAAGCAGGACTGTCAGGCACAACTCAGGCATATCGAATGCGGGTATATCCTGACGTATCATTCCTCTTGCTTGCCAGCTTAAATAAGTTTTCGAGCCTGCAACAAACGCCGCTCTCCGGCGTGTATAACCAAACTATGGAACGACGCATTTTTGGTATCGAGACTGAATTTGGCTGTTTGGTCAACGATGACAGCGCGGGCACCTCCGAAATGGTGGTGGAGGCTGTCAAGGACCACGCATTCTATAAAGACAAGGTCGGCGTGATCGACCTGCACGCGCGCGACTACGCGTTCGAGCCGGCGCGGTGCGGCGGGTTTTTGAAGTCGGGCGGACGGCTCTATATCGACGCGGTCGGCTCGCACATGGAGTACGCTACTCCTGAGTGCACCGACTTTCTCGACGCCGTCACCTACGATAAGGCCGGGCGCATGCTGCTCGACAAGTTGGTGAAGGAGCTGGATTTGGGCGACAAGGTCTCGTTCCATTCCAACAGCGTCGATCATTTCGGCGGTCACACGTTCGGCTGCCACGAGAACTATCTGGTCGGCATCGACGACCGGTTTTTTCTGGAAGCGCTTTCCTACCTGCTGCCGTTTCTGGTAACCCGGCAGATCTTCGCCGGGGTGGGGCGTGTCGGCGGCCACAAGCTCAATTACAAGAGCCTGAAAAACAACATCATGACCATCTCGGACTACGAGGTGGACTACCAGTGGGTCGGCAACTTCTACGGAGTCGAGATCGATCCGTCGGTGGATTTCCAGTTGTCCCAGCGCGCCGACCATATCGTAAAAACGATCTCGGGCCGGGTGCGGTTCAACCGGGCGATTATCAATCCGAAGTGGGATTCGTACTACAATTATTCCAACCTGCACCGCCTCCACATTTTGTTCGGCGAGTGCAACATGAGCGAGTACGCCACGCTGCTCAAAATCGGGACGACCAGTCTGGTTTTAGATTTGATCGAGGACGGCATCCTGCTCAAGGAAGTGGAAATCTCCGACCCGCTGGAAGCGCTCAAGGGCGTCTCGCGAGACCCGTCGATGAAGTGGCTCGTCCGGCGCAAGGATGGCTCCACCATCGGCGCGGTCGATCTGCAGCGGCTGTACTTAAACGCCGCAGAAGAGCTTTACCGGGGGCGCGACGCTCAGACTGACTATGTCCTGCGCGAGTGGCGCTCCACGCTCGATCAACTGGAAGCCGACCCGATGAAGCTTGCCACCAAGCTGGACTGGGTGGCGAAAAAGAAGATGTTCACCGATTTTATCAACTCAGAAAAGAATGTCCGCTGGGGCGACGATATTTTGCAGTCGCTCGATCTGGAGTACCACAACGTCAACCCCGATACCGGACTTTACTATGGATTGGAGCAGGCGGGATTGATGCGCCGGGAGACCACCGACGCCAAAATCGAGGCGGCTATCTCCACGCCGCCGCAGAACACCCGCGCCAAGGGACGCGCGACTGTGATCGACAAGCTGCTCGATGCCGGCTCCCGCGACTATGTGATCGACTGGGATTTAATTTACATCAACAAGCGCCGGCACCTGGAGCTGAAAAACCCGTTCGATACCTACGACGAGGAAGCCAAGGCGTTCGCTTCGACTCTCTAGCGCTCATAGTACGGCTCCCATCCTGCCAGGACGGGAGCCTTTTAATTTTCAACCAATGCCATACACAATCCAAGACTTCCTCCAAGCTAAGGCCGCCCATTCGCCAAGTTTCAGCGCAGATGGCAAGCAAATCGCCTACTTGAGCAATCTCAGCGGCACGTTTCAGGTTTACATCCAGTCTGCTGAAGGTGGCGAGGCGCGTCAAGTCACCGATTTCGACGATTCCGTCAGCCTG
>CAXSEA010000025.1:0-24675 GCA_964235675.1 uncultured Armatimonadales bacterium | reverse complement strand
CTAAAGGGAAGGACTAGCTGCACACGTAACACTGATCTTAAGTCCTTCCCTTTAGGGAAGGTGTCACGTGAGTGACGGATAGGTCCGTCGGCTTCAAAGCCGAGTTTTTCTACATCCTCTAGGACAAGGCGGAAAGTTGAAGCGACTTCGCTCAGCCTTCTGAATAGTGTGCCATGCGTTTCATAGAATCTTCACAGCAACAAACTATTATAGGAACAAGAGACTGAACGGGTTCGTCTTACCGCCTATAAGCAGTCACAGTTATGGTTGTAGCAGAAACGCTGGATGAGCGGTGATTCCGCCTCGACAAGTATTGCCTGCCGATAGAATAGCTTTAGCTGCCTTGCGGATGTGTAGACATAAGTTAGAAAAGGTAAAAACCATTTATGAAGTTCAAATTAGCACCTATTACTCTCGCGGCGACGCTCGCGCTGGCTGCGGCAGGCGTTTCCACGATGCTGGGCGCAACGCCCGCGTCGGCGGACCCTGGCCAATTCAACGGCAACGCTCCTTACCAGATCGCTCAAGCTCCGCTTTGGCAGCCGTACCACGGTGAGTGGCGTAAGCTAACCGAGCATGGCTACGAGTACCGCACCGACGCTCCTAACTATCGTCCAGGCGTTGTCTCCGGCGCTTATGGCCGCTACGGCGGCTCGCAGGCCTTGTGGCAGCCGTACCATGGCGAGTATCGACGCTTAACGGAGCATGGCTACGAGTACCGAACCGATGCTCCCGACTATCGGCCCGGCGTAGTTACGAACAACTATAATCATGGCTATGGCTACGGTTCTGGTTACAGCAACAGCAGCCGCTATTACAACGGCAACTCCGGGTATGGCGCTTACAACAACGGCTACCATCATGGCTACGCCCGAACGTACTCTAGCACCCAGGGGTACAACGGCTACAACAACAATGCCGGCTATGCGCATAATTACGGCGGCGGCAACTTCAATAACCACACCCAGGGTGGCAACTTCAACAACCACGCCCAGGGTGGCGGATTTGGCGGCTTCGGTCACCATCACCACTAAATAATTCTTTGCCCCGTCCCTGAAAAAGCGGCGGGGCGAACTTTTGTCTTTTTAACTTGGTCGCCGATCATAACGTGCTGCGCTGAACTTTTGCGTTCCGGCAGCGTCCTAAGCTTAAGATAAAATCATCGGGCAGCTTTGATGTGCCGGTAGTTCAGAGGGAGTTCTAATGATGAGACGTTCTACAAATTGGCTGGTCGGCGCGGCTGCGTCGATTGCTTTGCTGACGGCAGGTATCGCCGCTCACGCGCAGGATCCGGGCGACGACGCTGCTCCGCCTCCACCGCCTCCGCCCCCTTCCTCCGCGTCGGCGGCCGCCCCGGCAGGCACCGACTCTGCGCCGCCTTCACCCTTTAGCGCAGGTGGTGGACGCGGCAATCGTCCCGGCGGCGGTTTCCGGCCTTTCGGCGGGCAAGTGACCGCAGTCACTTCGACCGGGTTTACGTTCCTGTCGCGGCGTGGCAACGACACCATCACCGTGACGACGACGCCGCAAACCACCTATACAGATACGCACGATGCGCCCCTATCCAGCATCAAGATCGGCGATCAGATGACCGCGATGGGGCCGTCCGATGCGACCGCCAAAACGGTGCAAGCCTACCGAATCGCCGATGGGGCCACCCCGCAGTTCGGCGCGCCTCGCGGCGGCGGAGCAAACCCTTTCGCCGCGTATATGACCAAGGGTACCGTGGTCTCCACGTCGCCGCTGAAGCTGAAAGACGCGCAGGGCGATGTCTACACCGTCACGCCGGCTGGGCAGTCCTCCAACGTCAGCTTTACGGCGACTGGCTCGGCGAAAGACGTCGCAGTCGGCAAGTACGTCACCATCCGCCCTTCGAGCGCCGGCGGAGCTGACGTTAGCCCGACCGCAACCGCGATTACGGCGGACACGGTCATCATCAGCCCAACCGCCCCGCGCGGCTTCAACGGCCGAGGTAGCGGGCGCGGCGGATTTGGACGTCCCGGCGGCGGCGGATATGGCGGCGGAGCGGGAGCTACCAACTAGGCTCCACGCTATTCCAACAAAAAAGCCTCCGAGAATCATACGGCTGATTCTCGAAGGCTTTTTTGTTGTGTATTGGAAATTAAGCAAGCGTTAGAAGCGAAACCCGGCGCTGAGATCGAAGCCGGACAAGTTGAAATGCTCGGTGCTGCCCACCGCCAGGTAGCGCGCCTCCACGAAAGCGCGCGAAGTCAGCGACGTGCCGATAAAAACGCTCCCGCCGCCGGTGGTGCGCAGGCCGGAGTGCGCGTCGTCGATAGGCGAACGGACATCGGCGAAGACTACGTCCGCGCTGACTCCGATATAAGGCACCACGGAAGAAGCCGAGTTGACAGACTGGCTTCTATTCAGCGCCTGACGGTACTGCACGCCGACGGGAATCAGATAAGCGTGCCGGTTGTCGCCTGCCTGCGAGATCACGTTGAGGTCGAGCGAAAGATCGCCGCCGCGCCTGGGCGGGATAATATCGCCGATTCCGATGCCGATGGAGAACCAGGAGTCGCCGAAGCGGTTGCGGGTTTTGCTGTCGGTCGGCAGAAATAGTCCCACTTCCGGGCCGATGCTGAACTGCCGGTAGTGCGGGCCCTTCGGAGGCGGAGCGGTTTGGCTGCCGCCGCCGCTGACCACCGACCCGCTGTCGCCGTTTGTCGTTGTCGTCGGCGCGGGCGGCAGGGGAGCGACCGGCGCGGCGATGGGGGCGGGAGCAGATGCGGCGTCCACGGGAGGCTGGGAAGCCGGCGGCGTGGGGGAAGCAGTTGTCGTCGGAGTTGCGGGGTCAGGCGCGGTCTGGCACCAGGCTGCCTGCGACGCTGCCGCGAGCGCGCTGAGGCCGAGAAGAGTAGCGGCTATAGGAAAACGAGATCGGGAACGCACTTGGAAGTTCCTCCTTTTGCGAGCGAGTGAAAAGTGAAATGACAATGATCGGCGACGATAAAACTGCCGCCCGATACTATGCGATATCCATTAAATCGCAGATCTCCGCGCGGGACTTGATAGCCGTGCGCAAAGCGTTCCAATAGCGGTTGACCACCATGTCGTAGTTTGGGGCGGCGGTGACAAAGGCGAGCTGAGACTCGTTATCCGAGCCGAATTTCGCCACGATCGAGATGCCGACCATATTTCCGCTGGCCGAAGCCTGCACCTCCTCGCCCGCGACGAAGGAGGTCTCCTGCCGCAACTCGATGCTTTGCGCCTGGGCGAGATTCACAATTTCGTTGTTTGTCGTGTAAACCCACATGAGAATTAATTTCCATTCAACACTGATGCTTGAGAGATGAGCGCAGGCAAAACCAGCGCGGTTCCAACATTGAAGCGACACCGCTTCGGGGCGCTTTCACGCGAGAGCTTTGGCCGGCGTTTCAGCGCCGGAGGTAAATCAAGATTGTCGGGTCGGGGTAGAGCATGTCATGTGGCAGATCCTGTGTCGGCAAGCCGTCGATCATGCGCGCGCCGCCCAAGGGATGCACCGACCGAAAAACGATAGGCGCGCCGTATTCCCGGCGCAACGCGCTTAAATACGCCGTTGCCGTCGGCCAATGCAATCGCAGCGGATCGGCATACTGGTACTCGGTCAAGACAACATAGGGCGCGCGGCACGTTTCCAGCCGTTTCGGGTCGAGCCACAAGTTAGGATTGTAGCAGAATCGCGCAACCTCCGCGCTCGATGCGGCCTGCTGCCACGCGTCGGGTTTCGGCAGGCTGAAGTTCGGGTCGAGGGGAGGGGACCAGAACCAGGGGGAGCCGCTCATCCCGATGGCCGACGCTTGCGGCGCATGCGCCTCCAGCCATACGGCGGCGCGCTCGCGCGGGTCGGCCTGACCCATCGGCGTCAGCAGAAGAACGCAGCTTGCCAGCGTCAAGACACTGACCAGAGCTGTCACCGATACGGAAACCCATACCGGCGATTTCAGCCGCGCGAATACCTGCCCGCGTCGCGCGCGATCATACCACTCCACGCACAATCTCGCGGCCCAGAGCGCGAGCAGCGGCAGCAGCGGAATATCGTAGCGGGCGTAGCGGGACTGCGCCGCTCCCAGGATCAGATAAGTAGGCGCGAGAGTTGCCAGCAAAATCCAGTCGCCGCGCTCGCGCCGGATGCAGCCGTAGACCAGCCCGGCCAACGATAAAATCAGCAGCGGCAATCCCAAGGCGGCATCGAGATTTCGCTGCGCGATATAAATCCACCCAGGCCCGGTCTGCTGGAAATACACTTCGGACTGATGCATCACGTGGTTGGATTCCATGCGTGTATCGCTCAGGAATTGCGCGGTCTCCAGCACGCTGCCGGGGCAGGCGATCAAAAACGCCGCCGCACACGCCGCGCCTGCCGCCAGCGCCAGCGCCGTTGCCTGCCCGAGAGGGATTTGCTTGGCGCGAACAAGTATCCAGACGGCGGTTATCGCGCTCAATAGCGCCACCGCGCCGGAGTATTTCGACGCCGCCGACAATCCGGCGAATATTCCGGCAACAACCGCCGCACGCAGACGCTCACGCGGGGTCGATTCCACGGCAGCCAGCTTGGCCGCCCACACCAGCGATATCGTCAGCCAGAACGCCGCGCCGATATCCACCGTGGCAAAATGCGAATGCTGCGCGTGCAGCGGGCAGACCGCCAGAAAAAAAGCGCCCAGCAGACCAGCCGCCGCGCTGCCGAAGCACCGGCGTCCCAGGGCGTATACCGCCCAGACCGTGCCGACTCCCAGAATCACCGACACAAGACGCGCGGCGAGATAAGCCTTTGCCAGCTGCGCGGTATCCATCTGCCCATGCGCGATCAGCGGCCCGATCAAATGGTAGCTCTGTCCCAGAAGCACCGCGATATTAGCCAGAGTGAAAGGCAATGTGCCGTAATGGTAGAAATGCGGCAGAAAATGCCCCGCCGCTAAATTGAGCCCGCCAAATTCCGGCAGCGAGACATTCAGCAAGATAGTCTCATCAGGATGAAACGACCAGTTGTGCATCGCGTCCGGCAGGCCCCAGCTCAATCCCCATAAGCGAAACCCCAAAGCGAGCAGCAGAATCGCCCCCAGCAAAATCTTGTCTTGGGCCGTCTTACTTCCGGCGATGGCAGTTGGTTTGGTCATAAAGCCGTGCTTCCACGCTGCCGCAAAGCTAACGAGCGCTGCGGCAAGCGCACCGCAATTTTAGCACGCCGTTTGCTCCCGCTCTGCCACAAGCTGGGCAACCGCTGAAACAACGAATCGCTTCGTTTTTTAGTTAACCTCACCGTTTCGCTAGATAATCAGGGTTTCTGTTCATGAGTAATTTAAAATATTATTTATGAATGATATTTACGTTGCAAATAAGGTCGGCGACGCATACGTTAATGGGTACAAAGAAATATTGTTCTTATCTGCTGGTCAGCGTGTATTAGGCTTGATTGATTACCGTTGCGCGAAACAAAAATTTAGAGTAGGCAACGTTTCTTAGCCTACATATATCAGAATAGCTTTATAAAAATATGAAGGAATACCCAATACCGCTGGCCAACGCTATTTTGGCCAGCATGACCGAAGGCGTGATTATCACCGACGTGTTCGGCGAAATCGTCGACATCAACTCGGCAGCAAAAAGGCTTCACGGGCTCAAGGCGGGCGATACTCGCTTTTCCAATTACGCGGCATTCGACGGTTTGCTGGAGATGGCTTTGCCAAGCGGCGAAATCGTGGATGTGGAGGATTGGCCAGTCGCCAAGCTGATGCGCGGCGAGACATTTACCGGCTTCGAGCTGGCGGTGCGCAACAAGGCGACTGGTCAAGTCTGGCGCAACGTCTATAGCGGGATGGCCGTGAGTGATGCCAGCGGCTCTATCGTCCGGCTGGTTTTAACATTGCACGACGTCAGCAAAGAGCGCGATATGCGGCGTCAGATTTTGGAGAAAGACCAGGCGTTGCGCGCGGAGCAGGAATACGCGGCGCGGGAGCTGGAAAAAGCCAGAGAAAACCAGTGGCTGCTTCTCTCGGACGTCCTGCGCAACGTCACCGAGGGCAAGCTGCGTCTGTGCCGCGCCCTGGACGATCTGCCGCCTCAGCAGCCGAGTTGCGGCGATCAGCAGACACTGTCGCGTCGGGGCGGAATCAGCGGCCTGCGCCAGGAGGCCAAGGATGCCGCCGCCGAGCGCGGCTTCGATACATCGCGCTGCCAGGATCTCATTACGGCTGTCGGCGAGGCGGCGATGAACGCGATCGTCCATGGCGGCGGAGGCAACGCTTGCGTCTGCGGCAATGAAAACCGCGTGCAGGTCTGGATCGAGGATAAAGGCGAGGGAATTATGGTTGACGTTTTGCCCAATGCCACTCTCGGCAAAGGCTACACCACAGCCGGTACGCTTGGTCAGGGCATGAAGCTGATGCTGCAAACCATCGACCGCCTTTACCTGATGACCGGCATATCCGGCACGACCGTCGTCTTGGAGCAGGACAGGATTCCCGAGCCGCCCGCGTGGCTGCTGATGGTTTAAGCTTGTCGAGCGAAGGCGCTGTTTTGCGTAGCCGGTACCAATAACGGGTAAACACTGCATCTTATTGTGCCGACGATGGTAGCTGTCAATGATTATTGATGCCTTTACACCGCGTTCGGCCAAACGGGTGCCGATCAACTATCTGCCGTGAGAAAGGGGGAGCGAACCGTGATTTTAAAGATAACGCTCGATTTGCCGGAAGACCATGCTTACTTACGGATGACACGTGAACTAGGCCGCACGATTCTGACCTCTATCCAGGCAGTTCAGTCCGACATAGACGATGTCGATACGCTGATTAGCGAGCTTTACGCCAATGTCCTGCGCCATGGCACCTCGGAAGAGGGTCGGTTTCAGGTGTCTCTGGAGTATTACGCCGACCATATGGTGCTGTATGTCATTGACCAAGGCAAGGGCTTCTCATTCAAGGATGTCCCCATGCCCGGCGAGGTGCGCGCCGACTTCAACGGAGGCGAGAGAATCGGCGGCTACGGCTTGGAACTGGTGAAAGCTCTGGCCGACCATGTGGAATTTCATCGCTTCGATTCCTGCGGCACCACCGTCCGCGCCGAAAAGCACCTGCACTACATCAGCCGCGCCGCCGAGCAGGAAGCCGAGCGCCTGGATCACAGCGCGTCGAGCATCGCGGTCGGCGGGGAATAAAGTTCGGCTTGGTTTTCGCTGTCGGCGGCAAATTTGCCTCAACCGTAACCGGCCGGCAATTAGATGCTAGGGCCTCTCCTGTTTGGCGTAAGCCTCTTGCTGTTGAATCAGCTTGTTGATTCTTGGCGCATACTGCAATCTTATCGACGTGACGTTCATGTAAGGGTCGCGCGCGACCGTGGCGCTGCCCCAGGAAGTTGTAAAGCCGGGCGCTTCGCGGGCCACGACTTTGCCGTGGCGGTGGAAATACGTGAGGCGTCCGTTCGGCTCTCCCAAATCGCGCCGAAGAACGCTCCGCTGATCGCGCTCGTCTTCGGCTGAGTATTCCGGCCAGGCAGTGGGGGGATTCCGCGACGCCCGAGCTTCAAGCCGCGCGTCGATCCCGATCGCGTGCAGCACGCCGCCCTCATAGAACGAGCTGACGCTCAACCAGTAGCCGTCCCGAATAAAAGCGCCGGTAGAAAACCAGACCCAGTACCATCCCATCGGGTCCGTCAGCTGATCGTATGCGAGCCGTTGCGGCCCTCCGCCCTTGCTTCGCTTCGGGCTCCCGACGCTGTCGTTCACCCAGTCATAGCACGTAGCGGCCAGCGGATTCTCGAACCACCGCGCTAAGCTGGTTTGAGGCCCAATGCGCGTGCCGCCGGGTAGCAGCGCTTCTCCCGTTTCCTTGTCGATAATAATCATGGCAATACCGTTGCATACCATCCTTGCCGGGCGAGTCATCCACGAGAAGAGAAGGCCCCCCAAATTTGACGAGTAGGCTCATGCTCTCTGATGTCGCGAATTCCGCGAGTTCTTGTTCTTTTCAGTTTTCATTCACTCTGCTACAATGCGGTTGTTATATGATTTGCCGACGTTTGGCATTCATATCTATTCACCGGTTGCGGCGCTTCGTCGAAGCGCGGAGAAACTTATGAATCAGCGTCGAATGAGATCAGGATTTACATTGGGCGAGCTACTGGTCGTCATCGCCATTATCGCGGTAATGTCGGCCATTCTGTTCCCGGTTTTTGCCCGCCAGCGCGACCAAGAGCGCACAAAAGAAGCCACTTGCCTGTCCAATATCAAGCAGATTGCGATGGGAATGCGGCTGTACGCTCAAGACGACGACGAGCAGTACCCGCCCGGCATCAACCCCGATCACACCGGCAACGGTTGGGCAGGGCAAATTTATCCTTACATCCAGCACGTGACGCCGTTCGTCTGCCCAAGCGACTCGACCGTGCCAAGCAAAGACGCTCATTTCACGTCTTACGGATTGAACAGCCAGCTACTCGCTTCAAATCCTAACGGCTACAACTTCGTCGACTTTACGGACGAAAGCAAAACCGTAATAGTCTTCGAGGTGGTGGGCAGCAACGGCTACACGATCAGCCGTCCGACTCTCGCGCCATCGAAGGATTCCGGCACTGTGGTCGGCGACGATTACCTGCCCGACAACGGCGGCTCGGCTGCCGGGTTCGGAGTCGGCGGTGCCGACGACCCCAGCGGCTTCAACAGCAACAACGGCACACCCGGCGGCACCGCAAGCACCTTGAAATATGCAACTGGCCCTCTCGTCAATAGGCGTTCCGGCAGCGCGGCAGGCGACTTTGCTTCCGGCCGCCACAACGACGGCGCGAACTACGGCATGGCGGACGGCCGCGCAGTATTCCTGCTTCCGTCGAACGTCTCCGGCGGATACCCCAACGATGCGGAAAGCGAAACGGATTGCGGCGGCGAAGACCCCGACAATCCAAAGGCAGCGCAAGCCGATTGTCCCGATAAGACGATCAAAGCGACCTTTAACCTCGAGTAGAGCAGCCAGCCGCCTATGGAACCATGACGCGGCAACAGCCTCAGCGCATATCCAGCCTCGCCAAGTGAGTACCCGGCCAGGCATTCAGATTGAACTGCTTCCAGAGACAAGAACAACAATGAACCAGCATCGAACTAAATCAGGATTTACAATGAGCGAGCTTCTGGCAGTGATCGCGGTCATCGCGGCGCTGTCAGCGATTCTCTTTCCGGTCTTCGCGCAGATGCGGAACCGCGAGCGCGACAAGCAAAGCGATTGCTTGAGTAATATGAAGCAGCTAGGCCTCGGTTTCATCCAATATCAGCAGGACAACGACGAATCCAATCCCGGTGGTATCAATCCTACTGGCACCGGCAACGGCTGGGCGGGTCAGATTTATCCTTATGTCAAGTCGAGCTACGCGTTTACTTGTCCGAGCGACAGCACTGTGACGACGCAATATACCGACCACACCTCGTACGGCTACAACAGCCAGAACGTCACTCTTTCCTCCGGCTATCCCTCCGGGCCGACGGGGCAGATTGTTGCGCAGTACACGCAGCCGAGCAAAACGGTGCTCTTGTTCGAGGTCAGGAACAGCAACGGCTATACCATCGTTCGCCCGAACGTGGCGTCCACACGGGCCGGCGACTTCGTGCCGGGCGATGACTACTACCCCTTGGGCGGCGGCTCACCGGCTGGCTACGGAGTGGGCGGGCCGTTCGATCCCAGCGGCTTTAACAGCAACGCCGGCGTTGCGGGCGGCTCGACGACTACGTTGAAGTACGCCACCGGCTACCTTCGCAACAAGCGCAACGGTCCCGCCGAGGCGGATTTCGCTGAATCGGTTGGACGCCACAACCACGGCGCGAACTACGCATTCGCCGATGGCCACGCGACTTTTCTGCTGCCGGCGAACGTTTCCGGCGGCTACGCCAACCCTACCGCATCCGGCACCGACTGCGGCAACGGCAACCCCGACAATCCCACCGCCGCGCAAACCGGATGCGCCGACAAGTCGATCACGGCTACTTTCAATATCAAGTAGTTCGGCTTTATCGCCGAAGCGACCTACTGGCTCGCACTTCCACAACGCCGCAACGCCTTGCTTTTCGCTTTCTGCGACAAGCAAGGCACTGCGGTTTTTGCTTTGTATTCCACGTGGAATATTCCACTCTACGCCCCAGCAGTTACGCCTTGCGCAGCGTCACTGCTTGACTCGTAGGCGCTATCGTTCATGCCGGTGAGATCATCCCAGAGGCTGCTGTCGGCTTCTTCCTGACTCTTCGGCATCTCCCGCGCCAGGTACTCCTCAATCGCGTCGCGGTATAGATCGGCGAGAGTCATGCCGCGCAGGGCGGCGAGGTAACGGAGCTTTGCTTCTTGCTCGGGAGAGAGACGTACGGTAGCCATAACTGTTCTATACCGCGCTTTGCATGCCAGTCATGCGCGCCGATAATTTGACTTCGCGCCGGGCGAGCCGCTATCATAACCGCCGCATGCGAATACTGGTGACAAACGACGATGGAGTTCAAGCGCCTGGAATTCTCGCGCTGAAAACAGCGCTGGAAGCCATCCCCGGCGCGGACGTTTTTGTGGTCGCGCCGGAGCGTCCGCGCTCGGCGGCGGGGCACGCCATCACGCTGCATAAGCCGCTTCGCCTCAGCCAGGTGAGCCTCGCGGACGGCAGCCAAGCCTACGCCGCCAGCGGCACCCCGGCGGACTGCGTCGTGCTGGGAGCGCAGGAAGTGATGCAGGGACGCGTGGACCTGGTGGTCAGCGGGATCAACCACGGCCCGAACCTCGGCTGGGATGTCCACTACTCCGGCACCGTCGCCGCCGCGAAGGAAGCCGCGATGATCGGCTACCCAGCTATCGCCGTTTCTGTCGCCTCCTACGCCGCCGATGTCCGCTACGGTGCCGCCGCTGCGTTCGCCGCGCGCCTTGCCGTCTGGCTATTCGAGCGCCCGATGCCGGAGCGCACGCTGCTGAACGTCAACGTTCCCAGCCTCGCGCCGGAGCAGATTGCCGGAATTGTCGTCGCCCGCCAAGGACCCCGCCAATACGTTGACCGCTACGAGCGCCGCGAAGATCCCAGCGGCAAGCCCTACTACTGGCTCGGCGGTACTTTGTCCGATACCCGCGCGCCGGAAGGCAGCGACGTCCGCGCTATCGCCGACGGCAAAATTTCGATCACCCCGCTCCAGCTTGACATGACCGCGTTCGATTTGATGGACACCTTGAAGGAATGGAACCAGTGAGCAGCAGTATGCAGGATGCAGAGCAAAGCGCCAAAGGCGGCGCGGCAGCAACAATGTCGGCGGCGGAGCAGCAAGGGCTCGTCGTCGCCAAGTTCGGCGGCTCCAGCCTCGCCGACGCCGACCAGTTCCGTAAAGTGGCGGCCATCGTCCAGGCCGACCCGCGCCGACGCGTGGTGGTCGTGTCCGCGCCCGGCAAGCGCGATTCCGGCGACAAGAAGATTACCGACCTGCTTTATCTGTGCCACACGCTGGTGCAGCAGGGACTTAACCCGGCCTTCGCTTTCGACATCATTCGCGAGCGCTACAACGCCATCGCCGACAGCCTCGGCGGCGGCTGCCCCGACATTATTTTCGATCTGCTGCAAGAAGTTCAAGAGGGAATTCAGGGCGGCCAGAGCGCCGATTGGGTCGCCTCGCGCGGCGAGTACCTGAACGCGCGTCTCATGGCGACGTTTATCGGCGCGGCCTTTATCGACGCCGCCGAATGCATCGTCTTCGGCGCGGACGGGCGCTTTACCTCCGGCGACACCTACACCCGCCTCGGCAGGCGCATCGCGCGGGAGCTGGGCGAAAGTCCCGAGCGGCGCGTCGTGATTCCAGGCTTCTACGGCGCGGACGCGTCGGGCAAAATCGTCACTTTCTCGCGCGGCGGCTCCGATATCACCGGCGCGGTCGTCGCCCGCGCTGCGGGAGCCATCGTCTACGAGAACTGGACCGATGTCTCCGGCCTGCTCATGGCCGACCCGCGCCTGATCGAATCTCCTAAGTCCATTGCCGAAGTGACTTATAGAGAGCAGCGCGAACTCTCTTATATGGGCGCGACCGTCCTGCACGACGAGGCCGTCTTCCCCGTGCGGGAAGCCTCCATCCCTGTTCATATCCGCAACACCAACGAGCCTGACGCTCCCGGCACCCGCATCGTCACCCGCCGCGACGCCAGCCAAAGCACCATCGTCGGCATCGCCGGCAAACCGGGCTTTACCGCGCTCTTCACCGAGAAAGCGCTGATGAACGCCGCTCTCGGCTACGGCCGCCGCATGCTGGAGATTCTGGAAGCCAACGGCGTCCCCTACGAGCACGCGCCCACTTCCATCGATTCGATGTCGGTG
This sequence comes from uncultured Armatimonadales bacterium, assembly GCA_964235675.1. Classification (GTDB taxonomy): domain Bacteria; phylum Armatimonadota; class Armatimonadia; order Armatimonadales; family Capsulimonadaceae; genus CAXSEA01. The sequence continues at coordinate 12,363 of CAXSEA010000025.1, read as the reverse complement.
TTCGTCCGCGACGAGGATATCGCCGGCAAAGAGGAGAAAGTCGTCCAGGAGATTATCAGCCTCCTGCGCCCCGACCGCTTAGAGGTTTATAAAGACTTGGCCCTGATCGCCACGGTCGGCGAGGGCATGAGCCACAGAATCGGCATGGCCGGCAAACTCTTCGCCGCCCTAGCCGATGCCAATATCAACGTCCGCATGATCGACCAGGGCGCCTCCGAAATCAATATCATCGTCGGGGTGAACGCCATCGACTTTCAGCGCGCGATGAAGGCGATTTACGACGCGTTCGTTGAGTAGCAACCCGTTAAAGGAGATAAGCTATTGAACTGGCTGTCGGAGACGATAAGACTGCTAGCAGCGCGCAGCGGCAAGAAGACTGATCCAAAAGTCACTTGTGTAAAGACAAGCGCCGGCGAGTTTATTAGGTGCAGCGGCGGGTGGGAAGCGATGATGACGTTAGAACAAGGCCTGATTCAAATCTTGGTCGATGACAAGGAAGGCCAGCCGGATGCCGCCTTCATCGAGCGTTTGCCATCGATCCTGGAAGCCCTTCCATCGTTGATCGAGACAGCCAGCAGCGAAGTCGCGGTCACCGAAAACCACTCCTTCAGCATTATTACCGACGGCTCGCCGCAAACCGGCGACAATGCTGCCTACGACTTCTCGCTTGGCTTCAGCTACGAGGAAGAGGCATGGGGCGAAACGGTGTTTGTAGATTTCCGAGGCAGTATTGTCGTTCGCTGGTCGGCCGTCGACTGAGTAATGAACAGTAGTTCACTCGTGCGCCAATATCAACGTCCGCATGATCGACCAGGGCACCTCCGAAATCAACATCATCGTCGGGGTAAACGCCATCGACTTTCAGCGCGCGATGAAGGTGATTTACGACGCGTTCGTGGAGTAGCGTACTGCTCGATGCCTTCCTGCGGCTCTTCATGCCGGGGAGCATTAGGTTCAGCATGTATTCATAAAATTCTGCGGCTTTGCACTCCAGTTAAATTCTGCGCTTAACTTGTCTATTGGCTGAGGTTGTGTCACTCTAAAGTAGAGTGTTTTTTATTTCGCTCGCTGCGGCGGTGACAACTCGCGCGGGCCTGATCGTCGGCGCGGATGGCCAATTTTACGGCGCCACCTGCGAGCGCGTGGAGAAATAAATGGATGCTCAGGAAGCGGCGGTAGCTGTCCTCATGGAGGATAACCCGCGAATGCGTGAAAGAGTGGTCGTTGATCGCCTCATCAAGTAGGCGCAAAATCAAGACGCTGTACGCGCCATGCTGCTCTATAGCTCACGCGCCAATCCCAACGCGCCGCTGGATCGCTGTTCTGACTATGATATTCTCCTAGCAGTCCGGGACGTACCTACCTTCTACGCCGACCACAGTTGGCTCGGCAGCTTCGGTCCAGTCCTCATTGTCTTTCGTAATCCTCTGGGCGAGCGCGAGGGATATCCCGCCTCGCTGTTTGTTACCCACTACGAAGATGGCGTGAAGGCGGATTTCGCTTTTGTAGCAAGCGATTTATTTGATCTGGCTGGCCCGGCGATCCCATCTACCCGATGACCTGGACCACGGCTACCATGTTCTGCTGGACAAAGATGGATTGGCCGTGTCGCTTCCTGCTCCCACATTCACTGCATATCGGATGTCATCTCCATTGGAGGGCACGTTCCATGAACTCATCGAAGAGTTTTTTAATAATGCCGCCTACGTCGCCAAGTCATTGCGACGGGGCGAGCTGCTACTTGCCAAGCATTGTCTTGACCATGTAATGAAACACCAGTGCCTTCTTCAAATGCTAGACTGGTATTTAGGGATTAAAACCGGCTGGACAACTTCTTCCAAAGCTCTCGGCAAGGGCTTGCGCCAGCGCCTAGACCCAGCGATGTATCCGGAACTGGAGCATACTTGCGTAGGAGCGGGAGAGCAAGAAAACTGGAAAGCGCTGTGGGCAACCATCCGTCTGTTCCGCCGAGTTGCGGTTGAGGCGGGGGAGGGATTGGGATTCGTGTACCCACACGATCAGGACCAGCGGGTCATGGCTTACTTGGAAAAAGTCCGAGACGGCCAGTTGCCCTAATGTTGCGAAGTGAGCGAGTGCGCGCCTCCGCTCATTTTCCTCGGACACTAGAAATCATCCATAAACGGCCTCCCGCCGCGTGCCGTTGAGGGAAGATCGAACATGTACAATCGTAACCGAATCGGTGACTTCTACTCAAGCCGCCATGGCCAACCGGGTCACTGAAACGGCAGCGCGCCGGCGAACAAAATCGTAACGGTCAAGAGCAGCAACACCGCCGTCGCTACGGTTCCCTCCAGCGTGACGATCTCCTCCGGCTTCAGCTCGCACACGTTCGCGATCACGACCAAAGCTGTCACCGCACAGCAAACGGTGACCATTACCGCGACCTCGGGCGGGGTGAGCCAAACGGCGACGCTGACTGTTACGCCGTAGTCAAAAGCGCAGCAGCCTTGGAATATTGAGAGCGGACTGGCCTCCAACAATTCAAGTCAGCCATTTACGATGTGTGAGCCGAATAGAATCCGCTGGCCGCTTGACAGAAACTATGATGTTATATTACAGTAAGTAGACGTCAGTCATTTTTTTAATTGATTGCGCTATTCTTCTGCTTATTTCGACTTCAAAGGGATTTGAGTCATGCCGCCTACTTGTCGACGAGGTGCCGCGCGCGTCGCGCCCGCGCTTCTGCCATTGCTGTTGCTTGCCTGTTTTTTTCTGACAGGCGCGGCTGCGCCTGCGCGGGCGGATCTTCCGGAAACGATCCTGCACACATTCGCCGGTGGCGATGGTCAGCATTCGTCTACTGGCCTTAGCCTCGCCCCAAACGGATCCTACTATGGAGCCACTATGTCGGGCGGCAGCGCCGGCGCGGGCTGCGTTTATAAGATGTCCGGCGACGGCGCGACTTTTAGCGTGGTGCACAGCTTCCAGGACGGCACCGTGCCCGGCGACGGCATCTTCCCGGTCGGCAACCTGCTCATGGGCAGCAACGGCACTGTTTATGGCGAGACCACTTACGGCGGTGTCTACGGCGACGGCGTCATCTACAGCATTTCCCCGGCCGGCGTTACGACTATCCTGGATTCGCTTCCATCGTATAACAGCAGCGGCAGCTACCAGTTGGGCGGATTGGCGATGGGCATCGACGGCCTTCTCTACGGGATGACTCCCGCTTACCGGGGCGCTCCCTGCGTTCTGTTCAGCCTCGCCATTGACGGCTCAGGCTTCGCCACCCGCTACGTATTCGACGGCGGGACCGGTTCCACCGGACCTCAAAATCCTGTCGGGGCTCTTGCAGCCGCGCCGAACGGCGTATTTTACGGAGTTTCGCTCAGCGGCGGCAGCGGAACCAACGGAACGATCTTCAAACTGACGCCCGCCGCCGGCAGCACCACCTTAGTCGCCACTATACTGCACTCCTTCGGCGACGGCTCGATCACTGGCGACGCGCAGGGCCAGCAAAACGGCGTCACCCTCGATTCCGAGGGCGACCTCTACGGAGCCGCCGACGGCGGGGGGCAGTACGGAGAAGGCTGTGTCTATGAGCTTTCCGCAAGCGGCGCATACAGCGTGACGCCTTTGTATGCCAGCGGGCAAGACATCATCGCCCAGCCCATCGTCGGCCCGGACGGCACCGTATATGGCGTCACGTCCGGCGGGGGCTCGTACAACGCCGGCGCGGTTTACAGCATCAGTCCAACCAACGGATACAGCTCTCTTTACAGCTTTCAAGGCTCCAGTAGCATAACCGGCGACGCTCCGGTCACGCAGATCGCGCTGGACGCGTCCGGAAACCTTCTCGGCACCGCCGACGGCGGCGCGCAGTCCGATGGAGTGGTCTATAAGCTGACTATGCCGCAGCCGCCCAGCCTGACTCTCAATCCTGCCACAGTCGCCCCGCTGCCCTATCCGGATAGCCCCGCAACGGTCACTGGCACTCTCAGCCTCGGCACGCCGGCAGCCAGCAATGTATACGCCCAACTACAGGCTTCCAGCGGCGCGAACGGGCAAAACGGCGCGTATGTCAACTTGGGCCAAGCCGCAGTCGAAGTTCCGCAAGGCTCTACTTCGGCGAGCTTTCCATTCACCGTTTCCACTAACAGCAACTTTACGGTGTCGCAAACCATCGCTATTACCGCCAGCTACACCGACGCGAACGGCAGCCACTCTCTTTCAGCCAACTTGACGATCAATCCGCCGCCGGTCACGGTAGGGTACCTTAATATCCCGCAGAGCATTCCTGAGAACACGACCGCGACCAGCAACACGGTAGGCCTTGTGAGCAGCGCGGCCTCCGCCGTCACCGTTGCGCTCTCCAGCAGCGACCCCACTGCCGCGGCCGTTCCCGCAAGCGTCGTGATTCCCGCAGGCTCGTATTCGACCACATTCCCGATCACGACCGGCACCGTATCCGCCCCGGAAGACGTGACTGTCACCGCGTCGGCAAATGGAACCACGGTCTCTCAGGTAGTCACCATTACGGTGCCCGGCCCGGCGCTCTCATCCGTTACGCTCAACCCGACCACTCTGGTTCAGGGAGTGTCGAGCAGCGCCAACACCGTTACGCTAACCGGGCCCGCGAAGATCGGTTCCACTGTTACCCTTACCAGCAGCGCCCCGGGCATAGTCACCGTTCCGGCGACGGTGTTCGTGCCCGTCGGCTTAGTCACCGAGCCTTTCACCGTGAGCGCCGGCACTGTCGCCAGCGAGCAAACTGTCACCATCACGGGGAAATTCAACGGCGGAGTCTATTCCGCTAATCTGACGGTCGAGCCGCCCGGCCTGCAGCCGATCAACCTCTCGCCGTATATAACGGACGGCGGCACGACAACCACAACCAATACCGTCAGCATCAGCCCCGCCCTCCCGACCAGCACCACAGTAACGCTCACCAGCAGCAATCCCGCCGTTGCCAGCGTTCCTGCCTCGGTTGTGATTCCTGCGGGCGCGACGTCGCAGACATTCTCTATCGTCACTCAACCCTTAACAAGCAGCCAGTCCGTGACCATCACCGCCGCCGCTCTCGGGACAACCCGCACCGCGAGTTTGGTGGTAACGCCGCTCCAGCTCTCAGCGCTCACGCTTGCTCAGTCCAGCATTACCACTCCGATTACGCTTAGCGGCAACACCGTCCAGATCGAGACGGCCGTGAATGCCAATACGACTGTCTCGCTCAGCTGCTACCCCGTGTATGGGGTTGTCTCAGTTCCGGCGACCGTAGTTATCCCCGCCGGCTCGCGCACGGCGACTTTTTCAATCACGGCAAGCCCAAGCGAAGCCTACACGAATGTCACGATCACGGCGACCTTGAATGGCGGCTCGCGACAAGCCAATCTTAACGTTACTCCGCCGCCGTATCCTCTTCTCTATTACGTCACGCTCAATCCGGCTACCGCGATTGGCGGCACAACGACAACTGGCAATCAAGCTGTACTGAATACAAGCGCGGCTTCCGCGACGACCGTCACGCTCACCAGCAGCAATCCCACCGTTGCGAGCGTTCCCGCCAGCATCGTCGTTCCCGCCGGTGCGACCACGCAAAGCTTCCCGATTGTCACGCAGCAGGTCACCGCGTCCCAGAACGTCTTTATAATTGCTTCCGCCGGCGGCGTGTCGTCCGCCTCAACTCTCACAGTCAATCCGCTGACGCTCTCCAGCCTGACACTGGCGCAATCCAGCGTCACCGGGGCCTCCACCGTCACCGGCAACACCGTCACTATCGCCGCAGCCGTTGGCAGCAATACGACAGTCACCCTAGCCAGCAGCAATACGGCAGCGGCGACCGTACCGGCGTCCGTCGTGGTTCCCGCCGGCGCAACGTCCGCCACCTTCTCGATCACGACAGCCTCGGTCGCCGCCGCGCAGACTGCCACGATTACCGCGTCCCTGAACGGCTCAAGTCGCACGGCTAATCTCACCGTCAATCCGCCGCCGTCTCCGACGCTATCGGCAATTACCTTATCGCCTTCCACAACTCTTGGCGGTACGACGACTACCGCGAACGCCGTTAGCTTTGCGAGCGTTGCGCCGGCAAGCACAAACGTGACACTGACCAGCAGCGATTCCTCGGTAGCGACCGTGCCCGCGAGCGTCACCATTCCATCCGGTTCGTCGATTCAAAGCTTTGCGATCACGACCAGTACCGTCGCCGCAGTCACGAACGTCACGATTACAGCCACGCTGAACGGCGTTTCCAAAACAGCTATTCTTACCGTAAACCCACCTTCCACCGGCCTGAAATCCGTTGTGCTCAGCCCAGCCTCCGTTCAAGGCGGCACTGCGGCTACGACCGCAAACCGTGTTTACTGGACCGGCAATGCGTCTGTGGGCGAGACTGTCTCGCTTTCCAGCAGCAACCCGGCGGTCGCATCGGTGCCGAAAACCGTCACCATCGGCAGCGGCTCCAGCTCGCACGTGTTCACCATTACCACCAGCGCGGTGACCAGCACGCAAGCGGTTACGATCTCAGCTACTTGCAACGGAGTGACGCAGACCGCTATTCTCACCGTCACGCCGCCGCCCGGTGGCCTGAAATCAATTGTCCTCTCCCCCGCCACAGCCGAAGGCTCGACACAAACGACCGCGAACCGTGTCTACTGGACCGGCGCCGCACCGGCCAACGAACCGATTACGTTCACGACCAGCAACTCTTCGGTGGCGTTTGCCACTAACAACATAACTATCTCAGCGGGATCCACCTCGCACACGTTCACCATTGACTGCTATCCCGTCAGTACCACTCAAACGGTGGTCATCACCGCGACATCCGGCGGAGTGAGCCAATCGGCGACTCTGACAGTGACCCCGTAGCCAACCGGTATAGGCATACCAGCTAGTTAATCCTGAGTGCTGCGATCAAAAACGTGAGCGCCTGAGAATAACTAGCTGGTATTTATTGCGGATAATTGCCTGCTCAAGTGGAGTGACCACTTTAGCGGCGCTTGAACACAACGATTCAGAGGCCGGAGCTCTTTACTACCGCCTTTGGCTCTGATATACTAATAAAAACACCTAGTTGCTAAAACTGGTGTAAAAACAAGTTGGGACAGCTTCCGCTTCTATGGCAGGATACGACAACCAGGATGCGTCAGGCGTACCGGGCTTGAGCATGGGCAAGTTCGGAGCCGCTGCGCAAAAGGCGATCGACCTCAATGCTTTACGCGAGAAGCTGCGCCCGCATCAAGCACTTGCTTTGTGGCCGCAGATTGCCGGCGATAAGCTGGCCGGGGTCTGCACGGCGGAGTCGGTGCGCGGAAACGTGCTCTTTGTCCGAGTAAAATCGAGCGCCTGGGCAAACGAAATGTCGTTTTACAAGGCGGATCTTCTGGGCAAGCTCAACGGCAGGCTCGGCAGCAAACTGATCGAGGATATCCATTTTGCCACGGCGCGGCCCGCGACGCGCGGCGCGTCGGCCCAGACTATCAAGCCGCCCGCGCCGGAGCCGGAGCTGCGGGATTTGAGCCGAATCGCGCCGCCGACGCCGCCCGCCGCGGCTGTGGACATGCAGGCGCGGATGGATCATCTGGTGGAAAGGACGCGGTCGGTGCTGGCGTGGAAAAAGGCTAACGGCTGGGTGCCGTGCGCCCGCTGCGAGGCGCTGTTCGAGCCCGCGCCGGAGACGTCTAACGTGGCGGTTTCTACTCGCGCCCGCAAACGGCGACTAGCCCCGCCGCAGTCCGGAGCCGCCAAAATTTGCCCGGTATGTATCGCGCTCACCCACAGGTAGCTTGCTGAGTTGAGCCGTAATTTAGCCGGAATATTTAACGCAGTTCAAGCATTTTGGCAGTAAAATCTAACAGGCTTTCGATACTCCGCAGAACGATGCGCCGCCCTATGGCAATTAAGCCCAAACGCTTGGGGGATTACTAGAGCGGCACAGTCGATTGCCCGGAACCGGCAGCTGCGAATCATCGTTTACTGAGATGGTTGATCGAATTTTGACAAGTCAGCCGCAGTTGCTTGAGTAGCCAGCGTAGCGAAAGGAACACCTGAACCGGGAAGTCGTCCAATTCCTATAATTTCTTATTTTCTCTCCTGTTATTGTTATTTCAGATTTTCGTTTGATCGCGACAGAAGCGCCGCCGATGCAGCCAGCATTTATTCTCATTTTTCCCATCCGCACCGGCAGATCGCAAGCGTAAGAACGAATTAGCACTGAATTTTAGTATGAAACAAATCCTTCGTCGCGCTTTGCTGAAAGCCGATTGCTCTTGATTTTAAGTCATACGTCTGGCCTTACCAGCCATTGATCGGGCAGCTCGGCAGACTGTGGAACGCATCGTGCTGACAAAAGCGGCGCAAGGCATGACGCAGAGTGGCTGCACACCAGGAGATTACTTCGATGAACCAGGAGCGAGTCATCGCTGCTTCGCAACCCGACGCGCAAAGCGGCGCGGAGAACGCGGCGAATTCGGTTTCAAGCACGACCGCGCAGGCGCAATTGGCCGGAGCGAGGCCGGGCACCGTACGCCTGACGCCGCCACAATCCGCCTCTTCGGAAGGCGAAATCAGCGCGGCGACGCTTGGCGCGGACAACACGATGCTGATTGGCATGCCTGGGGCAAGCGTCTCAGCCGCGGACGCCATCACCGGCGAGCATGGCGATGACGGCCATCTGCTCTTTCTGGAAGACGGCGCGGGCCGGCGCTTCGTTTTGCGCCCTGGCGTCAATACGGTCGGGCGCGATCACACCGATATCCAAATCGCTGACCGGAGTATCTCGCGCTACCATGGCATGATCGTCTACGATGAGGAGCGCGACCTTTGCAGCGTCGAGGATTCCGGCAGCCTGAATGGCAGCCGGGTCAACGGCGAGCGTCTGCTCTCCCACCGTCCCCGCGCTATCCATCCCGGCGATCAAGTCACCTTCGGCGATATTATCCTGCGCTTCGTGGACGCAGCTGGCGGCGCAATCGCCAAACCGGCGGAGCCTGTTATCGCTTCGCCCGAGATTCTCGCCGAAGTGGCGCACGAGATCGAAGCCGCCCCAACGCCCCTGCTCGAAGATTTTATCTGGCTCAAGCTGCTACGCGGCGACGCGCCCCAGGAAATCCTGGTCGGCCAGGGCGTCACGACCATCGGACGCTTGCCGGACAATATCGTCTGCTTGAACGAAGACCGGTACGTCTCCGGCCACCACGCCAAAATCGAAGCCCGAGGCGAAGTGTTCCTACTGCTCGATGTCGGCAGCACCAACGGCACTTATCTCAACGGACTGCGCCTCACCACCAACACCGCCGTCGCCATGAGCGACAACGACGAGGTCCTGCTCGGCGGATTGCTCTTCCAAGTGTGCAAGCCCAGCTTGGATGCATTCGCAGGTAATGACGCCTTCGCCAACTTCGAGGCGCCCCATGCCGCGTCGGCTGACGAATCCGAATAGCGGCTTGGCGACGCTCAGTCGCCTTGCGCATTCGGCGAAGATTCCATAAAAGGGCGCACTCCACGCGTCCTTTTTGTGTTGCTGTTATGACGGCTTAGACTGCTCGGGTAACCTATACGCGGACGCGTGCGATGCACGCGGCATTTTAGCAAGAAAATTCCCGAGGCGTAGCCCCGAATGCTTTGGAGATCGGCGCGGGTAGTTTGAACGAAAATAGGCAAGGCGGCGGCACGGGTATTGAGCCGGAGCCGCAGATTACGCAGACGCTCGATCTGGAAACCCTGGCCAGCGGATGGCAGGCGATTACGGATCGAAATACCGGCATCGATGACGACGACGCGCTGCGCCCGCATCTGCATGCCGTTCTCGACGCCGGTGCGAAAACCGACCTCGGTTGCGTCCGCGAGAACAACGAGGACAAGTTTGACCTGCTGGAGCCGCGCCAGCCCGGCGTTCTCGCGGCGAAGGGGCGAATTTACGGCATTGCCGACGGCATGGGCGGCCATTCCGCCGGGCAGGTTGCCAGCGAGATCGCTCTCAAAACCTTGATTAGCGCCTACTACGCCGACCCATCCCTCGACCCGGAGTACGCCTTGCGCCGCTCCGCGATTTTAGCCAACGACGCGGTCTACGCCAATTCCCAAACTCTGCCGGAGCGGCAGGGCATGGGCACCACTCTCACCGCCGTGGTCGTGCGCGAGGATTGCCTCTACGTCGTCCATGTCGGCGACAGCCGCGCTTATCTGGCGCGGCGCGGCGAGCCGATGCGGCAAATCACGCAAGACCATTCCTGGGTCGCCGAGCAGGTGCGCGCGGGAGCGATGAGCTGGGAAGAGGCCAACGCGTCCCCGTACCGCAACATCATCCTGCGCTCAGTCGGCACCGCTCCCTCGCTGGACGCCGACGTCAATGACGAGCAGCTCAAGCCCGGCGACGTCGTCATCCTCTGCTCCGACGGCCTCACCGGCCACCTCGAAGACGACGAGATCGCCGCCATGGCCAGCCCCGAAGCCGTCGCCAAATACGGCGCGTCCCTCACCGCTTTGCGCCTCACCGAGCTAGCCCTCGAGCGCGGCGGCAAGGATAACGTGACGGTGTTGGTTATCTTGGTGGAAGCGATCCGGCAGTACGCAGATAAAGACGATCGACACTAATTCGTTGCCTCAAATAATAATTTAAGCAAAATCGATTTGCTTTCACAAGCAAGTAAAGTGATTTAGCTGCAAGTGAAGGAAAGTTAACCAAATGCAAGACGAGCACCTACGCACCACCTGGGCCACCTACCAAGCCGCTTGGGAAGATGTCGCCCCCGAGGAGCGCCAGCAGCTTCTCAACACCAGCGTCACCGACGACTGCGTCTACAGCGACCCGAACGTCGAATGCAGCGGGCGAGTGGCGCTTGTGGAGTATATCGAGGCGTTTCGCCAAAGTTTGCCCGGCGGCACCTTCAAGAACCACACCTTCCTCGATCATCACGCGCAGTCTATCGCCGAATGGTCGCTTAACGACGCGAGCGGCGCCGAGATCCAGCCCGGTAAAAGCTACGCCCACTACGACGAGGACCACCGGATTACCGTCGTCACCGGCTTCTTTCAAACCCCGCCGTCCGAGTAATTTTCCGAACGCGGGGTAAGCATGCGACGCAAGGGCTTTTGCGTGATACCAGGCGACTCCCATTGAGCCGCTTCGCACTTGAACCGGCAGCCGCATGGAAAACGTTGAGCGTCCGTGCCGCCCCACAAACAAAATACAAGCGCAACGCTCCTGTAGCGCGTATAATAACTACAAATGTAGTCTAACTATTTGCTTTCTGGAGCCTAACGATGCGCCCAGTTCTATATGTTATTACTTTGCTGCTCATTATCACGGTCGGTTGCGATTCGCGCGCCCATGCGGCTTCTGCTTGGCGGTTGGCCCAAACTATTCGCGCCGATGATTGGGGCGTCGCTCCCATCGCTGTTAGCCCCGACGGCACCTTCCTGGCAAGCTGCTCCCATTCCGGTAACGACATCATCGTCCACGACCTCAAAACAGGCCGGCTAAAATATCGTGCCGGGTTTATCAGGAAAGGCTCTTCCGACTTTCCAGATCATCTCGCCTTTAGTCCCGATGGTAAAACGCTCGCCTTCGCCGATGGCCCTCTCGCCTTTAGTCCAGACAGCAAAACGCTGCTAGGGGCCGCTTCTACCTGGAATGCCGCCACGGGACGCCCGCTGAATTTCGGCTCTCAAAACGGCAGGCATATCGTTCCCGCGCCGACCCGCGACGGCATCACCATATCAGCCGCTTTCAGCCCCGATGGAAAGCTGATCGCCACCGGCTCCGATGGGGGCCTGATTCTCTGGAGCGCCTCCACCCGCAAGCGCCTGCGCCTGTTGATTGCGTCGCCTGGGTCAATCGAGCCGTTCGCTCATCCCGGCAACGTCAACGGCGTTGCATTTAGTCCGAACGGCAAAATGCTCGTCAGCATGGGCGGGGACGGCAGCTTGCGCGAATGGAGCGTTGCCACCGGCAAGCTGCTGAAGATTATCAACTCACCGGAAGGCGTGCAAGCGCTTGCTTTTCGGCCTGATGGGCTCGCTTTGTGCTTGGCGTACCGCCACGACATCGACGTGCTCGCTTTCCCCAGCGGAAGGCTGCTGGCGAAGCTGACGGGGCACAATGGCGATGTCCGCACCTTAGCATATTTAGACAAGGGAGCTATGCTTTGGAGCGCTGCCGACGATCAAACCATCAAAGCGTGGAATCTCGCTCGCCGGATTTGTACAGCCACGTACGGCCATATCCAGGAAGCCGCAGTCAGCGGCGACGGCAGCACGCTTGCCTACAATATCGGCGATGATAGGGTCATAGTGCAGGATGTGCAGACTGGCAAACGCCGCTGCTCCTTCACGGGCTTCACCGCGCAGACAAACGATTCCGATCTCGATCCGACGTTGGTGAAAACGCTCGCGCTCTCATCG
>CAXSEA010000024.1:0-24710 GCA_964235675.1 uncultured Armatimonadales bacterium | reverse complement strand
ATGCGGCGGGGATTAAGAGCCTCTAACAATACCTCTATTGAATGTCTACTTGCTTGACTGATTTCACGCTCAAATGAGATCGTGAGCAGGTTTTTGTCTCGCTTAGGGTGATTTTGAGATAGGTTTTGATAGAGGCACTAAATGCTAGATTTGACATGAAGCATAGTTATTCCCACTTTTAAGTATACATAAATCCTATTCATGCATCAATATATGTAATCTACAGGTGGCAATTCCGTCGATCAAGAAGGATGTAGTGTAACCTTTTTGCATGGCGTCAACATTTGATAGATAGCATGACGACACATAGCCAAATTAGGGTCGCTGTAAATGTTTCCGAGGTGTAAATAAGCCCTATGAAGAGAATTTCTATGGTCTTTGTCTGTTGTAGGGTGTGCGGCAACGGTCAGAAAAGCATGCTTATAAGCCGCAAAGGGATATTCTACCGTAGAGGCAGGAATAGAAATTCCATGCTTTTCGAGGAGATTGGCAAAATGGAAACTTATCATCTTAGCATTATCTAAACTCATCGCGAGCGGCTCCTTGCCGTCAAGGCTGAATCGATAAAATGACCATTTTTTGTGCTTTCTTCCGTAGGAAGTTCGTGGTCTGACAAAACGTGAACTAGTATAAATCATTGCTGCTGCCTTAAGCTCTATGCAACTACTGATTCCCCTTCAAAAACTTCAAGAATAGCCTGCTTTTGAATGTCAGCTATACTACTGTGCAAATCCTGTGCTATATAGTCGTAGGCTCCTTGCTGATTGCCTTCTGCGGTGCCCAAATAATCTTCTGGAAACTGTGTTACCTCAACGTTGACATTTGCTCCAACATAGTGCAATTCGATTATTCTTTTTATGCGAGCAGCCACTTGTTCGGCATTCTTAACGGGGGTTCCGTCTGGATACATCCATTCAGAAGTATGCGGTTTACCGAAGCGAACGGTTATGCCGCAATTAGTACAATCAATCCAATCTGGTAGCATTTGCACCTCGCGCTATGAAGTAAAGATTAAGGATGGATTGTAGCACGAATTTGACGTTGGTTGATTGACACGCCGCCCTCCGAGTGATAGTATAGCGGTATGTCAATCAATAATCCTGATCAGCCCAATGGCGAGATCATCCTATACAACGATATCAACTATGGCGGTATTCATACTCATCTCTTCACAGATACGCCAGACTTATCTGCACTGACCTTGCTTGGAGCCGGAGTAGGAATAATCGTCAATCCACCTGTAACATGGAGCCAGGTTGTCTCTTGTCTTGTGATTGTCGGTGGATATTGGACACTGTACAAGGATGCGGAGTACAAAAATCCCCTTGGGCCTCCTCTCGGTCCAGGGCTTTACTCAACGCTTCCAGAGGGTTACGGAAACGATGATGTTTGCTCTATGAGTGTCAGTGCCACATATTCGCCGCTTAGCATAGTGCCCCAACCCACCTAATGACCAAAAGATTACGGTAGACAGTCTGCGGTGGACTACTTGTACATTCTTTGGGATTATGTCCCGCCGATTCTGATTGGGCGATGTTTATCGGGCTGGGGACTCTTGTAGTGAGGGAATGGCTGAGTTGGTTGAAAGTATAAGAGGTGGTATGGAAACTGTTCAGCAAGTAATCGCATCAAGTCCTGAGTCGGCTAAGGCATTCTATGCCGTAGCCACATTGGTCATTGTCAGTTACTTAATTTACCTGTACAAAGTATTTAGCAGCTGGAAGCCATCGCGCCAGCGTCGCTAGATCATCAACACAATTGCATACCAGCGTACCCATCGCTAGCCGCGTCTCTCACTCACCGCCGCTGACACACCGTGCTAGGGTGCTATCATGTTCCCATGAAATATACCCACACCGATTTCGACGGTACGCCCTGCGTCAAGTTCGAGATAGACGAGTTGCAGCTTGGAACCGCCGGCGACACCGCGCTTCAGCCGGCCAGCAGCCACATGACGCTTTTGCATTCGGAACCCATCTCCGGGACCCGGCAGATCGCCTTCTGGGTCAGCGGCACGGAGAACCTGGAGCCGTCCGGCGAGATGAAGGAGACGGTGATGCCCGGCTTCTGGGAATTAGTCGTCCATGAGTACCGCGAGAAGTACGCGCAGAATTAGTTCAGCGACACCCTCCGCGTGGACGCCTCCCGCGCGGGCTTATCGGCCGCCGCATCCCAATAGGGCGGCTCCGCTTCAGTCCCCGCGCAAGCTCGTTTCCGTAAACCGGATGCCTTGAATGTTCACAGTCTGCATCTCGGAGTATTTCAGGATGAGCAAATCGCCCACGATTGCGTAGTAGCGATCATCGCCTTCTATTTTGTGCGGGTCGATCGGCTCGCGGTCGTTTTTCAGCGAGCGCCGTTTCGCGTCGCACAGAACCACACGGTCGAGCAGCCCTTCCTTGTCGAAAGAGTAATCGACGATATAGCCGCGATACAAATAAGGCTCATCGCCTTGCGGAATGACCGTGGAGAGATAAACGACGTCCGGCTTGCGCCGGCTCGACCAAGGCTGGGCGCGCAGCTCGCTAAACTGCTGGTATTCGCCGCTGAGGATGTAGTACCACTCGTTGTGATAGCGCAGCAAAGGGACGGTATGGTCGAGACGGGTTTTGCGGACAGCCCAATGAACCAACAGGCCGAACGCGGCGGCAGCCACATAAAGCGATAAGAAGTATTCGGCGATCAGCGGCATGCTACGGGAGCTGGCGGCGATGGCGGCCGAAAGCTGCGCGGGATGATCTTCCTCGGTGCCGACAAGCAAGGTCAGCGCCGTTTTGAAATCGACGGGATGGTGCACGCCGGCCGCGACAAGGCACCAAAGCGCATGCAGGACGCCGGCGGCGATCACTCCCGACGCGATCTCGTCGGTGAGCGATGTAATCACAAAGGGGTTATTGACCGTTGTGCCGCGTAGGTACGCGAAACGGAAAATAACCCCCGGCAGAACCAGCAGTAAAATGAGGAAGGCCGAAAAGGCGAAGTCCACGCCTTTTTACTTGTCTGGCTGCGACTCGCGGTGAGTAGCATCGGCTAGAGACCTTGATCCGATATCGACATGGTACGTCTTCTCTCCAAGCGTTACCGTACCGTTAAGCCCGCTGTTGACAACCTTGTCCAGCTGTTTCCTCGCTGTCGGATCACTCAAGATTTTCGCTGCAAGAGGTGAAATAGTGCCCTTCATAAAGAAATTCCTTATGCCGTTATGGAAAGTTCTCATACAACGGCGGCTGGAGCGACTAAATAGATGGTATTTGGGCTGCCGCCACACTCTGCAAAGTTGCAGCGGACATCTCCCTTGAAACGATTCGACCCGCATCCGCCGGGCCAATAATACGGAGTTTAGCTACACCGTCCGCACGAACGCGTACCGCGCGTGCCCGTCGCTCGCCGCGTCCTCCACATGCCGACGCTGCCGCGCCACTTCGTATCCCTCGCGCTCGCCGTCGGTGTTGGTGTTACCCTCCACGGATTCAAACCAGCCGTCCGAGTCCGGCGGCGAGGTGACTATCCCCGTGTGATGGTAGTCGTTCAAGGTGCCGTCGCCGAAGGTTTCCCACACCACCACGATATCCCCGCCGCGCACTTCGGCGCGTCCGGCGGCGACATCGGCTGACGACATCAGTAGTCCATTGCGGCGGGCATTGTCGGCAAGCGCGGGGACATAGCCGGTTGGCTTGACCAGGCCGGGAATCGCGCCGCCTGCCTTCAGCCATGTGCATGCCGCCGCCGCGCACCAGCTGGCGGGAGTGGTGATGCCGACCGTCGCCAGGAACTGCCGCACGCGCGGGCCCCAGTTGGAGTAGCGCGGAACCTCCTGCACGCCGAGATCGGCAATGGCGGCGTCGATCACGGCGATGCGGATATCATGCTTGCGCCGCGCGAGCGCGTCGGCGGCATTGATCGGAGTAGTCATAACTGAGAATCCTTTCCAGGAGATGGGTCAGCAACAAAAAAGCCGCTCCAGGCGCGAATGGCGCGGGCGGCGACAATAAACTCAACTTTTATCAATAAATCGCTATACTAATCAAGCCGCTTGTATTCAGGGCAATCCCAAAGCTCTCAGACCCCGGAGACAACACGCTGATGCATTCACCTCTTCTACGGCTTGCGCGCGGCCTCGCGCTTTCCATCGTCCTAGTCGGCCTCGCGCTGGTTGTGGCCGCTCGTCCGGCGCACGCTCAGTCCGGCTACTACACCTACACCTTGAATAACGTCGCGTTCAACACGTCCGGCTCCGGAACGGCCAGCGGCTACTTCGACTATAATCCCGCCACCGGCGAGTTCGGCAGCTTCGATATCCTCACCTCGCCCGGCACCTTCCAAGACAGCATGACCAGCACCGGAATCTCCACTGCCGGGACGGACTACAACAGCGTCACTGGCAACGCCGCGACAGACGCGAACAGCGACCTGTTCTTCGGCTCCGAGTTCGAGAACGATCTATCGTTCGGCTTGGATGCGCCGCTGGGAACCACGGGATCGGACAGCATCGACGCCAGCCTTGAGTTCTCGAATTTTCTGGATGACGCCCGCACCGGCAATACGGGCACGATTACGGTAGCCCCGGAAGCCTCCGCCGTCCCGGAGCTTTCCCCCGCCGCCGCGCTCTGCCTGCTGACCGCGCTCGGCGCGGGCGCGCTAGGCCTCGCCGGCTCAAAGCGCCGACGCGCTTCGGCCTCGGCGTCTTAGCAAGGCAGCCGGCATTCAAAAATAAGCAGCGAGGCATAAAACTCCTCGCTGCTTATTTTTTCTCGCGCTCAGGCAAACCCGCGCATGGAAATCAAGCAGGTTGCCTTATAATTAACCTGCCACAATGAGCGAGCCTCTTCGATCCAGGGCACCTCAAATCTTCAAAGCTCCCGGAGACATTATCCATGCACTTACTCTTTGTACGATCCATTTGCGGCATCGCCGCAGCCACCGCCTTGACGCTTCTGTCGCTCGGCCTCAGCGCTCGTCCCGCGCAGGCGCAAGGCACTCCGGACGGGGCAGGGTACTACACCTACACGCTGAGCGATGTCGCCTTCAACACGAACGGCAGCGGCGGCACGGCCAGCGGCTATTTCGACTACGATCCCGCTACCGGAGCCATCGGCCAGTTCGACATCACCACTTCTCCCTATACCAGCGGCAACGATTCCTTCGCCGGCGACGAGTACACCAGCGCCAACGCGTCCGCCTCCTCCGACGATGTCGCCTTCTTCGCCTTCGAGCAGGACGACTACATCGACTCCCTGTTCCTGCAAGCCTCATCGGAAGTCGACGGCGCAGGCCCGTATAGTCTCAGCTCTACCGAGGAAGGCGAAGCGCCAACCGGCACGAGCAATCAGTCTATACGCACCGGCAACACCGGCACGATCAGCGGCGCTCCCGTCGCCAGCGCCGTTCCCGAGCTTTCCCCAGCCACGGCCATCGGCCTTCTAGGAGTCCTAGGAATCGGCGCGCTTGGCTTGGCGCGAATAAAAACGCGGCGAGTCGGCGCGTCCGCAGCCTAGCTCCTCGGCAGACGAATTCCACACCCAATAAAATAGCCCCGTTCCAGGCACTTAACACCTGAGACGGGGCTATTTTGCTAGTGTTGAAGACGCTGACTTTAGCGGCCGGGATCGCCGTAGGGGTCCTGCGAGGCCGGCAGAATACCGCCCGCGCCTGGATCGCCGTACGGATCTTGCGACGCCGGCATGATCTGCTGGCCAGTGGCCTGAGCGTGCTGGGTGAACAGGCCCTCGATATCGCTCATCAGGTTGGTCGGGTTAAAGCCCGTCTGCTGCTGGGCTCCAGCATGCTGGGAAACTGCGTTTTGAACTTGTTGGAACAGGAAATTAAGTGCCATAATTTTCTCCGGATTCTAGTAAAACTTTGATTCGAGACAACGCGTATTTAACTAATCGCGTCGCTGCATTTCACATACAAACCTAAGTTTACCCACGATTCTGCCCCCGCGTAACTCCCGGAACCCCTCCGCCCCTTCAGGGCACCTCCCCTGGAGCAACGGAAAAGCCAACACCACCTCGCTACGATTGTCCTTTCCTTCAGGAAAGGTGGCCTGAAAGGCCGGATAGGTCCGCCGCAACAAAGCCTCAGTTCCTTTCTACCGCCGACGCCGCCGCTTGCCCGAGAAGCAGGCGAGCAGGCGTCGGTGCCTGCGCTGGGCGGCCGGGACAGCGTTGCGGGCCTTGCGTCCGAAGCGGCGTTCCGGAAAGGCCAACTCGTCGGCGCGCCGGGGCATCGCCTTATGGCGCGGCGCGGCGGCGTGCTTGGCGCGGCGCGAATCCGCTTGGGCGAACCGCAGCTTCGCGGCGACAATCATCGAAACAGCGGTGACGCACGTTCCCACCAGTGAGGCGATCGAGGAGAATATCTCGCCGCCCCAGCCTCCAGGCTGAGTTGTTGCTGCTGCTGCTGTTTGAGCGTCCGGCATTGGCATAGTCGTAGTCGCGGCTGATAGCCGCGCGAGATTTATCCGGCATCGGCTCAGCGCTTGGCCGCGCTTTTTAGACCCGGCGAAATCAGCCCCGCCGGCCCGGAAAGCCGCGCTGCGGATTGACCCTGAGCGCCTTCCTCATCGCGTAGCCGCCGGCGCAAGCGATGACGCACCAGCCACGGCACCGCGCCCCAGTTCGGATGGGTGCCGGCCTGCGACGCGATCCGCAGAATCTGCTCCAAATCCAGCACGTCGTGGACATACACGTCCACCAGAGCGCGCGCCGTCGCCGCGCACGCGCCCGCTTGAATCAGCCATGGAATTCCGCCCAGATGATCCGGCGAGTACCAGCAAAGCATTCCCCCGCTGCGCAGGTAAAAGGCTACTCCAACCAGCATCACGCCGATCTTCACCCCGGAATTGCGCGTATACAATGCACTTAAGCCCCCCAGGGCGGCGACAGCCAGCACCAGCGACGTTAATCCCGGCGGAATCACGCTGCCCCAGAAATCGGCCGCCGCCGACGTCAGGCGCATCGACGCATCCGCGATTCCCGGCTGCGCCGCAACGCTCAGCACGGCCCGCGCTGGCGGCGCCCAGCCCGCCACCACGGCAAGACGCCAGGCGTAGTAGAGCATAAGGCAGCACATCAGCAGCAAAATCTTGTCGGTATGCCGGTCCATCAGCACGCTGCGGAGCGTGAAGTAAACCCGGCAAACCAGAGTCCGCGCCCACCAGGAGCGGCATGAGCGGCAAGCGGCCAAAAATCGGGGCATGGCAAAATTTCCAAGTCTCGGGAAGCCAAAGAATAGCGAAGAATAAAGCGACAAAAAAGCCCCGACACTCGTCAAAGCGAGCAACGGGGCAGAGCAAAACAAAAAATTACGGCTTTAGGATCGAGGCCTACCGTTCAAGTACGGGTTCATCGCGTCGCGACGCGTCTTATACCAGCAGATCGCCAGTCCAACCCCAACGCCGCAGCCCATCCCAATAAAAGTGTATGTTGCGCTTACATGACTATGCGCATGCCCATGGGACGACGCAAAAATCGCGGTCATAATGCCGGGCGACGCGGCAAGCAAACCGGACAAAGCGGCAAACCGCCTTTGCCTTGGACTGCGGTTTGGGCAGGAAAAGAGCTTCATTGGATTGATTATTCCTTGAAATTGGAATCGGTGGTAACGGATTAGTACCAGATTCAGCGTCGGCCATCCGAACTGGTTAAGACCAGCATGAATGGTAAAGACACGCAACTCGCAAAAAAGTTGCAAACCCTGAACCTGACGCTAGGAACGCCGATACAGGTGCCCGAACTTTTGCTCGTCGCGAAAGCCGTTGAACAAAGCCTTCGCAATAAGAAAGAAGACTGCCGCAACAGCGACGCAGCTCAGCGTTGACCAATCGTACCAAACGCTGCTGCCATCCTGGAGGCTTCTCCAAGCTACATAAAGCAGCACTAGGCCGGGCACACAGATGGTTATCGCGAGGGAGAGCATAGCGTATTTGAGCGAAACACGGCTCAACGGCGCAGCCGCGCCGCTGAGCAACACAATCATAACCGCGAATATAAAGCCTCTCACGGAATGGCTAAGCCAATGAGACTCCTCCGATATGAACAAAACCACCGCGCAACCCAAGGAGATCAAAATCAGAGATTGTGTGCCCCTAAACGCTTGCGGCGAAGCATTCGGCAGAATCGGCTCGTCCATGGCTGAATTCTACCCGCTTGGAACGGTGCTTCCTGCAGCACTCGTCGGTGGGGGCGGCTCCTGATACAGCAGCCGCACCGCGATCAATCCCGTCAGCGCGACGCTGCCGCCGTCGAGCCAGCTCAGACGGTGCTGCGCGGCGCGGCCCAGCAAGTCCTGAAGCATAGCGATCCCGACAGTCAGCGCCCCAAGTCCGACCCCACGATGGATCGGACCGCGAAACGGCCAGAGCATTCTCATGCCTGGCCGGACACTTCCCCCGCGCCGCTGCCTGCCTGCCGCCCAGCGTCAACCGCCGGAGAAGAAGAAGACAATAGCGCCTCAGCCGCCTGAGTCGTCGAGCCACCGCGCGACGCATTCGCGGCGAGCTGAGCGGCCACTGCCTGCCCGGCATACTCAGCGGCAATCTGCTTCGCCCCCAGCAGCAGAATCTCATTCACACCCTCGGCCTGAGTCGGAGCCGCGCCGGGGTTGCGCTGCAAATTCGCGTCCACATGCAGCGCCCCCGCGATCTGCCCCACCGCGTCGGCCGCCACCGCCGCCACCTGCTGCGTAATCGCGTCCGCCGACTGCCCCGATCCCTGCACCGCCTTAATCGCCGCGTAATCGTCGATCAGCCCCAGCACGTTCGCCGACTCCGCCCCCAAAGCTCTCGACAAAATAAACGACGTCACCGGGCTGCTGAAAATGTCCCCTAGATTGATCTTCATAGTAATCCCTCCACTCCCAAGCCAACAAAAAAGCCCCGACCACGCGCACTGCGTGATCGAGGCGATAAACGTCCGGATGCCTCCGGCGGCCCCTGCTCGGGGAAAGCCAGGTTCAGCCTGGACTGTTTGCCGCCAAGCTGAAGCAGCTTGGCGGAGTTAGTAGCAAAGCGCTGGATTTGCCTCACCAAACCAACTTATCTTTCTCATTGACCGGCGTAGCCGGCAATGAGAAAGATGGCCCAGCGGCCAAAGAGCGACTCTGAACTCTTACTTGCCCCGACCGCCCGACTTTTGGATGCGGGGAGCCTTGCCGCCGCTGCCTTGCGGGTTGGCGGGGGTGCCGCCCTGCGACGGCTGGCCGGACGGGCCTGTTTTGCTGTTTTGCGCGGCCTCTTTGTCGGTTTTAATCTTTTGCAGCAGTTTTTGAACGTCGTTCATGGGGATCGAATCCTTTCTTGCGCGGCGGAGTGTCGGCGCTTTTAGCCGAAGACGCTCTGCCGGTGGTGTTATTCCACTATAGCATACGCGCTTTTACCCACACAACGCGGTAGATTTATCGCCCGTTTCCGCTTCGGCGGCGGCGTAGTCTTCCGCGCGCATCATCAGCTCGTTGGGCGTGGCGGCGGGCGCGACACACTCATGCAGCCGGCACCCGGCGGCGGCGAGCGTCAGCATCGCGAACAGCGAGCAGATCGTCGCCCGACGCGTCGATATCCCCTCGCGGAACCGCTTAGAAAACGACGCTACCACCCCCGGCGCGGCCCAAGCCCAGATAATCAAGGCAATATCGTCCCAGCCGTAAGCCTCGCCCCGACAGCTCGACGCATAGGCCCGCGCCGCCGCAATCTGCGCGTCACTACGCTCCGGCAAAGCGATCTCCCGCAGCAGCCCCGCCCGGCGCAGCGCGTCACCGTAACTGAGCCAATGCACTCCCGACGCCACCGCCTCATAAACATCGCCCCCAACCCGCACCGCCACATGCCCCGGCACCTCCCGCAGCGCCTGGCAAGGAAACCGGCACCCAACCCGCTCCAGCCAAGCGCCGATGCCGCTGCCGCGATAAAATAGGAGTGTGAGAGGTTCGGTCATAATATAACATAATCGAGCCGCCCTTTATTTAAGGGCGGCTCGTGAGATCCAACCAAATTTCAAGACACCTCGACGAAAACGATTAGCAAAATGAGACTCAGCCCTTACGCCAAGTTGCCGGTTGACTTCCGTAGCGCCGTTATATCTATTGCGGTTGCTCTGGTTCTAGTTAGTTTTATCGGGATCATTACAATCAGCTTTCCGGCAAGTTATTCACAGCTTGGCCGCGTGCTGCTAAAATTCTCCTGGTGCGGAATATTCATTTTGTACGCCGTTGGGGCCGCTTACCGATGGGCAAAGTCCAGAAACCGATTCCAATGGCGTTGGATGCTTGCGTGGCTCGCGGCGAGCGGATTGATGGCCTTCTCCGCATTCCTGCCCATCGGTTCCCCACTCGGGAATTACTGTCATGGTATGGCCTTGCTGCTGTTTGTCTCTTTTGGACTGCTGCCATACCTCGACTTTCGCCGCAAACCGCGACCGACCCAAGTCGCTCCGGCGTCCTCTCATACCAGTTAAGCTGAAATCCAAAGCTATTCGCGCTAAGCCCGACTGAACTGTCGGAGTAGCTTGTCATATTGTTCGTGGTCACCGATCCAGAACCAGACGATTTCATTAGTCGTGCGAACGCCAAGGGCGCGGTAGCTGAGTGAAATGCGAGCCGACCAGACGCTACCGCCGTTTGCAACTTCTTTGAAGCGTAAGCTGGAAGCGAAAGGGTCCGCTCGAAATAGCTGGTAGGAGGCTTTAGCGCTCTGCCGAGCATGTGCCGGCAAAGCACGCAGGCATTCGCGGAAATCGCGGGTGACATGGGATTCCACAGGCTAACGTAGTTTTTTAGTTTGCCCAGCGCGGCGCTCAGCCAACGCCCTGCTCGCCATCTCGCCGAGCATCGTCTGCGACTGGCCGAACTTCTCATCCCATTTTCTTTCGTCGCGCAAATCAGCCATCGCCCGACGTGCGGCGACGGCGATATATTCTTGCTCTTCCGGAGTAAACGCGCTCGCTTCTAATGCCAACTCTTCCATTACAGTAGTCACAGTATTAACTCTCGTCTCGTGTATGAACTATTACTATTGTATCCGTTCCCGAGTTGCCGCAGACACAAAAACAGCCCCCTGCATCCTCGCAAGCGGCCATTCCACCCCTGGTTTGTTATTGTAGGACCCGGTATGCCCGACAGCGGTCTTTTCCTTCAGGGAAAGTGCCCGAAGAGCGGATAGGGTCTCCATTCCTACTCCACCGGCACGCACTCCCCGCCCACTCCCGGCACCAGACGCACCCAGAGCCGGGTCTCGTCATAGCTCGTTGTCGGCTGCTCGAAATGCATCGCGATCCCGCAGTCGCGGCACACCGGCGCGATGCTCATCTTCGCCGAAATCTCCCCGCTCCGGCCGCTGGTCTCGATCCGGTAGTCGATCCGGTTGTGCAAACATAGAAGCTGACTATACTTGCGCTCCGGCTTCTTGCCGCCGCCGCTTTCGCCGTTAAAGCTGTTGCCGCTGAATTCGTTATCCATAGTAGTTTGCCTCACCCAAATTATTGGCGCTCGCCCCCGTATACTTAGGGGGATTTTTCCATGGCGGCGAAATTATTTTCGTAGCTAATCGAGGCATAAGTAAGTCTGTTTGGAAGAGGCTTCATCTCTCCAGGCTGAGTCTTCTAACTAGCCACCAGCCCCGCCGCGTCGCTCTCTTCCACCACCAGCCATCCCCCGAACACCAGAGCCGAAAGCGGCCCGAAATCCGTAGTCGCCGTGTAGGACGGGTCCGGCATCGCCAGCGCGGCTGCCAAATCCGTCTGCAGCGTGATTGGCGTGCTGCCCGCAATCGCCTGCACCTGCGCGGCGAAAATCTGCACCGACGATACCGAAACCGGGTCCAGCGGGTTGGAATTCACCTGCTGCCAGATCAGCTGCACCGACTGAGCGGCGCTCGCTTGCCCGGCCTGCGTGAACTCCACCGCAATTTTGGTCAACTCCTCCTTCACCGATTCCCGTGGGATGCTGGTTGCCTGCGCCACCCCTTGCGGCTGTGGGTTAGCCGACGAGCGAGGCGTATTCAACACTCCCGCCAGCTGCTCCGCTCCCATGATGCCGTTCACGAAAGACGCTCCAAAAGGCGTGCCCGTGAAGCTCTTATAAGCCGCGATTTCCGGTGCGGTAAGCGGCGACTGCGTCTTGATTCCGTTCTGATCGATACGGTAAGCCATGCTTTTGTTCTCCTAAAAAATTTCCCCTAATGCAAGAAACATAAAAGAATTGCGAAA
Source organism: uncultured Armatimonadales bacterium (assembly GCA_964235675.1). GTDB lineage: Bacteria > Armatimonadota > Armatimonadia > Armatimonadales > Capsulimonadaceae > CAXSEA01. Next base: position 12,510 of record CAXSEA010000024.1, on the reverse strand, counting down.
TAATGTTGCGAGTTAAGCGCCATGAGAGCAATGCTGAAACAGGATGACGCCAAGCGCCCAGTGAGCAACGTACCTATTGATTCGTCTGTATCGAGTACCGGGCGCGACGATGGCGATCAATGGGCACTTTTGGCCGGGTTGCGCTTCGTACTGGCATTTATCGTGGTTGGCGGTCATCTCACCTCGTATTTTGTCGATAAAAGCTGGGCCTCCTTCGGTTTGTGGCTGAACCAGGAAGGCAGCGTGTACGGCTTTTTCCTCATCTCCGGCTATTCGATTGCCAGCAGCTTGGAGCGAGCCCCGTTGCACTACTACCAAAGACGCGTGGAAAGGATTTGGCCGCTTTACCTGGCCGCGTTAGGCTTTACCGCCGTTGTTGTCTGTGCGACGCATTCCCTGGCGCTGACTCCGCTCGGGATCGCCTACCTGGGCCCGACATTCCCCGAGTTTCTTGGAAGCCTGCTCATGCTTCAAACCTTCGTAGTGCCTGCGGTCAGCTATATCGGTCCATCCTGGTCACTGTCGATCGAATGGTGGCTCTACATGATTGCCCCGCTTCTAAAACGCTTGCCGCCCTTGATTTTGGCGATTCTAATCACCGCCTCAATCTGGCGGTTTATCGTTTATCCCGGCCAGGAGTTTGAGGACAGGCCATACCTGAGCTATGCCTGGCTCTGGCTCGTCGGCTTCGCCTATGCCCGCCATCGCGCCCATAAATGGTCGGCGCTCATCCTGACTGTGCCCTGCATGGTGGTTTGGCAGTTCAAAGGCACGCTGTACTTGGCGACTATCGCGACGATTATTGCGCTGACCATCTGCCGCGATATCAAAATTCCGAACGCTCGCATCCGCAGAGCACTGAACTGGGCCGGCGACCTGTCATATCCGCTTTACTTGATCCACATGCCAACCCTGCTTCTGCTTTGCTACCTGCGCATAGTCAATCCGACTCTACTCGTTCTCGGATGCTTCGGCGTCGCGGCGGCAATGCTTTACGGCGTCGATTACCCGGTCCGACGCCACAGCGCCGCCGCCCGCAAAGCCGCGTTGAAGGGTGTGTAAAACTCTCGGCATGGTGCTTTCTGGTTTCCCCTCCTTATCGTAGGAGGGGATTAAGGAAAGGTCCGCCCCGCACGAACGCTGCCTCAAAACCGAACTCCGACACCTGTCCCTTGTCCAAGCAGGGAAAAAAATACGACATTTTCTAAACCTTGTATAGGGAAAGCGGCGTGGAGCTACGGAGTATTGGGGCTACAAATACCCTGCCGTTACCACGTACCCCGCGCCCGTGGACTCGATCCGGCGCGCCTGGTTCTGCGCTGTCAGCGTCGCCAAGGTCGCTCCGCCGTAGACCACCGTCACCGCGTTCGACGCGGAATCCGTCTTCACCACCGTAATCGGCAGCGCCCGCCCATAATACGGCGGCAGCGTCACCGCGAACCCGCCCGACGACGCGTTCGCCAGCACCAGCACCTCGCCGTTGTCGATCAACGCGTACGCCGATGAAACTGCCCGCGCCGCCCGCTGCCCGATCAGCCACGCCCAGTACGGCGACGCGTAAACCGACGCCACCTCCGACGCCGCCAGCGCCCGGTTCCAAATCGCGGCGAAATCCCAATCGGCGGCAAGATTGACGCTGCCCGAATTGCTCCCGCACATCTCGTAAGAGCAGGTCGCGTTGGCAGTCGCCGTCGTCAGTACTCCCGTCATAAACGTGCCCGACGTAGACAGCGCGCCATCCACATAAAGCGCGGCCGCCCCGCTGCTGTTGTTGTAAGTGACCGCGATCTGGTGCCACCCGCCTACCAGAGTGGACCACGCCGGACCATAAATGATGCTCGCCCCACTGCTTCCGCTCACGAACCAGCTCAGCTCGCCGTTGTTGTTCTGGTCGGGCCGCAAATAGAACATCGTGGAGTTGGCCTGTCCGGCCACCAGCAGCGTGAAATAATGAGCGTAGTTATTCGTGTAGCCTCCGCTATAAAGATACGCCCGCCCGATCCACGTAAACCCTGGAGCGTTCGCCAGCGCCGACAACTTCCCCGTCTGCATGGCGATGCTCTGCCCCGCCGACTGGCTTACCACTCCCGCCGCCGTCACATTAAACCGCAGCCCGCCCGACCCGTCGGCAAACGTCGTCCAAAGCGGCGCATTCGTTAAATTGAAAGTGTTCGCGTAACTCGTCACATCATGGACAGCCGTACCCGATCCCTCGTTAAACGGCATCAAAGCTACCAGCCCGCTCGCCAGCGGCTGCCCGGTATTGATGAGAGCCCCATACGCGGGCTTCACTGTCGGCATCCAAATCCCGTTCGGCGTCACTGTCGGAGGCGTATAAACGCTCACCCCGCCGACCGACGCCACGCTTCCCCCGACAAAGTTCAGCGCCGTCTGTCCCGCCGTCCCCTGAACGGTTAAGCCCGCGCTTGACGCCGTCGCCGCAACATAAGCCTGCGCCGCGCTCGCCGTCCAAGCCGATGGCGTCGGCGTAGTCCCACTCGGCGTCAGCGCGTAAGCGCGGCACCGCGCGTACTGGCTCCCCGATCCGAACGACGCCCCCGTATAAACCCCCTCGACACTATAAGCCTCGCTCGTCCAGGTACTGCCGTCGCTGCTCGTCTCCCACCCGTAAAACGCCACAGCGCCGCTTGCCGGAACACTTCCCAGCTTGGCATGCCACTGCACCAGCATGGATGCCCCGCTATAAATAATCATCCCCGCCGCCACGCTCGCCGGCGCGATCACCGCTCCCGCCGCGAACCCCACCGGCAATACCTGCTGCCCAGCCGCAGTCACCCGCCCCTTAGCGTCAGTAGTGATAATCGCGTAGTGCGCAGCATCCCCGTAAGTGCCCGCCGTCCCCGTCACCGCCAGCGCGGGATTAGGATAGCTGCCCGCTAAATCCCCGCCCGCCGCGCCCGATGGCGGCAAACTGGACGCTTGCGCTGGAAGAAGCTGCGACGCGGCGCTGGTCACGCGCCCTTTCGCGTCCGTGGTAATGATCGCATAGTGCGACCCGTCCCCGTAAGTGCCCGCCGTGCCCGCCGCGGCCAGCGTCGGGTTCGGATAGCTCCCCGCCAAATCGCCCCCGGCCGCGCCCGACGGCGTCGCGCTGCTCGCCTGCGCCGATGGAGTCACCGGCTGATACTGCTTGGCCCCCGCGCTCCAAGCCAGCACCTGGCCGTCGCTCGGCGCCGTCGGCGCCACCGCGCTCCCCCGGATCGCCGCCACGCTCGGGTTCGGATAATTGCCGCCCAAATCACCGCCCGCCGCGCCCATCGGCACACGGCTGTCGGACAAGCGCGCATCATTCGCCTGCACCACCTGTCCAGCCGTCGTCCCTCCGCTCGGCGCAAGCTGCACCTCGCCCAACCCCTGCACGCTCGCCGAAGCCGGCGTATACACCGCGCTCCCATCGCTCGGGCTCGACACCGTTCCCCGCGCGAACTCCAGCGAAACCGCACTCGCTACCGCGTCCCCGACAGTATCGGCCACGCTGATACCAGCCGCCGCGCCCCCGCCACCGGTCTGCCCGCCGTTCCGCTCCGCCAGCAGCCCGCCCAACGTCGAGCTCGCCCCGCCGCCCTCGCTCGACGCCTGCAGCGCCAAAGCCTTCAGCATCTTCGCCAAACTCGGACGCTCGTCCGCCAATTCCAAGCTCAGTGCCAGCCGCTGCTTATCCCAGGTATAAGTCACCCGGCTCGCCCACGTATCCGGCACGTCGTTCCTGGTGCCGCTTACCCGCACCATCAGCCCCGAGCCGGGGGAGGGGGTCTGCGCCGCCTCGTGCGCGATCTCCAGCTGCGGACGCGCAATCGGAATCGCCCACTTCGAGAACCAAGCCGCCACATACGACTTCGCGTCCTCGTTCCAATCCACGATCTGGTCGTTGACCAGCAAGCCTTCCTGCTCGCCGTAAGTCGCGATCGACCCCAGCACGCCCGCGCGGTGAAATAGACCACAAGGGCAGGGTCGTCCACCCGCACATACCGCTCGAACTTGTCGTCCCCGCGCAGATAATTCGACGTGGCATACACCACCCCGTAATTCGCGTCCGACCCCTCCGATGAACCCGCGTCCCGCACCGTCACCCCATCGATATCGTAAGTCCCGCTCACCCCAAAACTGATCTTAAACGTCGCGCTGTTCGCATCGCCATGCGCCACCACGCTCTGCACGCCTGTCGGCGCGGCGATCTGCCCCGCCCCGAACGTCTCCGAAGTCACCGACGGATTCACCGTGATAAACCGCCACCGGTTGTCGGCGGGCATCGCGTACTCGGTCGTCTGGCTCTGGTTTAGCGCGTTGCCCTCGCCCCACTCCTTATATTCCAGATGCACGATCCCGCTCGTCAGCCCGGCATTCCCCGGCGCGCCCGGATCGATCTTCGCCCTCACCCCGCAAATCAACGCCTGCTGAGGATTGGGCCGGAACAAATACTCGCCCCCAGGCTGATCTCCCGGCGCAAGCTGGAGTATCGGCTTGTCCCCACTATCGGCGGTCACATTCGCCCGAACCCCATACACGCCTTCCCAAGCTGCCTGCGGCGAGGCCCAGTCCACCCAGTTGAACTTCGCCAGCCCCGGAGTCGCCGGATGATCCGGGTACTTCTCGATCCATCCCACCTGCCCCACGCTCGACGCGTCCGCGAGCACCACGTCGTCGATCAGCAGCCCGCTGTTCGGCGAAACGTTCGCCCCGGCCACCACCCGCACCCGGCACTTCGCCGTCGCCGCGTTCGTAAACTGCGTCACGATCTGCAGCCCGTCCGATGCCAGCACCGTGGAATCCTGCCCGCCCGTCCAAACCGTCGACATCGGCGCGAGCGGCAGCGCATAGCTCTCCGTCACCGCATCCCCGCTGCTGCGCCCCTCCAGAATGAGCGTGCCCTGAGCCGCCGATGATCCCCGCTCCCGCGCGCAATACAGCGAGCAGGAGTAAGTCGTATTCAACGCGACTACCACCTCCTGCCAAATCTCCTCAGCAGGCTGGCCGCCGTTATTAACGGCGTCATGGTCCAAAATGACGTAATACTTCCCCGTATGCGCCGTGCTCGAATGCGGCCCGCCCTCGTCCAAGTCCGCCAAATTGCGGCTCGCCCCATACAAGTAAGTCCATCCCTGCCCCCCAACCGACCCCTCCTCGAACCCGCCCGCGTACAGCAGATTCCCGGAATCCCCATCCGGCGGGGTAGGGGCCTCGAAGCTCGAATTCTTCGCCAGATTCGGATATTTCGGCGCGCCCCCGACAATCTTCACGCAGTTCTTCAGCGCCTGCGACTCCTCCGTCGCATTGATCGCCTTCACGCTCCCGCCCACGAAAAACTGGTTCCCCACCTCTGCTATGCGAGGCCGAAAATAAAACCGGTCCAACCCCGACACCGGATCGACTTCCCATCCCCAAACCACGCTGTCCGACGCCTGGTCCACCAAGCTCTGCATCGCCGACGAAGCCAGCGTGTCCGGCGCGGAAAACTCCGTCAGCGTAATCCCGCAAGGCTGGATATCCGTCAGAAAATCCACACCCAGCGCCAGCCCCCGACGGTTGGCGTAATCCGACGCCACCACCGCCGCGTACTCCGCCAGATCCGCCCCGAGATACCGCACCACCACCTTGTCCATCAGCACCGACGCCATATCCTGCATGCGTCCATAAGCTGTAATCCGACGCTCCTCGCGCAACTCCAACTGACGCCCCGGCACGGTTACCTTGCCCCGCGCTCGCGGCGCGGTCTCGCCCGTCCCAATCGCCCACACCTCGACCACGTCGCCGACCATCGGCTCAAAGCCAAGCTCGTCGAACCCGTTCACGGTGACCACGTCGATCTGCCCGATCCCGCCCGATTCTTGCAGCGTCCAGCTCGCCCGCGCCAGCATCGCCGGATTGAAAGCCAGCCGCGCGCCCGACCGGAAAAACCGGCACTCGATATCGAAATTTGCGTCAATCATGGGTCAATGGTAAGATGCCGTATGGACACCCAACTTCTTCTGGAAATCTCAACCGTCTTGTCGGTACTCGCCATAGCCGTCGGCGGCCTTGCCTCGCTCGGCGTATTCAAATCCCGCCGCCAACGCGAAGTGGAAGCCAAGCTGAAACTAGCAATGCGCCAGCACGCCCGCACCCGTTAGAGCCGCTCGGAACCCATCCGGCCTTTCAGGCCACCTTCCCTGTCGGGAAGGAAATAGAAGACAGCGCTTCTATCAGCCGAGTAAGTCATTGGCTGTAGACTTTTCCTTCCCTACAGGGAAGGTGGCCTGAAAGGCCGGATGGGTTCCCCACCGCTACAAATACCGGCTCGTATAAGCCACGCTCGCCCCTGAAACAGTCACCCCGCTCGCTTCAATCGTTATCCCGTTCACCCCCGCCGCCAGCGATGGAATTCGCCCCGACAGCGCTCCAAACTGCGCCGTCCCATTGACCAGCACGGCGTAGTCGGCGGTATCTAGCTCGACAGCGTCCCCGGCGGCAAACGTCCTCGTGATCGTTCCCGCCTCGCCCGTCGCCGAGTTCGCCAGCGTCACCGCTCCCGCGCCCGACGATCCCGCCGTCCACGTCCAAACCGCCGCTGCCGGCGCGTCCCCGCCGACACTCACCGCAGTCGCCCCATTGCCAGACAGCGGCACGCTCACCGGACTCACCGAATACCAGAACGGATCGCCCGCGAAAAACGTCATCGCGATATTCACCCGGTAGCAGACCCCGCTCTGCTCCCCGAGGGCGTAATCGTCGCTCCATTCCTGAAGCTGCGCTAGGATATACCGGTCGTCCACCCCAAAATACAGCGGCAGCGCCATTCGAGAGCCCCCAAAGCATGCCGCCTTCAACGCATCGTAGCCCGCAGCCAGCGCCGCCGGATCATCGTCCTGCAACACCCCCCGAGCCACCAAAGTCCGCCCCTTCACCCGCCCCGCCTGGGTCGCCGCCCCATCCCGCCGAGGCAGTTCCACTTCCCCCAAATCCACCCCAAACCCCACGCTCATCGGCCGAATGGTCGAAGGGAAATCGTAGTTGTTGTAATTAACTTTGACCGGCATAAAAACTCCACCGCAAGCGCCCTCTGGTTTGTTTCCCCTCCTTATCCTAGGAGGGGATTAAGGGGAGGTCCGCCCAGCACGAGCGCTGCCTCAAAACGAACTTCTATATCCCTCCCCGGACAAGGGGGAGAGAAGAGACGACTTCCCCCAAGCCCTCTACAGAAGGTTTAGAAAAAGTCATCTGAACTCCCCTCCTTATCTTAGGAGGGGCTGGAGGAGATCGGGTATAGCGAGGCGGTTCGTGCTTGGCGGACCTCGCCTAGCCCCTCCTAAGATAAGGAGGGGAACAGAATTAGCCTTTATTTCAGGACTTTTTCTAAACCCTCTAAAGGGAAACGCAAGTTTAGATATCACACTGACTTGATCTAAGTCCTTCCCTTCAGGGAAGGTGGCACGCTTCCGAGCGTGACGGATAGGTCTCTCAAAACAACCCCGGCGCGCTGGTCTGCAGCTGGTTCTTAATTCCCCAAGCCTGCCGCTGTGAGAACTCGTCCATATCGGCGTCCGTATGGAAATGGTTGTCGCCATGCTGATGCACCGTCACGTTCACGCCCTCGGCTCCCATGCCTGCGCTCTGGCCGCTCGGCGCTGCATTTTCCCTGTAGTTTGGCCCGGACATCCCCGCGATCTGCGCCAGCATCGGCCTTGACAGCACGAACTCGCCGGGAGTCAGCATCGCCGGCACCGTATCCCCGCCGCTCTTGCCGCCGCCCTCGTCCGGCACCGCCCCGCCCACCGCGAAATGCAGCGGGTCTTTCTTCCAAAAGGCGTTCAGCAATCCGCCCGAGAACAACCGGCCGCCGAAAGTCTTTTGTCCGCCTAAAGCCTTGCTGATCGCCACCGACGCCGCTATCCAAGGCGCGGCCTGCGCGGCGCTCGCGCCCAAGCCGCTCCCGCCCAGCATCTGCGGGCTCATCCCCCCGGACGAGTCTCCGCCCGCCATCGCTTCCAATGGCTGTTGCCCCGCTCCGTTCGATTGAGCCACGGAATTGCCCGAAAGCGCCGAACCGCCCAAAGCCGGCAAAGTATAAAACGGACGCGACTTCGACCCGTCCGCGCCCACACTACTGCCTCGGACGCTCCCGCCGCTCTGAGCCATCCTGAACACATTCCCAAATACGCCTGTAGTCCCGCGCTGCGCCACCTGTCCGATCTCCGCATCAAAGGCGCGCTCCATCTCCTCATTCCAATTGCGCCGCATCGCCTGGCTGAACGATGGCCTCTTCCTCCGCCGCTCATATCCGTACCCCGACCCCGACCCCGACCCTCCGCCCGCGCCCGCGCCCGCCTGCGACTCCGCCAAGCTGCGCTCCACGGAATCGCCGACAATCTCCCCGACCGCCGCCTGCGCTTCCCGCGCCGCTTCCGGCACCGCCCGCACCTGGCTGGTTGCGTCCTTCGCCGCGCTCCCGATCTCCTTCAGCAGCCGCGCCTGCTCCGCCATCTGCCCCGGTGTCGCGGCAGCCGCATGGCTCACCTGCGTATACAACCCGCCTAAATCGGCGACATAAGTCCGCGCGTCTTCCCCGTTCGCCCGCCATCCCGACAAGAACGCATCTCGCTTCGCCTTCAATCCATCCAGCGACACGCCCAGAGCCTGCAGCCCCTGCGCGTCCATGCCTTTGGTATAGCTCGCGTTCGCCGCCGACTGCCCCGCGCTCAGCGCCTTTGCCGCCAGCGCCCGCGCCTGCGCGACGCCCGGATTGTCCAACCCGCCCGGCGCCACTACGCCCGCCCGGTCGATCCGGCCCATCGCCGCCCCGTACTGCGCCTCCAATCTTCTCCGACGCTCGGCCAATGCCGCTCCAGCATCGCCGCTTAGCCCCGCGCCGCCATCGATGCGAGCTTGCAGCGACGTATCGATATTCGCCAGCCTCTGCTCCCCGCCCGCGCTCCGCCGACTCTCCAAAGCTTGCTGACGCGCCGCTGCCGCCTGGTGCCGCGCCGCGTCCGAAGCCTGTGCCGCCTTAATCCGAGCGTCATACCCCGCCTTCGCCGATGCAATCTCGGACGCGCTCGCTTGTCGCGCCCGCATTTCGTCCAGCGCACGGTCGCGCTCCACTTGCAGCCGCCCCGGCGCGTCCCCGCCCACTCGCGCCTGCTCCGCCGCCAGCGCGTTCCTCTGCGCCGCCGTCAACGCGCCCGCGCCCAATTTCACGCCAGGCAAACGAATCGCCGCCGACTTCGCCGCCGCCACCTGCACCCGCCCCAGCGCCGAAACCGCTTTATCCGCCCCGCCGGAAATCCCTGACGCGTCCAGCGTTAACCCGCCCAGGCTCGCCCCCAGCGCCGACACTCCCGCCATCACCGGCGCGAGCGTTCCCGCCACCTGCCGCAGCTGCCCGCCCAGCCCCGACGCAACAGGAACCCCGCCCAAACTTCCCAGCTGCTCGGCCACTCCCGCCACAGCCGCCTTCACCGCCGCCGCATCCCGGTCCAACCGGTCATGCCGCAGCGAAACCTCGCCATACAAACTACCGATGCTGATCCCGCCGACACCGCTTGAAGATGGGGCAGGGGACAAGATTTCGTCTGACATAGAAGTAAAAACCTAAGAACCCGTACTCAAACAAAAAGCCCGTTCCTTCAGGAACGAGCGTTTACCACAGTCGACTATTAAAAGCTATTTCAAAACTATAAATCGTTTCTTGCAGCGGCTTGAGCGTAGGGCTGGAAGAGTGTCCGGCGCAATGAGGAGTGCCTGTTTGAGCGCAAGCGAGTTCACCCCGCAGTGGAGCCGGACACTCTTCCAGCCCGGAGCGGCGACTGTTGAAAAAACTACTAGAAGCTATTTCAAAAATTTGATTCGCCGCCGAACGTCCCATCCCCGCGCGCTCGACACCCAAGCCCTTGTCCTTGAATACAACGGTGTATAGGCCAGTTCAAATCACAAAATAGCCGCTCATCAACCACCTATTTTGTTTTCATTTACTTTTCGAACCCGAAACCGCCACTCCACGCCAATTTCACCCAAATTCCCACTTCCCACGCTCAAGCCCCGCCGATAGAATAAACCCGTGACTCGCTCGTGAGTCCGCCGCTCCGTTGACCACCGCCGCTCAGCTAGGCCGCGCATCCCTCATTTCGATTCTTGAACTCGATAACTCTTTTTGAAAGAACCACCATGCTGAACCGATCAAAAACCCGCACCGCCCTGCTTCTAGCCACCCTCTCCGTTGCCTTCACCGCGTCCCTGCTCGGCGCTGCCGACGCCGCGCGAGCCGATCAAACGGACTCCGTCGTCTACCAGTTCGGCTATACCAGCGGTAACCAGCCGCACTCTGGCCTGGCGCGCGCCGCCGACGGCAGCCTCTACGGGGTCGCGACGACAAGCGATAAGGGTGGCACCCTCTTCAAGCTCGATCCTTCCGGCAAATATTCGGTGTTGTACGATTTCGCGACCACGGTTGGCTACCTGCCCATGGGCACGCCCGCGCTCGGCAGCGACGGCTCCATCTACGGCACCTGCGAGGAAAACTACACCGGGTCCGCAGTTGGAGACGGCTCGCTCTGGAAGCTCTCGCCGAGCGGCACGATGACCGTACTCCATAAGTTCGCCGGCGGCACCGACGGCGCTTATCCCCAGGGCGGCGTCGTAATCGCCCACGATGGCAAGCTCTACGGCATGGCTAACGCCAACGCCAACGCCAACGCCAACGCCAACGCCACCGTCTACAGCATCAACACCGACGGTACCGGCTACACCGTTCAACACCGGTTTACCTCGAGCGTCGTCACGGACTGCACCCTTTCTGTAGGCATTGGAAGCGACTCCAAAGTGTACGGCTTCACCACTAACGACGGCACCTATAACTACGGTACTCTGTTTGCTCTGACTCCCGGCACCACAGACGGCGGCGGACAATTGACCGTCCTGCACAACTTTGCCAACAGCTTTTACGGCGATGGTGCTAATCCATCTCTAGGCGCGGTTCAATTCGACGCTGCGGGTGACATCTATGGCACCACCTCCACCGGCGGCGTCGGCACCAGCTATGGAACTCTTTACGAGCTCACGCCGAGCGGCTCCTACACGGTTCTGCATAGCTTCAGCACCTCCGCCGACGGCTACCAGCCCCTTGGCCAGGTGACGATCTCCCCCGATGGCAGCCTCTACGGCACCTGCAACGCGGGCGGTGCCAACAACTCGGAAGGTACCCTCTACCGCTACGTGCCCTCGAGCGGCGGCTTTGGCATGCTGCACAGCTTCGGCGATACCACAACCGACGGCACGTACCCCTACGCCGCCCCGACCGTAGACGCCAGCGGCGACGTCATCGGCACCGCTTCGGCAGGCGGTGACAGCGACAACGAAGGCGTGATCTACAGCGTTGCCGCCTCCACGCCCGTCACCGTCAGCGCCCTCAGCCTCAGCAGCTCCAGCGTCACCGGCGCCGCCGCCACTCCCAGCGCCACCGGCACGGTTACGCTTAACCTGCCGGCCCCCATCGGCGGCGCGCTCGTCACACTCGCCTCCGCCAACACCAGCGCCGTCGCCGTGCCCGCTTCCGTGACCGTTCCCTACGGCAGCGCGTCCACGACCTTCAACGTTGCGACAAGCACCGTCAACAATCCCAGCAGCGTTTCCGTAATCGCCTATTACAACGGCACCGGCGCTTACGCCAACCTGCTCGTCAATCCCGTCGCCACCCAGCCCGCCGCGCCCACTCTGTCGTCGATCACGCTCGGATACTCCAGCGTTCCAGGCGGCACCAGCTTCAACAGCAACAAATTCAGCTTCACCGGCTCCGTCACCGCCGGCACCGTAGTCACCCTCACCAGCAGCAACAAGGCCGTCGTCAGCGTGCCCACGTCGGAAACCCTCGCTCCCGGCACATCCACCCACAACTTCACCGTCACGACTAAAGCCGTAACACAAGCCACCACGGTCACCATCACCGCCGCCTCCGGCAACGTCACCAAGTCCATCACCCTGACAGTCACTCCATAACCGCCGACAGTAAGGAAACTGCCTAACTCCCCTCCTTTCCAAGGAGGGGCAGGGGGAGGTCCGGCGTAGTACGATGCTGTGCCAGGTCGCTCCTTAGAGGAAGTATAAAAATCGGCGGAAGGATCTATCCGTCTTTTCGGGCCACCTTCCTTCCCCTGAAGGAAAGGAACGGTAGCATAACGCTGAATGAACGTTCCTTTCCTTCAGGAAAGGTGGCGCGAAGCGCCGGATAGGTCCGCCAAAATCTCCCCCTTACGCTCCTCCATCACTGCCCAAAGCGACGCCCACCGCCCCGCCCGAGCCGCGTCCGCCAAACTCTCCACGCCCAACTCCGCCGCCCAACCCCTCACCCTGGCTCTCGCCCGTTCGGCATTTGCCTCAAGCTCCTCTTTGCGCCGCGCCACATATCGGTCTAACACCGATGCGAACTTCCGGCTTCCATTCTCCATTTTGCGACTCCCGCATTGGCAGCGAAAAAATAAATCCAAAAAAGAAGGAATGCTCGTCAGCTATCTCGAATGCTTG
>CAXSEA010000023.1:13216-24879 GCA_964235675.1 uncultured Armatimonadales bacterium | reverse complement strand
TGCGCCGGGACTCTTTGCGGTCCATGTAATCGACCGGATCGAAGCCTTTTACTTCCGCCGCGATATGCGTGGCTATTTCCGAGCAATCGAATTTCTCTACTATGGCAACTCCGCTCACGCCTTGCAGCAGAGCGGACCAATAAGCGTCTTTGCCGATGCCGATAGGGGTAATGGCACCAATCCCGGTGATGACGACACGTCTCATGAAATGTTAAACGGCTCTAACAATAAATAGCCCCCTCCCCAGCGCGTGGGAAGGGGCGCAAACGATTAAACGACTTAAGCGGTAGTCGTGGCTGCTGCTTCGCCGCCGGCTGATTTGCTGTCGATATACGAAATGGCGTCTTGGACGGTTGCGATCTTTTCGGCGTCCTCATCAGGAATTTCGATATCGAACTCTTCTTCCAGGCCCATGACCAGCTCGACGACATCGAGCGAGTCCGCGCCGAGATCTTCGACAAAGGAAGCCTGCGGAGTGACTTCGTCCTCACTGACATCGAGCTGCTCCACGACGACTTTTTTGACGCGATCAAACGTTGACATGCTGTTCTCCTTAACTGGTACGGTCTTTAACGTGAAAACTGACGGACTTAAATTTTGCTGATTTGCTGAAGTAGGCGCGCCGGATTATACCGCTATGCTGTCAAGCCGCCGTCGATAGCGAGCGTTTGACCGGTCACATAATCCGCCGCGCCGCTGCACAGGAACACCACCGAGCCGACTACGTCTTCCGGCTTGCCGAGACGCTTGGCCGGGATTCGCTCCAGCAGCGCCGTTCGATACTCAGGCGGCAAGACCTCGGTCATCGACGTTTCAATAAAGCCGGGAGCGACGGCGTTCACTTGAATATTGCGTGAGCCGACCTCCTTGGCGAGCGCCTGCGTAAATCCGATCAGGCCGAACTTGGACGCGCAGTAATTGGTCTGGCCGGGATTTCCCATCAGGCCCATAACGCTGGCGACGTTGACGATCTTCCCGTGCTTTTGGCGCATCATCGGCTTAATGGCGGCGCGGGACACCAAGAACGCGCCTTTCAGGTTGACGTCGAGAACCGTGTCCCAATCCTGCTCGCTCATTCGCGCAAGCGCGCTGTCGCGGGTTGCGCCAGCGTTGTTGACTACTATATCCACGCCACCAAACGAAGTCAAGACCTGGCTCACGATCGCGTCGGCGCTGGCGGCTTGGGAGACGTCGCCTTGGATGACGACGGCTTTGCAGCCCATGGCGCGGATTTCGCGCGCTACTTCCTCGGCGGCTTCCATCGAGGAGCGGTTGGCGATAGCGACGTTTGCGCCCATCGACGCAAACGCCAGCGCGACGGCGCGCCCAATGCCTGTTCCCCCGCCCGTCACCAGCGCGGACCGCCCGTCAAGTCGTCCGAAGTTTTGCATCATAAACTGTCATCGAATCCGTTGATCAGGTCGTCGCGCTATTACCCAGCGCCGCCACGGTCGCTTGGAGCGAAGCGGCGTCTTGCGTCGTGTATAAGGCAAGCTCACGGCCATTTTCTTTAGCCATGCGCTTTAGGATACCCGTCAGCACGGAACCGGAACCGACTTCTACAAATGTGTCGAACCCGTCAGCCAGCAACCGGTTCACCGACTGCTCCCATAATACCGGATGGTCGATTTGCGCCGCTAGGTTGTCTTTAATCTGCTCGGCGCTCGTCTCGTAGTCGCCGGTAACATTAGCGACGACGGGTAGCTTGGCATTGCCGATAGCCGCATCCTTGATAAACGCCCGCATCGTATCGGCCGCGCCGCTCATGAGCGGCGAGTGGAACCCGCCGCCGACCGGGATAAGAAGAACGCGTCTCGCGCCCCGCTGCTTGGCTAGCTCCATGGCCGCGTTCACCCCGGCAGTCTCGCCGCTAATGACCACCTGCCCCGCGCCGTTGAAGTTTGCCGCTGCAACCACGCCGTGCCCGGCCGACTGAGTTTCGGCGCAGACCGCTTGAACCACATCGGCGGAAAGCCCGAGCACCGCCGCCATCGCGCCTGGATTTACTTCCGACGCTTGATGCATCGCCGTAGCGCGCTCGCTCACCAGTGTCAGCCCGATCTGCCAGTCCAACGCTCCCGCCGCGACCAGGGCGGCGTACTCGCCGATGCTATGGCCGGCCACGGCCTGCGGCTTGATCCCATGCTTGTCGAGCACTTGAAGCGTGGCAACGCTCACGGAGTAAAGCGCAGGCTGGGTGACATTGGTTTCACGGAGCGATTCCTCGGGCCCGTAAAAGCACAACGTCGTCTGCTTGTAGCCGAGCAGGTCGTCGATTTCGTCGAGCGTGCTAGCGGCGGCGGGGTAGTGGGTGTAAATGTCCGAGCCCATGCCGACGGACTGCGACCCCTGGCCCGGAAACAAAAATGCAAGTTTCATAATAAAGCGCGAATTTGCCGCGACACATGCCGGACAAAGCCTGCGAAGTGTACCCCGGTTGCATCGCCATCAATGCGCTGCAACGCAAAGCCGGCAATATTCAGTGAGCGTTCGAGAAGCGCGGCTTGCTCCAAACAATGACGTTCGCGCCCCAAGTCAGACCGGCCCCGAAGCCGACGGTCACCACGATATCACCTGAGTCCAACAGTCCGGCGCGGTAGGCTTCATCCAGCGCGAGGGGAACCGACGCCGCCGAGGTGTTGCCATAGCGGTCGACGTTGACATAGACTTTGTCCATGGTCAGCCCCATATGCTTGGCCGCGCTTTCGATGATACGGATGTTGGCCTGGTGCGGGATGAACAGCGAGACGTCTTCCACGGGAATGCTGAAGCGGTGGAGAGCCTCCAAGGCGGATTCGCCCATAACGTTGACCGCGAAACGGTAGACTTCGCGCCCGTTCATCACCATCGCGCGATCGTTGAAATTATCTTTGGAAGACGCGGCTTTGAAGCCGCCACCGGGAATGTGCAGATGTTCTACGCCGCAGCCGTCGGCATGCAGCACGGAGCCGAGCAATCCGCCTTGGTCGGTCGGGCCAAGCACGACCGCGCCTGCTCCGTCGCCGAAGAGCACGGCGGTGCCACGGTCGCTCCAATTGACCGTGCGGGACATCACTTCCGCGCCGATCACTAAAGCGTAGCGCGCCGCGCTCCCGCGCATGAGCTGGAAGGCAATTTCCAATGCGTAGGCGTATCCGGCACAGGCAGCGTTGATATCGAACGCGGCGGCGGTGCCGCAGCCGAGGTCGCGCTGCACCAAGGCCGCCACGGATGGCATGGGCGTATCGGGGGTGCAGGTGGCGACCACGATCAAACCGATTTGGGACGCGTCGATGGAGGCGTCATTCAGCGCGGCGCGCGCAGACCCTAGCGCCAGCGTGGCGCTGCTTTCGCCGTCTTGAGCGATTCGGCGCTCGCCGATCCCCGTGCGGCTGCGAATCCACTCGTCGCTGGTGTCGAGGCGCTCCGCAAGATCGAAGTTCGTGACGATGTTGTCGGGAACTGCAGAGCCGCAGCCGAGAACCCCGATTCCAGGACGCATTGCGGCGGGGTTTTCGTCTGTCGAAGGGAGAGCGGAAGGGGCAGCGGAGCGGTCGGTGCCGGGATAATCTGGCGGGTGAAAGGCGGACATGCAGCGATTATACGGCTATGCAGGGGTGGTCGCGCAAGTTCCGGCGGCAATCGCGCCGACAAAGTTCGACTCCGCGGCGGCTATCGTCAGCCGAATCCCGCTTTGAATCGCTTTGGCTTTGGAGCGGCCATGCGAGATCATGCTGACGCCGTTGATGCCAAGCAGCGGGGCCGCGCCGTTTTCGGAATAGTCGATGCGCTGGAACAAGCGCCCCAGCAGCTTTTGGATCGCGAGCTGGTCTTCAGGTGAGCCGGCTTTGGCCTCCTGCTGAATCATCAGCATCATCCATTCGGCGAAACCTTCGGCGGTTTTCAGCAGGACATTGCCGACGAAGCCGTCGCAGACGACAACGTCGGTGGTCTGCTCCCAAACATCTTTGCCCTCGACGTTGCCGTGGAAGCGAATGCCGGGAAGAGCCTGTAAGAGCGGATAGGTTGCCTTGGTCAGCTCGTTGCCTTTGCCGGGCTCGGTGCCGACACTGAGCAGACCTACCGTAGGCTCGCTCACGCCCAAGGCGAACTGCGCGTAGATGGAGCCCATCAAGGCAAATTGGGCAAGGTTCTGGGGCGAGCAATCGACGTTCGCTCCGGCGTCCACCAAGAGCGCGGTGCCGCGCGTGGTCGGCATGGAAGTGGCAATGGCGGGACGCTCGATACCGGGGATGCGTCCGATCTCCAGGGCGGCAATCGCCATGGCCGCGCCGGTGTTGCCGGCGGACAAGGTGGCGTCGGCTTCGCCGGATTTCACCATTTGGCCGCAGACGACGAGCGATGAATCGCGCTTTTTGCGGACGGCTTGCATCGGATGATCGCGCATTTCGATCACTTCGGATGCATGCTTGATGGAAAGCTGTCCGGCTGTAGGCTCGGCACCCACTTCCTGGAGCGCCGCCTGAATTGCGCTTTGATCGCCGACCAGGATGATCTCGTGTCTGAAATCCTCCTGTCCGGCGTACTCCGCAGCGGCGCGGACTATCTCTTGCGGGGCGTAGTCGCCCCCCATTGCGTCAAGCGCAACCCGCATATCTTAACTACTGCGCTTCCTGGTCAGCCTGCTGCTTGCCCTTGTTGACGTCGATCACCATGCGCGAGTTCGCGCCGGTACCGTAGTAGCCGCAGTGCGGGCAAACGTGGAACGACAAGCGCGGCTGCGTGCAGCGCGGGCAGGCGGACAAGGAAGGCAGGGTCAGCTTGTAGTGGGTACGCCGCTTGCGCGTGCGTGAATTGGAATGGCGTCGTTTCGGTAGTGGCATTCTAGTAGCTCCTCAGTCAAATTGATCGAAATCGAATAAATTTTAGAGTGTCGCACGCAAGCGTCGCCATGCGATCAAAAATGTTGTGTCGGCTATCGCGCAACCGACGTCCCGCCGCTGTCGCTTGCGGAATCGCCTTCGGAACGCGCGTCGTACATCTGCTTCAATGCGGAAAGCGGCGTATTCCGGGCTGTCTGCCCGCACCGGCAGCCGTCGCTTGCGTCGTTCAGGTTTTTGCCGCACACGGGGCAGAGCCCCCGGCAGTCTTCTTTACACACAGGACTCAGCGGCGCATTGAGTATCACGGCCTGACGCAGCAGGACGTTCAAGTCCATCACCGTGCCGTCCATAAGCCCGAGCGGCACTTCGTTCTCCTCGTCCGGGACGATGGCAATGTGCGCATCCCGGTACATCGGATTTTCGACATCCGTGAGGCTGTACTGCTCCTCGATTTCGGCGCTGATCGGCTCGCGGACTTCGCCCAAGCAGCGCCCGCACTCCATTTGCACTATTGTGCTGAACCGCCCGCGCACGATCACCAGCGCGCCCGCGTTCGTGATCGTCACACGTCCGACCGCCGGCGCCAGATAAGTGACATCCTCATCCGGGCGCGGCTTATCGTCGATATTGACGACGATACTCTTCCCCGTCTGCCGCAGCAATTCCGCTAGATCGACTCGCAACATGGCAATACTGACTTTCCAAGCATCACGCGCAAAAAACGCGCCACCAGCAAAAGCGTGGCGGCATAGGAGTCAGTATACCCACGGATTACTTTTTTTCGAGCGTTCGCAGTAACGCTTGGGGTCGTTTCTTACCCTGCCCCGTTGCGGCTGCCGGATGCGGCGGGGACTTTCACGCTGCTGTCCTGCGGATAAGTCACGTTGGCGGCAGCGCTGCTCAGACGCTGATCCAAGCGCATCCGGCCTTTTTGGGCGGTGAGCAGGCTGTCGCTCAGCACGCGCTCCAGCGCGGCAAGCTCTTCCCGGGCGTAATGCTCGGCTCCGGCGCGCATCTCCTGGGCTTCGTACTCGGCGGCGGCGGCGATCTCGCGCGCCTGGGCGTTGGCGGCGCGGACAATCTCGCTGTCGCTGACCAGGCGCTCCGCCTCGCCATGCGCCTTCATCACCAATTGATCGGATTCCTGCTGCGCCTGCTCGACAATTTTGCCAGCGTGCGCCTGGGAATCGTTAACGATTCTAGCCGCCTTGGCTTCCGCTTCCTGGGCCTTTTGCTGGACGCGGGCGTCGGAATCGCGCGCCAGACGCTCGGCAGCTCCCTGCGACTGCTGCTGGAGCCGGTGCGCTTCCTGCTGGGCGTCCATCATCGTCTGCTCGGCCGCCTCACGCGCGCCGCCGATAATGCGCTCGCTTTCCGCCGTGATACGGCTGGCCTTGCGGACTTCATCGGGCAGGGCGACGCGGATTTTGTTGAGTAAATCGAAAAACTCTTCGCGGTCCAGGTTGGTAAAGCCCATGAACTGCTTGCCGTCTTCCACCAGCGCTTCGAGTTCGTCGAGTAGTTTGAGGATATCTATGATCGTTGCTCCATGCAGCCGATTGGTACGGCGAATTCGACGCGGCGCTTAACCTTCAACGCCGCCGAGGTGCTGACGAATCGCCGGAACCACGCACTCCGGCACCAAACCGCTGATATCGCCGCCAAGCCGCGCGATTTCGCGCACGATGGACGACGACAAAAAAGAGTATTCCGCGCGGGTCATCATAAAGATGGTCTCGATCTCCGGACGCAGATGGCGGTTCAGCAAGGCCATTTGGAACTCGTACTCGAAGTCGGACACCGCGCGCAGACCTTTGATTATAACATGCGCTCCGACGCGCTCGGCATAGTCTACCAGCAGACCACCCGAAAAACTGTCCACGCGAACGTTCTTCAGGCCCTTGGAGTTAACCACTTCCAGGATCATCGCCACGCGCTGCTCGACGGCGAACGCGCTCTGCTTGCTCGAATTCTCGGCGACAAGGACAATTACCTCGTCCAAGCAGGACGACGCGCGCTCGATAATGTCGGAATGCCCGAACGTAATCGGATCGAAGCTGCCGGGATAGACCCCTCTCATATTGCTAGAGTACCCTCGCCTCAAGCACTCCGGGATTATGGAATTCGTCAAGCGACAAAGGCGCGGAGGCGAGATAGCAGCTTTACAAACGAACGTTCGCGCCCGTAAAATGATGGCGTGCCAACCGTATCTACCGAACCGAAACCGACCGGGCTAAAGCCGATTACGCTTGCAACGCCGCTCACGGCCGTTTTGCCGAAGCTGGTCACGCCGGCCTTTGCCGGAAAGCTGCGCGACGGCCTTCAGCTGGCGACGCTCGGCGACGCGCTCCAGCACTACCCCCGGCGCTACGAGGACCGAACTTACTTCAAGCCGATGGCGGAAGTGAAACACGGAGAAACGGTGACGCTGACTGGGCAGGTCGTTCGCGTCGAGAACAATCCCACACGCACGAAGCTGATGATTACGCGGGTGACCCTGCGCGACGAGAGCGGCATCTGCGCCCTGGTGTTCTTCAACCAGTGGTTTCTCAAGAAGCAGTTCGAGAAGCTGACCGGCGCGCGAATTATCGCCTTCGGCAGAGCGTCGCGCTCGCCGATGCGCGGGCTGGAACTCAGCGAGGTGGAATGGGAGATGGTCGACGAGGAAGGCGGGAGCGAATCGCTGAATTCAAACCGAATCGTGCCTGTCTACCCTCTAGCCGAAGGCGTGAAGCAAGAGCGGATGCGGCGTATCGTGTGGGAAGCGTTGGCTTTAGTTCGGGAGAGTCCGGATTTAGCCGCCGACGCTTTGCCGGTGGATTTGCGCGAGCGTCATCATCTGCTCAGTCAATCGGAGACCTTGCGGCAGATTCATTATCCCGACAACGGCTCCAAGCTCGACGACGCGCGTTATCGATTGACGTTTGTAGAGTTTCTCGCCGTCCAGCTTCTGCTCGTGCAGCAGAAGTGCGCCGGGAAGAACGAGCGCGGCATCGCGGTCACGGAGCAGGTTGCCGAGGCCGCCGTGTCGGAGCTTGCCGCCGCCCTGCCCTTCCAGATGACGGATGCCCAGCAGCGGGTGATCAGCGAGATTGCCGCCGACATGCGAGAGCCGCGCCCGATGAACCGTCTGGTGCAGGGGGATGTCGGCTCCGGCAAAACGGTCGTGGCGATGGCCGCGATGCTGATGGCTGTCCGCTCGGGCTACCAGGCGGCGCTCATGGCTCCCACCGAAATCCTAGCGGAGCAGCACGCAGCGGGCGTGCGCCGCGTGATGCAGGCGCTGAACATTCCCGTGGCGCTGGTGACAGGCTCGTCGCACACGGCGCGGGAGAAGGCGGATATTCTGCAATGCATCGCCGACGGGCAGTACCCTATCGTGATCGGCACGCACGCTTTAATTCAAGAAAGCATCCGATTTCATAAGCTCGGCCTGGCGGTGGTGGATGAGCAGCACCGGTTCGGCGTGGTGCAGCGCGCGACGCTTCGGGACAAGGGCCTGGAGTCGAGCGGGATCACGCCCGATGTGCTGGTGATGACCGCCACTCCCATTCCGCGCACTCTGACGTTGACTGTGTACGGCGATTTGGACGTGAGCGTGGTCGATGCGCTTCCGCCGGGGCGCAAGCCGATACGCACGCACTGGAAAAAATCAGACGAGCGCGGCCTGGTCTACGACACTATGCGCAAGCTGCTCCAGCAGGGGCGTCAGGCTTACGTGATTTGCCCGCTGGTCGAGGAAAGCGACAAGCTGCAAGTGAAGGCCGCGACGGAGCTTGCCGAGGAGCTGGCGACGGAAGTGTTTCCAGAGTTTCGCATCGGCCTGCTGCACGGGCAGATGAAATCGTCGGAAAAAGACGCGGCCATGCAGGCGTTCCGCAGCCGCGAGCTGGATATTCTCGTCTCGACGACAGTAATCGAAGTGGGCGTGGACGTGCCGAACTCGTCGGTAATCGTGATCGAGGACGCCGACAGGTTTGGCCTGGCGCAGCTGCATCAGCTTCGAGGGCGGGTCGGACGCGGCGATACCCAATCGTACTGCCTGCTGATCTCGGACCCGAAAACCCCCGACGGTGCCGCCCGCATGACGATCATGGCGGAATCCACCGACGGATTCAAAATCGCGGAGGAGGATCTTCGGCTGCGTGGGCCGGGTGATTTTTACGGCACGCGCCAATCCGGTGCGGTGATGCTGCCGTTTATCGACGTGCTGCGCGACGCTCCCATCTTGCAGGAGGCGCGTGCGGAAGCGTTTGAGATCATCGAGCGGGACAGCACGCTGAAGCTGCCGCAGAACGCCGGGCTTCGCGCGTTGGTCGCCCAGCGCAGACGGCAAATAGCGTCTCTCGGCGGCGCGAACTGAAATGCTTATCGAAACGCAACTATTTGTTCGCCGCGCCGGGTAAAACCAGATTCGTGGAACCGCGCAAACACCGTACGCCAAGTGGTCTGCCGCCGTCGAACTTCGAGGAGGGCGCAGAGATTTGGGACTTCGTACAAAAGCCGCAAAACGAGCTGGAGCTAATTCTAAAGCACGGCGTCTGGGCCCCGCAGCCGGCCCGCCGCCGCAAGCAACGCTCTACGCCCCGTCCCACTCAGAACCGGACGGACAACTCCGTCTTTGCCGCCAATTCGCCGCACCTGACATTTACGCAGCTGATCGGCTGGTGGGAAAAACGGCGTCTGGCCTACAACGGGATTTTGCTTGGACTCGGCGCTTGCGCGCTGAGCCTGCTCTGCGCGACAACATTCGCTTTCCGCTATAAAATCGGCGGTCTTTCCGACGCTCTCAGCTGCTGCGATATGCTGCTCGATCTCCACGCGCTCGCGTGGCTGCTGATCGCCTCGAACGCCGTCTTCACGCTCGCGGGCTGGGGCGACGCGATTTCCCGCCGCTTGAGCCGCCGCCCGCCCGACACCCACCAAAGCGCATCGCTGCTGCGCGGAGCGATTTGGGTGAGCCTCGCCTGCCTGATGCTGGTTTCGGTCTCGCTGCTGCATTTCGCGAACGCGCATTAGCCGGAACGCACCCAGCTTGGCGATTCGCTCAAAGCTCCCCTTTGCGCTGCATTTCCTCACGCCGCATCGGCATACGGTCGATGCGCTCGAAAACGGTGCCGGGTGCTACGGGCACCGCACTGGTAAACGCGACGTGACCGTCTTTACCGATTAAGGCAATCTGAAAAGCATCGGGCGCGATATGGTACAAGGCGCGGAGAGCACGGGACTGAGCGGCGTTCGTGTTGTGGCCCTTTGCCAAGCTCTGGATAACGATTAGGTCGCGGTCGGCGAAGGCGTTTGCGGAGCCGCGCTGCAACAATGCCCGCTCTTGAATGATGCGCGGGTCGCCGACCGAGGGAGCGTAGATAATCAGCACGCGGTTCTTGTTATAGTAGGACGCGAGTGGTCCCGGCGCGGCCGCGCAGATAATCTGGCTTGCTGCCATGCCGACGTATGCCAAAGCTACAACGAAACGTTTTTGGATAGTTTGCTTTGTCATCAACGATTACCAAGTAGTGGCAGTTTATCTTAACTGTGTTTACGATATGACAGCGGCAGCTCAACGCGCGATTTCAGCGCGAGCGTTCGAGTTCGGCTTCGAGGGCGCGGACGCGGTCCAGAAGGTCGAGAATAATTTCCACGCCCGCCAAATTGACGCCGCGCTCCTGAGTCAGATGCTGAATCTGCTGCAGCCGCTCGATGTCGCGGTCGGAGTAAAGGCGATTCCGGCCCACCCGCTGCGGCTTGACCAAACCCTCGCGCTCGTAGGTTCGCAGTGTCTGCGCGTGCAGAGGGCGGGCGTCGCTGTCCGGCTCTACGGCCCGCATCGGGCGCACCAATCGGGCCGCAATGCTGATCGTGTAGATGGGAGCGTCGCGATCTTTCACCATCGGCGCGGTTTGCGCGAGAGTAACGCGCCGCGCCGACCGATTGATTTCCACGACGCCATGTGCTTCCGCACTAGGTTGCTCAGGCTGATTTCTCATCTGGTTTGATTCCTGAATCGTTTAACCGCCGATGGTGACTTCGTCCTGGCGGAGCTTCGCGAGTTCGGAGAGCAGTTCTTTCTCGCGGGGCGATAGCTGCTTCGGAACGGAAATTTCCGCGCTGGCGTAAAGATTGCCGCGCCCCGTCCCCTTCAGCACCGGCATGCCCAAACCCGTCAGGCGAAACTTCTGGCCGGTCTGAGTGCCAGCGGGAATGTTCAAGCGCTTGCGTCCTTCGGGCGTTTCCACCGACGCTTCGCCGCCGAGCGACGCGACCGTGAAGGGTACGCTGAATCCCGTATAGATGTCGGACTCCTTGCGCTCGTAGCGGGGGTCGTTCGCCACTGAAATCTTCAAGTATAAGTCGCCGCCGTTGGAGCCTTGCCCTTGCAGGCGGATGCGTTGGCCGTCTTTCACGCCGGCGGGAATTTTGATCTGCGACAAGCGCTTCTGGCGCTCGACCACGCCGCGTCCATGGCACTCCGGGCAAGGCTGCTGCGCTTCGCCGGAGCCGTTGCAGTCGGGGCAGACGCCGCTGCCGAACAAGCTGCGCCCGCGCGATTTACCGGAGCCGCCGCAGGTGGCGCAAGTCTGGTTTTTCCCGGCGGGAACGGTGCCCGAGCCGTGGCAGCGCGGGCATGGCTCGCTGACATTTACGGTAAACGAGCGGCTGGTACCGTGGTAGGCCTCATCGAAAGAAATCTCGACGCTGTACTCGACATCCTGCCGCTGCGGATACTCGGCGCGGGCGCGGGGCGCGCCACCGGCGGCTCCGGTACCGAATCCGCCGAAGCCGCCGCCCTGCTGCATGCGCGGGTCGCCGCCGAAGAGGGTGGCGAAGAGATCGTCGATG
>CAXSEA010000023.1:0-13206 GCA_964235675.1 uncultured Armatimonadales bacterium | reverse complement strand
GTGATAAGCCTCGTCGAAGGTAATCTCGACCCCGTATTCCACATCCTGCCGCTGCGGGTACTCCGCGCGCGGTCGTTGCCCACCGCCGGCACCGGTGCCGAAGCCGCCGAACCCCCCACCCTGCTGCATGCGCGGGTCGCCGCCGAAGAGGGTGGCGAAGAGATCGTCGATGCCGTTGAACCCCGCGCCGCCCGCGCCGTTGCCATATTCATAGCGCACATTGGAGCTGGGCTGCGCCCCGCCGTAGCCGCCGAAGCCGCCGTTCTGTGTGAACGCCTTCCATTGGTCGCCGTACTGGTCGTACTTGTCGCGCTTGTCCTTGTCGGACAGCACTTCATACGCTTCTTGAAGCTCCTTGAACTTCGCCTCGGCGGTCTTGTCGTTCTGATTGACGTCCGGATGGTACTTGCGCGCCATCTTCCGGTATGCGCTTTTAATTTCTTTCTCGTCCGCCGACTTCTCGACGCCAAGAATTTTGTAGTAGTCTTTGTATTCGCCTGCCATAAAGGTTTGACTCGGAAAAGCTGCGCGGCTCGGAGAACTGGAGCGTCCGCGCCATCAAAAATTGCGACCGTGCATGGTGAGCACAACGCATATAAAGATTGAGCGCATTACGCTCTACTTATAAAAGACCTATTTCGCTTGGATAGTTCCCACATGAGCCAAGCTGACGCAGCAAAGGGCTGGAGAATCGCTTCCCCAGCCCTTTGCCGCCTAGTAGCAAGACGGATTACTCGCTCTTGAACTCGGCGTCGATGACGTCCTCGTTGTTCGCGTGAGCCTCGGCCTGCGCGGTCTCGCCGCCGGGCTGGTAGCCGCTGCCGTCGTGGCCGTTCGTACCGTTCGACGCGGCTCCCGCTTGAGCGTAGAGCGCTTCGCTGAGCTTGTACGAAGCCTGCTGCAGGTTGCCGGTCGCGGTCTTGATCGCGTCCAGATCCTCGCCTTCGAGCGCGGTCTTGAGAGCCGTCTTGGCTTCCTCGACTCGCGCCTTATCGTCGGCGGAGGCCTTGTCGCCCAGATCGTTCAGCACGCGGTCGATGCGGTAGATTTCCGCGTCGGCGGAGTTGCGCACTTCGGCGGCCTCGCGCACCTTAGTATCCTCGGCGGCATGTGCCTCGGCGTCGCGCACCATGCGGTCGACGTCGTCTTTCGACAAAGCGC
Source organism: uncultured Armatimonadales bacterium (assembly GCA_964235675.1). Classification (GTDB taxonomy): domain Bacteria; phylum Armatimonadota; class Armatimonadia; order Armatimonadales; family Capsulimonadaceae; genus CAXSEA01. Next base: position 12,045 of record CAXSEA010000023.1, on the reverse strand, counting down.
CGGTGCCGCTGATCGTGATGCGCTGCTCGCGGTTGGTGCCCTTGTCCTTGGCGGTGACATTCACGATGCCGTTCGCGTCGATATCGAAGGCGACCTCAATCTGAGGGATGCCGCGCGGCGCGGGCGGAATGTCGGTGAGTTGGAATCGTCCCAGCAGCTTGTTCTGCGAAGCAAGCCCGCGCTCGCCCTGGTAGCAGACCACGTCCACGGCTGTTTGGCCGTCCGCCGCGGTGGAGAAGGTCTCCGCCTTGTGGTAAGGAATAGTCGTGTTGCGCGGGATGAGAGTGGTCATCACGTCGCCAAGCGTCTGAATACCGAGCGAGAGAGGCGTAACGTCGAGCAGGACGACGTCTTTCACCTCGCCGCCGAGCACGCCTGCCTGGATCGCCGCGCCGACCGCAACGACTTCGTCGGGGTTCACGGTGCGGTTCGGCTCTTTGCCGCCGCCAAGCTCAGTGACGAGCGCCTGTACCTGCGGCATGCGGGTGGAGCCGCCGACCAGGACGATTTCGTCGATTTGGTTCGCTTGAACGTCGGCATCCTTGAGGGCGCGGTTAAACGGCTCGCGGGTGCGCTCCAGCAGGTCACGGGTGAGATCCTCGAACTTGGCGCGGGTGAGACGCAATTCCAGGTGCTTGGGCCCGTTCTGGTCGGCGGTGATAAACGGCAGGCTAATGTCGGTCTCGGTACGGGCGCTCAGCTCGATTTTGGCCTTCTCAGCCGCTTCGCGGAGCCGCTGCATCGCCTGCTTGTCGCCACGCAGATCGATGCCTTCCTGCCGCTTGAACTCGTCGGCCACCCAGGCCACGACGCGCTCGTCCCAGTCGTCGCCGCCGAGGCGGGTGTCGCCAGCGGTGGAGCGGACCTCAAAGACGCCGTCGCCGACGTCGAGGACGGACACGTCGAAGGTGCCACCGCCGAGGTCGTAGACCAGAATCGTCTCGTTCTTCTTCTTGTCCAAGCCGTAGGCCAGCGAAGCGGCGGTAGGCTCGTTGATGATGCGGAGCACTTCCAAGCCGGCGATCTGACCGGCGTTCTTGGTGGAGTTGCGCTGCGCGTCGTTGAAGTACGCCGGGACGGTGATAACCGCCTTGTCGACCTTTTCGCCCAGGAACGCTTCCGCGTCGGCCTTGAGCTTCTGGAGAATCATCGCGCTGATCTCTTCAGGAGAATAGCCTTTGCCATCGACAGTCACTTTATCGTTGGTGCCCATCTTGCGCTTGATGGAAATGATGGTGCGATCCGGGTTGACCACCGCCTGCCGCTTGGCGGGCTGGCCGACAAGACGCTCGCCGGACTTGGAGAAGCCGACGATGCTCGGGGTGGTGTTCGCGCCTTCCGCGTTGGGAATTACCTTCGGCTCGCCGCCTTCAAGAAAGGCGATGCACGAATTGGTGGTTCCTAAGTCGATGCCTACGCTTTTTGCCATGGGAGTGTTGTTACCTCGTCTAAAATTTTGTATACCGTCGAAAACTGGTTGCGGCAACGATGCCGCCGATGATAGCTGCCGGAGTAAATGTTACCCGTTTACTGCGCAAATCTCTACTATTAGTTGAGCGCAGCGCAGTCAATATAATAATACCATGGCGGTTCGATTTGTTCCTTGGAGCACGCGTTATTTTGTAGGCGACCCTTTCCGGCGTAACGGCCACCTTCCCACCCTATCCGGCCTCTCGGCCACCTTCCCTGAAAGGGAAGGAAGTTAATACAGCGTGGTTTTGTATTTAAGGTAACAAAAAAGAAGCGCTGGAAAAGATTCCTTCCCTTTCAGGGAAGGTGGCCGTTACGCCGGATGGGGTCGCCGAGCACGACCTTAAGAAATTAGCTCTGAGCGGCTGATAGTCATCAGGAGCTTAATTCCAGAAGTAGGCCGTGGCGGACGCCTCGGGTGCTGAGGGTGAAGGACGGCTGTCGGAAATGGTGGAGGATTTGGCTGATGATGAGAAGGCCGGCGACGATGACGTCGGCGCGGCTGGGATCGAGGCCAGGTGTGAATTTTCGCTCGTCGAGGGTGAGGATAGCGAGGCTGTCAATGAGGTGGTCGATGTTGGCGGCGGAGACAATTTCGCCTTGCAGGTCTGGGGCGTCGGATGGCTGGGAATCAGGGGTTCGCTCGGCGCGGAGCATGGCGGCGGCGTTGACTGCGGTGCCACCGATTCCGACAATTCGGGGTATCGCGGCGGGAAGCTCGAATTGATCGAGAAACTCGCCGACAGCCGCGCGGGCATGGGTGAGTTCCTCGCGGCTGGGCGAATCCGTGGTAAAGAAGCGCTCGGTGAGGCGAACCGCGCCGATATCAAGGCTTTGCGATTTCAGGATTTTGGGCGGGGCGCTTTCGCCCGCGATCAGCTCGGTACTGCCGCCGCCGACATCGAAGGCGAGGATTTCGCCGCCGCCCTGCCCCGCCACCCTGACGTCGGACATCGCGCCTAGGAAAGTCAACTCGGCTTCGCGGTCGCCGGTGATGAGCTCGATTCCGCCGCCGGTAATCTCGGCCGCGCGGCGGCGGAACTCGTCGCCGTTTTCGGCGTCGCGCATGGCGCTGGTGCCTCCCGCGACGATCCGCTCGGCGCCGGATTGCCGCGCCGCCTCGGAGAACTCGCGGATGGCTTGCAGGGTCGCCTCGGCGGCGGCCTCGTCGAAGCGGCGCGTCTTATCGACGCCTCGGCCAAGACGCGTTACCTTCGAGCTTTCAGCGACGATAGCGAACTCGCCGTTCGCGCCGACATCCGCCGTGGTAATTTTAACTGAGTTCGTGCCGATATCTATTGCTGAGTAACGGGGCATCGAATAATCCTCGCGCTAGTCGTTTGGTCAGGAAAAAGGGTGATTTCGGCGTAAGTGGGATTTCCCCAGGCGCGGCCGACGGAGCCTGGATTCACGAACAGCACGCTGCCCGCCTGACGAACGAACGGGCTGTGGGTATGCCCGGTAACGACGACATCGTATCGATCTCCGACCTCATCGGCGATCTGCTCCAAGCGCGACTGCGGCGTGGAGCGCATCAAGCCTTCCTTGTCGGAGCCGGGAGCGTAGTGGGAAACGCTGACTCGCCTGCCCGCCAGCTCCAATTCCACGAGCGTAGAAAGATCGGCCAGCCATTCGCGGGCGTCACCGATTAATTGTTCGCTCGCCTGCTCGATAGCCGCGAACTTGTCGGGCCGGAGCTTGCCCCATTTTTTGCGGTACGAATCCTGCTTTTCCGGATAACGGCTGACGTTGATATCGTAATTGCCGCCGACCGAGACGATCTGCCGCGCGGGATCGCGGACGAAATCGATACAAGCCATGGTCTCGGGGCCGTAAGCGACGGTGTCGCCGGCGTTCAGCACCGGATGAGACGGTGCGAGCAGCTTCCGCGTCTCCAAGTTTGCCCACACCGCTTCCAGCGCCGCTAAGTTGCCGTGGATATCGCTAAGCGCCGCTATCCGCATTCGCTGCTTTCACTGTTCGCTTGCGTACGCTCTGGGTTTTGGGAGCAGGCGATTCCTCCGGGATCAGCACCGGCGAGACGGGTGCCGCGCCGGGGAAAGCTTCCTGCGCGAGCGCCGCGATCAGGCTTGTTAAACGACCGATATACTTGCCCTGCTGCTCTTGCCAGTAAACGATCAGGTCGGTATAGATCCGGTCGCGCTCGGCTTGCTCCCGCTCCGCCAGCGCAAGCAGGCCACTGCGTATCTCCGGCCGCTTCGCCTCATGCCTGCGGACATAACCGAGAATTAGCGGAATACGCACGTCGCGGTCGTGGATGTCGCCGATCATCTCCTGGACTTTTTTGGTCCTGTCCAGCAGGCCGGCCAGCGCTTTGCCGTTCGCGCCGTCGACATACGGCAAAAATAGCTCCATCGTATAGCGAAGCCGCTTGGCTGCGATCCGCATGTTGTGCAGTTCGGCGACTCTTAATGGGTCTTCGATATGCCGCGCGAAATGCAGCATCTCGGCCAACCGGGTGTGCAGCATCAAGGAAACGTTGTCGGCCATGGTTCCGACAGGGTTGATCGTGAGCAGTGGAAACGCTTTTGCCATAAGGTGTAACGGTGATCGAGAAAGTAGACGAAAAAAGTCCTAGCGACGAATCAGCATCGAGCGAATTGCGCTAATCGGAATGGCCGGCCTCCACGCTGGCGAGGTCGGCGGAAAGCTTCTCGAGGTCGAGCTTGCGCATCGACTTGCCGAGCTTTTTCTGCTGGTCGCTCCGCTGCGCGTCCAGCGAGTCGATCAGCGCCTGCAACCCCATCCGCTCGCTCTCGCGCATCGGGTCGATCTGCTCCTGCGCCGCTTTCAGGTGCTCCACGAGAACGTCGGTGTCGCGGGCGGGGCCGAGAGCATCGGTCAGGCTCGCCATGGTGCGCTCGATGCGCCGGAACTCCGCCGGAGGAAACGCAGCCTCGTACACCGACAGCGCGGCGCGCAGACGGCGGGTGCCGACACGCAGGTCGTGGATCGCTTCGACGTCGTTTCCGGCCAGAGAGCCGTGCCAGTTTTGCTCGATTTCCTGCAAGGCTTTGCGCACCGCCGAAGCCGCCGCCGCGTGGAACGGCGTCTTCAGCCCGAGTGAATTATCTTGTTGCATGTCGGTCATTTTGCTGATTTTGTCACCTGAAATACGGTCGTCGTAGAGCGCCGAGGGATGTTTGTAGAGCGGTATCATACCGCAATGATCGCGCTTCTGACCGACTTTGGCCTCACGGATATTTATGTCGGGGTGATGAAAGCCGTAATTCTCGGAATTGCGCCCGACGCCGTCATCATCGACCTGACGCACAAAGTCCCGGCGCAGAGTATCGCGGTCGGCGCGCTGCAGCTCGCGGCGGCTTGGGATTATCTTCCGTCTGGGACTATCGTGGTCGGAGTGGTCGATCCCGGTGTCGGCGGGATACGGCGGGCCGTCGCGGCGCAAATAGCGGGGAAGATATTCGTCGGGCCCGACAACGGATTGATCTCGCGCCTGGCCGATGACGAGTCGCCGCGCGCCGTGGAGCTCACGCAGGCAGAATATCAGTTGACGAATCGTCGCAGGAACACCTTCCACGGCCGAGACATTTTCGCACCGGCGGCGGCTCATCTAGCGTCCGGCGTGCCGCTCGAAACTCTCGGAAATAAAATCGACGGCGGCTCGCTGGTTCGATTTTCCAACGCTACCGCAACGTGCGCGGTAGGCGAATTATCTTGTTCAGCGCAAGTCGCTTTCATCGACCATTTCGGAAACATCGTCCTCGATCTCACCGACGAGCAGTTCCAGCTATGGCGGGGCGAGTCGTTGTTGTTGACTGTCCAATCTCATGGTCAGAACTGGTCGGCCGACGTGGCTTATGCCACCCATTACGATAGCGCCTCGAACGGTTTGATTGTGCTGGTGAACAGCTACGGCTTGATTGAAATAGCAAAACCCACCGGAAGCGCCGCTAAGCTGCTGCCGGTGGGGAGAGGCGATTATCTAATACTGGTCAGGAGATGAGTGCGTCGGCGATGGAGTAATTGAGTTTATCAAGTCAATCAAAACGGGCAGTCACGCTTTGCGCGCATTACGACGCGCTGATGCAAACCAGGCGAGTAGCGCGAGTGGGACGAAGCCTATTGCCATTGCGGGGCCTGAACCCAGCTCGGGAACCGCGCTGGGCGAAGTCGGCGAGCTCGGCGGAGTAGGAGAAATGGGCAATCCTGGGAACGCAGGCGATCCGGGCGGCGTGATCGAAATAGGCAGTCCGGGCGATCCGGGGGAGACCGGAGCAGTCGGTGAAACCGGAAAGACTGGCCCGGTTGGGCCAGTCGGCGACGTCGGCGGAGACGGATGCAGCGGAACTATCGACGACGGGCTGCCCGAATGGTTGGTGTGCAGGAACGGAATCCCCGCAAGCGCGAGATAAGCCGGCGAGATACTGTGCGACCCGGCGGAAGTAATCAGGCGGGTGGCTGCTGTCGGAATCACGTGCACAGGAGTCGCGGGTGCCACGACGGGAACTTCGGCAGGAACCACTTCCTGCTCCGGCTCGGTCGGCAGAAGATCGACGACGTCTTTCGTGTGGACGACGGCCGGCAATGGCTTCGCCTTATAGACAACGGGAAGGAACTTCGTCAAAGGGTTGCCGCACAGCCATTTCATTACCGGCGTGCCGTTTTTGAGCGCGAATACTTTCGTGCCCTTTATCATCCGCTGCTTGGTCGGGTAGATCAGGCCGTTGCTGCGGACGCAATAAACGGTGTAGTTGCCGGTCTCCGGAATGTAGCTCTCCTGCACGTAGTTGCTGATATAGTGCAGCACGTAGTTGTCAGGCTTGTGGAACGTTTGGGCGTAGATATGGATGAGCCGAGGGTTGCCCGAGACTTGCTTTACCAACTCCGGAACGCTGTACACTTTGTACTGGAGATAGGAATCCGGGGGCGTCGGCCTAGCCCCGGACGGCGCGGCGAGCGTACTGGAATAAGCGTGGCGGTGCGCGGCGAGGCTGTTCAACGACGCGGCTCGGTGCGCTGCCAGCTTATGAACATAAACTGGATGCATTTGCTTGAGAGCCGCTTGCGATTGAACCGAAGCGCCTGCCGCGATTATTAGAACCGTCGCCGCCGCAGCGGCTCTCCTGAACGAAGTTGAGTAATATTTAATAGAGTTCATGAGTTTAGCTTCCGGCTTGCGGCTGAATGTTGAGAATCAACGTCTCCGGCGCGCTGTGGTTTCCCTGAGCGTCGATCCCCCATACTTCGAGAGTGGCAGGCCCGTCCAATAACCCCGATGTCGATGCTGTGCGTGGCTGCAATCTTACCGCGAAGGAGCCCATTTGCAGCACCTGTGTCGGCGGGACGACGTTGTTACCATATCGGCTGATCGCGTAGGTAAACTTTATAGCTTGCGAGTTCGCCGCCGGAACAACCTGTATCAGTACGGGGCCGGTCACCGGGATCGCCTGACCCGGCACGACGGGAATGTTGGCGTGGCCGACGGTCTGGGGAATCAGTTTTACGTCGGCGTCGGGAGCTTGCGTCGCGGAGCCCAGCGTGTAAACCGCGCCTTTTACTTTCACCGTCACGCCGGAAGCGGTACTGGACTCCTGGCCGGCCGGGATCGCCGGAGTAATCGCGGCAGCCGGCTGAGGCGGGTTCAAATCCTGTTGGACAAAAAATGAAAGAGTGCGGGAAACGAACTGAGGCTTCGGGCCGCTGACCTGCGCCCAAGCCTCCAAAACGTGAGGCCCAGCGCCAAGTGTCGAGGAATCGAACTCAGCCGACCAAGGCGCGGCGGTCAAATCGGCGACAGGCCGGTTGTCCAAGCGAATCTTCATCAGCTGCAGATCGTCAGCGCCGGTGGCGACGAACACGGCAACGTGGATTTTGTCGCCCTGGTAGATCGGCAGGCCGTTGGTCCAGTACGTGCCGCCAGACGCCAGCTGATATACCCTTTGATGGCCGTCGGCGGTGTAGGGGTCAAGGGCGACTTGAATCTGTGGAGTCGATACCACTGTGGAAGTGGGGCCGCTGGCGAGCGCCGGGCGCGGGTTTCCACAGACCGCGACGGTTGTCGCGGAAAGCAAAAGAAAAGCGGATAAAAACGATTTTGCTTTTGAAGAGTTGCGCATATTGTTGTACATCTTGGTTGTATGCCCTTAAGTATCCGACTCGTACGCCACATACTTGAAATTCGGCAGTGCCAAATTCTTTGCCGCGGCGAACAGGAAGCTCCGAAAGATTTAAGATTCGGGGTTCAGCGGATTTCCGCTGTTCCCGGATGAACCGCGTTATGCGCCGTTCACGAATTCTTAATAGAGCATAAGGGATGCCGAACCGACCACAGACGAATTAAACCGGCAATTTACCCAGCCATCAATGAGTATGACAGTTGAAATCGTGCAAAGTTGCGAATATTGCATCAACGCGCAGATACTGGTAATTGCGCGGGGCTTCAACAGTAAGCAATCATCGGAGCGCCTCAGCGATTTGACGCCTTTGGCACGAAGCCGACCAAAAGTCAGTTTTACCCACTCGCTCCGGCATAGGTTTGCAAAAGCGAGGAGACCACACGCCGCCAGGAAACAGGATAATTTGCGAAAAGTGCTTGGCTTAGAGATACGCGCGCGCGTTATGGTAGGATTATAGTACCGCATGACAGTGCACGATGCTACGTTTTCCTGACGGCATCACGCAATTACACATGCGCCGCCCGGCAGCTAACTGCAATGTTCCGGCGTGAATCCGCGCACCGGCTTGCCTGCCGCGAAACGACGGTTTCAGGCAAGTCACCCGCTACTTCCCTTTTCTTCGCACTATGAGTTTTCAATTTCGTCTTTCTTCCGCCAAACCAAGCTTTGAGATGCGGCAGGCGACTCGCGGCAAATATGGCGCTCTGCTGCTTATCTCGGTGGTTGCGTTCATGCCTGCCGCTCGTTCGCACGCAGCTCAGCTGGCTGCCGTTCCGGCGACGGCGTACTATCCGGCGTCCCCGCAGGAGTACGCCCTGTCCGCGAGCAGCATCAATCAACAGGAAGTGCTGCATGTCGATTTCGCACTGAAAGGCGGCGACGACGAAGCGCTCGACGAGCTGACGAAAGAGCTTTACGACCCCGCGTCGCTCAACTATCACCGGTGGATCACCCCGGAGGAGTTCGGCGAGCGATTCGGAGCGTCGCCCGGCGATATCGCGCTGGTGGAGCACTGGGCGAGCGCCAACGGCTTTCAAGTGACATATGTCGCTAAGGGACGCCGATTGATCGTCCTGTCCGCGACGGTAGCCGTCGCGCAGAAGGCGCTGTCGACCACTTTTGGAGCTTACCTGCGATCCGGCGCAACGCCGACAGCTTCCGGCGCGTTCAGCTCCGAGGATATTCTCTTCGCGCCCAGGACAAGCCCCTTGCTGCCAAGCGATGTCGCCGCAGTGGTGTCGTCGATCGGCGGGCTTTCCAACGCCGGGCGGATGAGGCCGATGCTGCGCCGAATTACACCGAGCAGTATCGCTCCGCGCCTGCAGCCCAGCGCCTTAACGCCCGCCGAGCTGGCGTCGGTCTACGATCTCGCGCCGGTGCAAGCGTCCACCGGCTCAGGCAGCGGTATGAAAATCGGATTGTACGAGCCGGCGCTGTATTCGGCGAAAGACGTGGCGAAATTCAAGAGCCAGTACGGCATCACGGCGGCTGCTCCGATTGTGGAATACCCGCCGTCGGTTGGTCGCACCACCGACTCGAAAGCGACGGACGTGGACGAGGCCGACCTGGATATCGAAATCGTCGAAGGCCTCGCGCCCAACGCTCAAATCGTGCTGTATGAAGCTCCCAACACCGATGGCGACGACGAGGCCCAGTACGCGCAAATGGCCGACGACGCTCTGCCGGTAATCTCCAACAGCTGGGGCGGGCCGGAAGACACTTCATCCGCCGACGCCTACTATTTTCAGCAGATCAACAGCTCGCTCCAGCAGATGGCGACCGAAGGCACGGCCATTTTCTCAGCCAGCGGCGACACCGGCGCTTATGACAATCCGTCGGCAAAAACCACGCCCGCCGTCGATTTTCCCGCCAGCAGCCCCTATGGAACTGCTTGCGGCGGCACGATTTTGCCTAGTGTCGGCAACAACTACACCTGGAATCAAGAGTACGCCTGGGACGACTCCACGGGGGCGACCGGCGGCGGATTAAGCCTATTGTTCACGCTGCCAAGCTGGCAGAACAACACCGTCCCCGGCCTGTTCAACCAGTACACCACGGGCTACAGGCAGGTTCCCGATGTGGCGTCGGTCGCGGGCGAGCCAGGCATCAGCGTGTATGCCGGCGGCGCTTTCGCCGCGTTCGGCGGCACGAGCGCGGCGGCTCCCGTCTGGTCGGCGGCGGCGCTGATGATCGGCAAGCTTCTGGGCCGCAATCTTGGCACGTTCGCGCAGAGCCTGTACGGCCTCGCGGCCAATTCGACTACCTACGGCACCGTGTTCCACGACATCGTCTCGGGCGGCAACAACCTGTTCAACTGCACTTCCGGCTGGGACTACCCGACGGGACTGGGAACAGTGGACTACACAAAGCTCTACCAGGCGCTTTCGTCCAACAGTTCCACGGGCAGCGCCAGCTACACGTTTGCGAGCGGGCTGCAGATGATCAGCTCGCCGTACAACTACGGCGGGGAGACGCTCTCCGCGCTGTTCAGCCCCGTGCCGAAACTCGCGTATTGGAACCCAAGCGCGGGTAGCTACGCCGTGGCTCCGACCGCGCCCGCGAACACATTGCAGGCTGGCTACGGCTACTGGGCCGATTTCGCCGGATCCTCAGTTCTTCAGGCGGATTCCAGCGCCACCACGGGCAGCGCAGTCAGCGTGCCGCTGGTGGCCGGGTGGAACATGATCGGCGTGCCGTCCACCTCCACCGTTTCCATCGCCTCGATGAGTGTGCAGACAAGCTCCGGCAGCATCCTCGCCTTTGCCAACGCCGTATCCGGTGGCTATGTCTCGTCGCAGCTTTACACCTACAGCGCGGGGGCGACGGCCTATACCATGGTGACAACGTCCGGCACCCTGACACCTTATGCCGGGTATTGGCTCTACGCCGCGCAAAACTGCACCTTAATTATCCCATAGCGCAGCAAAACCATTCGAGAAGAGATTAAGCGCCGCCAGCGCGGCGGCGGAGCTGGACGGTATCGACATCGCGGGCAGTCGGGTGAAGAATTGGGCGCACCGCTAAACGCAGCCTCGGTGAGGCGATATACGCGCACCCAAGCGCCGCGAGCAGCACGGCGCAGACAATTACCGCAAGCCGCAAGCGCGCAAACATGGGCTGATCTTTGTAGAAACCGCGCAAAGCCGGAATGCTCGCTTGAGCCGGCGAAGATGCCGGCGGCTGCATCAGAGCGCCGTCGCCGGTGTAGACGATTTTCGAGCGTTGCGTGACGAACTCGATTTGCGGAGCGCCGCTGTCCGCGCGGGAGAGAGGATGGGCGGCAGTGTCGAACAGCCACAGCATTTTGCGGCGCTCCTCGGTCGCGGCTGCATCGCTTTGGATATGCTCGGCGAGTTCCTCGACAAAACCGACACAATCCTCAAAGCGGCTGGAGCGGCGCTGATCGTACGATCGCTTCGATGACGCATCCGAGAGCACCGAGTACGCGCCGTTGACAAGCTTCAGCTGCTCCTGGCACCATTCGTCGCCCGCGTTCCGGTCGGGATGCAAAACTTTCACCAGGCGACGATACTGCTCGTGGATGATCTCGTCGGAGCTGTCCGGCGCGAGGTTCAAAATCGCGTAGTAGTCGGTGATTCGGCGCTCGGGTGTCATGTCAATCGCCATTATGCACAAAGCGCGCCACGGCGTGTTGCCCGCGCGCGAGATCAACAAAAAAGCGCCTGCCGGAAGCAGACGCCTTTTTGGTTCGGTTTGGTGGAGCTGAGGGGAATCGAACCCCTGACCTTATCAATGCGAATGATTCGTTGAATTTTGTGCTCATTGGGGTGATCTCACGCTCAAATTGCCCTGCGAAAACGGGGTAAAGTTTGCAGTTAATCCGCTGTTATTCTAATAATCCACGCCTTCGATCCGGCAGCTTTCCATCTCGCCCTGGTGCCGGCCGCTTTCCCAGTACTGCTTGTGCCACGCCGCCGACGTCGCCGCGAGAGCATTGATGTGCCGCTCCCAGGCGACTGCCGCCGCCTCGTACCAGTCAAAGCGCTTGCACCAAATCGGCTCGGCGGCGACTGCGGCCAGGTGCGGCAGGGAGTTGCGGCCGTCTCCGCCGATGTACTGCCGCATCCGGGCCGTATCCCCGTTGAAGAGCATGTGCGCAAAGTCGGGAGTAGGCACCATCTCGGCAGCGAATATTTCCGTGATCTCGTGCATCAAGGCTTCGCGCTTGTGATCGAGCGGCGAGGCGGCGTTCAGCACGATCACCCACTCTCCTGAGCCGGGCATTGTCTCGCGCGCCCTCCCCGCTTCGCCCGGCGGCAGGCGGGCTTCCTCGATCCGAAAGCCGAGGCCGACGGCGAGCAGGCGCAGCTCGCGCAGGGTGCCGCGCGATCCGGGCGCGGGGAAGTGCTTGCTGGCGGTGACGCGCAGGTACACAGCGGCTGCGAGCGCTTTG
>CAXSEA010000022.1:0-25211 GCA_964235675.1 uncultured Armatimonadales bacterium | reverse complement strand
TGCGTAGGAGCACCGCACGTAGCCTTCTCCCCCCGCTCCGAACGCCGTCCCCGGCACGACGGCCACTTTCTCCTCGAACAGCAGCCGCTCGGCGAATTCTTCCGAAGTCAAGCCTGTGCTTTTGATGCTGGGGAACGCGTAGACCGCCCCCTGCGGCAGATGGCAAGCGAGGCCAATATCGTTGAGGCCCGCGACGATCAAGCGGCGGCGGCGGTTGTATTCGTCCACCATCTCTTGAACGGCGGTCTCGCCATGAGTAACTGCCTCGATGGCCGCTTTCTGCGCGGTGATCGACGCGCAAAGCATGGTGAACGAGTGAATTTTCATCATCGCGCCCAAAACCTCCGCAGGCGCGCAGGCATAGCCGAGCCGCCAGCCGGTCATCGCGTAGGCCTTTGAGAAACCGTTCAGCAAAATTGTCCGCTCGCGCGCGCCGGGCAGGGTAGGAACACAGATGTGCGGTCCTTCATAGTTCAAGCGGTCGTATATTTCGTCTGAGATAATAAACAGATCGTGCTTGACCGCGAGATCGACAATCGACTGAAGCGTCTCCTGGCTGACCGTCGCGCCGGTCGGGTTGGCGGGGAAGCCGAGCAGTATGGCGCGGGTTTTCGGGGTGATCGCCGTTTCAAAATCCGCTAACGTCGGCGCGAAATTGTTCTCTGCGCGTGTAACGACTGTTACCGGCACTCCGCCCGCCAGCGTAATGCAAGCTTTATACGAGACGTAGCACGGCTCGGTGACAACGCATTCGTCGCCTGGATTCAAAACCGTGCGCATCGCCAGGTCCATGCCTTCGGACACGCCCACGGTCATCAGCACTTCATCAGCCGGGTTGTAGCGGACCGCGTAGCGGGCGTTCAGCTGGCGGGCAATCGCCTCGCGCAACTCGATCAGTCCGTAGTTGGACGTATACGTCGTCTGCCCACGCTCCAGGCTGTCGATTCCGGACTCACGAATTGACCAGGGGGTGACAAAATCCGGCTCGCCGACGCCGAGGGAGACGACGCCCTCCATTTGCGAGACGATATCGAAAAACTTGCGGATGCCCGAAGGCGGCAGTGCCCGAGCGATATGAGAAATTTCCGGCATAATAGGCTTTTCCGCTCCCCGTCAAGCCCATCGTGCGCGGGAGCGGGAAGCAATTTCAGGGCGTGGTGCTAGGGACTGACGGCTAGACGGGGGTCGGCGGCGCTTTCGGCGAAGACGACGTTGTCTTCCTTATAGCGCTTTAACATAAAATGAGTGGAAGTGCCCGTGATGCGGTCGATAGTGCTCAACTTGCGCGAGACGAACGAGCTGACATCATGGAGCGAAGTGCCGCTGACGACGATTCGCAGATCGTACTCCCCCGACACGAGCCAGACGGAGATCACTTCCGGGTACCGGTAGATGCGCTCGGCGACGTCGTCAAAGCCGACATCGCGCTGAGGCGTGACTTTCACGTCGATAAAGGCGAGGACGCGGTCCGTGCCGGCTTTGTCCCAATCGACGACTGTCTTGTAGCTCTTGATAACGCCGGTACGCTCGTACTCGTCGATGCGCTCCCGCACCTCGGCTTCGGGCCTGCCGGTCATGCGGGCCATGGTCTCGACCGAGACGCGAGCGTCGCCTTCTAAAATCCGTAGTAGCTCGTCCATAGAAGAGTAGTTTACAACTGCTCGACGCATAGTGTCAATTCCATGCTTCAGCAGAAGGTATGAAATACGTTGACACTCACGCTGATGTAACGATATAATAAATGGTCTCTGACGGCGTGGAACGGTGTCCGAGCTGGTCTAAGGAGCACGATTGGAAATCGTGTAACGGTCAAAAGCTGTTCGTGGGTTCGAATCCCACCCGTTCCGCCACTTACCTTTACTTCTCATTCGCTGCTGCGCGTCGGGCTATGGATTGGCTAAACGGCACCGCTGCTCTCCTTCCGTTTGCCGCCTATGCCTGATTCCCTGGTCACTCGTGTGTTACAACGCTCACTGATCCGCCGCCTGCTGGTTGCCGTATTTCTCGTGCCGCTGCTTCTGGCGGCGCTTTTTTGCGGCTCGCATGCCTACACGATCTACGCGCACAACCGCGATGCCGACATGCTCCGCTTCCCCAGCGTCCCACCCGTGAGCAGCGGTGCGTCTTTGCTGATTATCTCGCCGCATCCCGACGACGAGACCCTCGGCGCGGCGGGTCTCGTGCAGGCGGCGCTGGCCGCGCACGTGCCGGTTCATCTGGTCTTTCTCACTTGCGGCGACGGCTTCCGGGTGGGCGTGGCCAGCTATTACCATGAGATCCATGTGCGTCCCTCCGATTATGTCCGCTACGGCGAGATGCGCCAGGGCGAGGCGCGCGCCGCGCTCGGCACGCTTGGGCTGCCGGCGCAGGACATCACGTTTCTCGGCTACCCTGATCTTGGCTTGCTGCCGATGTGGCGGGGGCATTGGAGCGCGTCTGACCCGTATACCTCCGACTACAGCAAAGCCTCGCGGGTGCCTTACTCGGACGCTTACCATCCGGGCTCCGTCTACTGCGGCGCGAATGTCGAGCGCGATTTGCAGGAGATTATCACCCGCGACAGGCCGACGGATATCTATGTGACGCACCCGAGCGACGATCACCCCGATCATTCCGCCGCCTCGGCTTTTCTGAACGCGACTCTGACCACGCTCGCCGGGAGCGGCAATCCCGAGCTGCAAGCCGTCGCGAACGCGCGCGTGCATTTCTACCTCGTGCATCGCGGCGACTGGCCCGTGCCGCAGGGCTTGGACGAAGGCGTGCCGCTTGCCCCGCCGTCGCAGATGATGGGGCTTGATACGCGTTGGAACAGCTTGAACTTGACTGCGCCGCAGACGGGATTGAAGCATGCTGCCCTGGTTCGCTACAAGAGCCAAAACGAAATGATGTCGCGGTTCCTTCAGTCGTTCGTTCGCACGAACGAGTTGTTCGGCCAAATCTCCAGCTATAACAGCGTGCTGCCGCATGTCGATGACGATCAAATCTCGCTGAACGGCGATGCTCGCGACTGGCCGGTGATGACGCCTTTCGATATCGATCCCGCCGGCGATTCCGTGATTCGAGACTTTCAGTCCGGCGCTGACCTGCGCTATGTCTACGCCTGCGACGATAATACGACCCTTTACGTGCGAGTCGATACGGAAGCGCCACTGTCGCCTGACGTGCGCTACAACCTTTATCTACGAGCACTCAACTCGCAAGGTGGAACGAATGACAAGGGCTTGACGGTCTCGTTTTCCGCGCATGATCTGAGCGCCGGGGATGTTACTACGCTTGGACGCGGCATCCGGGCTGCTTATTCCGACAACACGGTTGAGTACGCTATTCCTCTAAGCGATTTGGGCAAGCGTCCCGACGGCGTCTATATCGAGGCGGCCAGCGAGTTTACGAAGATCGTCGTGGATCGTACCGGGATTCGCTGCGGCCGCCTTTCAGCTCCGAAGCATTCGGACAACGGCGGCAACGCCTTCAGCTGATCCATTGGTTGACTGAGTAGGCGTTACGTAGCAGCACTCATCTCCGCTTCGTAGGCCGACTGAACCTCCTCGACAGGCCCGTCCATTCGGACGATTCCCTTATCCAGCCAGATAGCTCTTTGCGCGAAGCGCTCCACGAGTTTCAGGCCGTGTAAAACCATGATAATGGTTTTGCCCTGGCTACTGATTTCGTTGATGCGCGCGAAGCATTTTTCCTGAAAAGCGATATCGCCGACGGCAAGCACTTCGTCGAAGATATAGATATCGGCATCCATGCTGATCGCGAGCGCAAATCCCAGCCGCGTCCGCATGCCGGTCGAGTACATCCGCACCGGGAGCGCGAGGGCCGCTTCATCGAGATCCGCGAATCTCAGCGCGCGGTTATAAACATCCTCGATTTTGTCGCGACTGATCCCCTGCATCAATGCAAAGTAGTACGCGTTTTCGATGCCGGTCAACTCCTCGTTAAAGCCGACTCCCACTTCCAGCAGGCTTGTCACCTTGCCGTAGATACGCACTTCGCCCTGCGTCGGCAGGTAAATGCGCGACAAAATCGACAGCAGAGTGCTTTTGCCGGAGCCGTTCTTCCCCACGATCGCGACCGATTCGCCTTTGTCGATCGAAAACGAAACGCCGCGCAGGGCCGTCCTGAGCGAGTATTCCCGCACCGTATCGTTGTGCATCAGCTTGCGCCAGTTCGACATCGCTTGCGCTTTCAGCGTAGCATAAGCGCGTTGATAGACGCGAAAATCTTTGCGGACGCCGTCCACGGCGACGGCAGTTTGAGAAGACATGAAGTACCTCTGTACAAAGCGACTGTTCCGCTCATGGTAGCATGAGCTTCGCCAGGCGGCAACGCGCGTCGCATCGGCTTGGGCATACCTACTGGTTGATAAGGCGGCGAATCTCCTGCTCAATAGCGGCGATGACTTGCTCCATTAGTTTGGCTCCGCCAGGAGCCGCGGTGAAGGTATCAAGTGAAATCGGGCTGCCGAATGAAACCCGCGCCGGGAGCCGGGAGCGCTTCAGCATCGGCGCGCCATACGGCAAAAACAAGTTCGTGCGCGTGAGGCCGACCGGCACGACGACAACAGGCTCTCCGCCTCGCTTTGCGATCTCCGCCTGCGCCCGAACGGCGATCAATGACGCGCCTGGTAAAAGCTTGTTGAGTTGCCCGGTCTGCGATAAGTGACCTTCGGGAAACAGCACCAATACGCTGCCTTGCGCCAATATGACCATCGCTTGCCGGATAGCGGCGCGGTCCGCGCTTTCGCGGTGGATTGGGATAGAGCCGAACGCTCTCATTCCCGCTCCCAGAAGACGAATGTCGAACAGATCCTGATTGGCTACAAAGTAGACGTCGCGGCGGGGCAGGGCGGCGTAAATGGCAAGAGAATCGGAATCGCTTAAGTGGTTTGAGCAGATCAGGACAGGTCCTGTGCGCGGCACGTTTTCCGCGCCAAGGACGGTGAGGCCGCCCAGCAGGCGAAAGAGGGCGAGCACGATCCAGCGGACGATCCGCCCGAAAAACGGCTGAGGAACGATTAGCCTTTGTGGCTCATGCATTTGAGATGATTGCCGCCAAGCTTATCAAGCCGGATTTGGTGCAGGAGTCAGAGTTTCGTAGTCACTTAGGGCAGGAGTGTCCGTTAAATCAAACCCAAGCGTGGGACGCTCGCGCACGCGTCGCATGATAAACGCCGCCGCCACCATGCAGATTGCGGAAACGATCATCGCGACGCGCCAGCCGACGCCTTTACCATAGTGGGCGTTAATTGTGTCGGCCACTCGACCAAACGACGGCGCGATGATTTGCGGTACGGTGGCGGCCAGGCTCCAGATGGCCATGTGCTTGGCCGCGCCGCCGCCGCGTGGCAGCAGATTGCAGGCAAACGACCAGTCCACAGCGCGAAAAGCTCCGAAGCCGATGCCGAACGCTGCCGCCATAACATAAGCCTCCGGCAGCGAGCGCGCCAGCGCAAAGGCGATGCCGGCCGCCGCGCTGAAAGCGCAAGCTATGTAGACAACTCGCTTTTTGCTGCTTCGGTCGGCGAAGTAGCCCGCCGGAAAAGTGGCCGCGAGTGCGCCGCTAATAGTGATTAGCTGCAGATAAGTCATTGGACCGGAGTAGTGCAGCGCTCCATACCCGAGGCTGTCCTGTACATAGAACAAAAGATAATCGAGCGCCATATAGAAGCCGATGTTGTACACGATGCACGAGATCAGCAGCCACAAGAAATCGGGGTTGGCTCGAATATTCCATTGAACAATGTCTTGCAACGCGCTGCTGTTGGAAGTATCATTTTGACTCGGAGAATCCGGCACCAGCAGAAGCGTGACCAGGCCACAGATTAAGAGCAAAGCCGCGTCGATCAGCAGCAGATGGTGAAACATGCCGAGGCGGGCCAGCGCGGCGATGTGCTCGATCTGCGCGGTAGGCAATCCCGCATACCGGCGTGTCGCGGTATTTATGGCGCTGCTGATCGCGATCCCTGCGATGGTCGGCCCGCCTGCCTCGCCGAGCAGAGTCATCAAGCCCATAAACGCGGAGGCTTTGCCCTGGTTGCGCCGCGCGACATGATCTGGGATAAACGCTTGATAAGGACCATTCGCGACGTTCAGGAAAAGCTGGACGGCGAAAAAGCTGACGGTCAGTTCTAGGAACGACCGCGACCATCCGAACGCGACAATTCCCGCGCATCCGGCTAACGTGCCGACAAGCAGAAAAGGGCGGCGCTTGCCTAGCCGTAATCGGCAATGATCGCTGATAGGCCCGACGACGAGCTGAATGACGGCGGACGCTAAAGCGCCGGAGACCGCGATGACGCTGAGGTAAGCGCCCTTATGAGCTGCGCCGGCGAAATCCTCGACGCGAATCGGCAAGATCTGTCCGAGCATCATCCCCCAGAACAGACTGATGGGAAGCCAGTACAAGCTCAGCAGTAGATAGCGCGCCGGCGTGGAAGCCCAGTTGGAGTTGGAATGATGCATAACGGCCCAATGTCGGTCGGACTATCCGAACTGATGTAAACGGCTGGGAACGATATAGGTCAGCAGCGCGGCGATGATTCCGGCGATCAGGAGCGAGTTCGCGCGCGGGCCGCGCCACGCGAGCGCGGTATGCAGCCAGAGATAGCCGCCGTAGATCGCCCATGTCACGACCGACGCTAGAGTGTGCGGCTCGAAACCCCAGGCGGTAAACGCGTTTCGCTCCGCGACAGCGCGTATTATGCCCGCTAATATTCCGATGGTCAGCAGCGGGAAAGCGAGCGAAACCAAGGTGAAGGCAAGATTGTCGATTGTCGTGAGTGGAGGCAGCCGCCAGAAGAGCAGCTGGGCAACGGATTTTCGCTTGAGTAGACTGTCCTCGACTAGGTACAAGGCCGCGCATCCGACAGCGAGAGTCAGCAGGCCGAACGCGAAGATGATTGCAAGCACGTGCAGATTGACGAGGTTGCCGTCGAGACCATGGGCGTTGGTCTGGATCGCCGTATGATTGGAAGCTCTTCCGAGGCGCAGCGCCGAGCCGGTGAATACCGCGAGAAAGGCAAGCGGCATGCTGACTGCGCCGAGGGCTGTAGTTCGTTCACGCGCGGCGGTGAGCTGGAGGAGCAGAAACGCGAGCGCGATAGCCCAGCCCGTGGCGGACAGTGTGTCGGGAGCGTTGACCAGAGGAGGCAAATGGGTCTCGATGCACCGCGCGCCTATTGCGGCGGTGTGCGCTATCGCTCCCAATACCGCTGCCGCGAGGCCGAACGCCAGCATCTGGCTTCGCTGCGAAGCGTCCGGCCTGACTGTTCCCGCGCCATAATAAACCGACGCAATCAAGTAGCACAATGCGGCGACGAGCAGCAATGCGCCGGCGACCGGAGTAAAGTGCGATTGGGTTGCGACGGCAAAAGCTAAGCTCATGGGTTCAATCGCTTCAGGAGGGCTCTGCCAAGCGCTGAGGCGTTATAGCCGGATTTTGCGCCGCAGCGGATTCGGCGGTCGCGGATGCGTGTTCCGCTCCAAGTCCGAAGGCCGAGCGGATAGCGTCTAAGCGCTGGTATGAGCCGTCGGTTTCGGCGCTTGCCGATTCCTTGATGGCGATTATGGCTTCGTGCGCGATTTTGCCGCTCATCGATTGCAGCGCGATGGCAATCACGCGCATCTCATGATCGGACAGATGGGGAAGACGCGCTCGGACGCGGGCAATCTCATCGAGGCGGAGACTGTCTAAACGCTCGCGCACAGCGGTGACAAGCGGAGCGACTTCCATGCTGCGCCGCCATTGGCCGAATTGCGCTACAGCGGCGTCGATAATAATTTCCGCGCGGCGGCTTTCCGCGTGGCGAGCGGCTTGGTCGCGGGCGACGACGGCGCTGAGATCGTCGATGTTGTACAAGTAGACGTTTGGCAGATCGCCGACTTCAGGGGCGACGTCGCGCGGGACGGCGATGTCGATGAGGAAAAGCGGGCGGTTGCGCCGGGCGCGCATAGCGGTTTGGATGAGATCGCGGGTGACGATAGGGTGGGGCGCGGCGGTGGAGCAGATAACGATATCCGAGGTGAGAAGCGCTTGGCCGAGATCGTCGAAGCGTCGGGCCGCCGCACCTGCGCCAAGCTGCTTGGCGAGCGCCTGGGCGCGCTCGAAGGTACGGTTGGTGACCAAAACGGCGGGGGCTCCGCAGGACTGAAGATGCCGCGCGGTCAGCTCGCTCATTTTGCCGGCTCCGAGCACGAGCACGGTTTTGCCGGCCAAAGTGTCACCAAAGATGCGAGTGGCCAGCTCGACCGACGCCGAGCCGATGCTGAATGCGCCTTGCCCGATTCCGGTTTGCGTCCGCACCGATTTTCCGGTGGCGAGCGCTCCTTGGAAAAGCGTATTGAGAATCGCTCCAGTCGCGCCTTGGGAGCGGGCGGTTTCGTAAGCGGTTTTTACCTGGCCTAGAATTTGGCCGTCCCCCAAGATCATGGAATCCAGGCCGGAGGCGACTCGCATAACGTGTTCGGCAGCCTGCGCGTCACGGTAGTGGTAAAGATGTCCACTCAGCGCTTGCGCGGCTACTCCGCCCCAGGATGCGAGAAGTGTCTCCAATGAATGTTGGAGGGAGTGCTGCGTCGCGTCTTCGTCTACCACGGCGTAGAGTTCGGCGCGGTTGCAAGTGCTGACGATTACCGCTTCGGCGATATCGGGGCGGGCTAAGGCCGCGCCGAGAGCTTCGGTCAGGCGATGCTCGGTGAGCGTGAATTTCTCGCGCAGCTCGACAGGCGTGGTTTGGTGGTTCAAGCCGACGGCGATCAGAAGCAACGCATCGCCTCCGCTAGAGCCGCGGGCCCATCGCCTTTGCGCAGATTGTCCGCCACCGCGTCATTATCCAAAATAGTTTCCACCACTTTTCGCCGCAGCGAATCCGGCTTCGCGGCTTGTATGCGAGGCCGCAGCTGGGCAAATAAGTCGGTGAATGCTGCCCATTCCGGCCCGTACTCGGCGCGCAGGCGCTCGATCAGCACCGCCGCCAGAGTTGGGCTGGCCCCTCCGGTCGAGAGCGCAATCGTCAGTGCTCCACGTTCTACGACCGCAGGCGTGATAAAGTCGCCGGATTCGGGCTCGTCGGCGCGGCAGACGAGCACGCCACGCTCACGCGCCGCTTGCGCCACCAATGCATTAACTTCCCGGTTGTCCGTCGCCGCGATGACCAAAAATGCTTCGTCCAAGTGACATGGCTGGAACGTTTCAGGGATCCAGCGGACGTCGTCTTCAGCGGTTGCAGTCGCCGAAATCCGCACGGTGGCTTCGGGTGACACAATGGTGACCAGAGCGCCTTGGATCGCAAGGGAATCCATCCGCCGCTCCGCGACGCGCCCGCCTCCAACGATAACGCAGCTACGGCCCTGAAGGTTCATGAAAATGGGATACGGCATGGAAAGGCGTCAAAAATAGCGGTCGATCAGTCATGAGTATTATGACTGATCGACTGGTGTAAAGTCGCTGATAAGTTGAGCGCAGCCAAATGGGGGTTACTGGCTGATGGTCATCGTCGCGATGGCCGTGTTCAGCAGATCAAGCTGCGCGCCGCTATCGGCTGAATCGTCAAGGGCCATAACAGCGTAAAACGTGCCGTCGTCGCGCCGGGTGCAGTAAGCTATTCCATAGGCGGCAGACGCTTTTGCGCTTGATGCGCCGCTGAATGTGACATGGGCCACTGATATGCCGTTGATTGTGCCGATAGTGACCGGACTGACATACCAGTTGCTCTTCATGCTGTCGTGCAGGGTGTCTAATAAGATGGATTTCTCAAAATCGACGGCGTTGTATTGAGCGCCTTAACTATGCCGATCCGGTTTGCCATAGAATGCCAAAATCCCTGTCGGCATAGCGTCGGTATCGGGGTTCGCGGACCACAAGGGAGCCGACAATCGCCCGCTGTAGTCGGGAAGGTCTTTCTTCTTATATCCAAGCGGTACTCGCATCGCGATATCACCTAGCTTTACGGCAGAGGGAGTAAGCTGTGGAAGAAGCGCGGGGTCAGCGGTCCAAACAACAGGTTCAGGCTTCTGAGCGGCTGGCGGGGGAACCAGCGTAGGCATTGAGGACGCAGTGTTTTTAGCCGGCGCTTGTTGCGACGTTTGGGCCGGCAGACGCAATGTGGCTGCATCCAGGCAAAGCGCGGCAATTCCAGCAGACAACCCGATCCGAGTGAGCAACTTCGTAGACACGTTCATGTGACGAAATCCTCCGGTGATAATAGGGTTTGTTGATTACTGAGATTTTAATATGGTGCTAATGTTGCGGCTTGAGATGGTTACAAGTAGCTCTGCGCGCTTGCAGCTCCTTCAAAAAGGCGACTGGCAATACTTGTAAGTTGTTCCAGAACATTTCGCCTGATTAACTCGCGGGAGCAGGCAGAAAAAAGCTCCCGGATCATCGAAATGACGGGAGCTGGCGAGATGCGTCGCTATTTTGCGGCGGCGCGGGTCGGATCGACGATGACGCCGTCGAATACGGCGGCGTTGCTTTTGACGTGGCAGTTGCGGCCGACGACGCAGCGTTCCAGCTGGGTGTTGCGCATGACCACCGCGCCCTCCCAGAGAATCGTTTCCTTGAGAGACGCGCCCATTTCCACCACGCAGTTGTTGCCGATAATAGTGTTCTCCAGCAGCTGGGCATTTTCCTCGATGCGCACGTTATCGCCGATAAACACCGGATATCCGATTTCGGCGGTGGGATGAATTTCGACGTTTTCGCCAATCCAGACGTATTTGCGCTGCTCTTTCGCGGGCAAATTGAGCGCGACCCGTCCGGCGAGTGCGTCGTATTGCGTGGTTCTATAAACCTGCAGGTTGCCGACGTCTTTCCAATAGGCCGCGGTTAAGTGGCCGAAGAGCGGCATTCCCTGCTCCAGCAGGCGGGGAAAGAGGTTGTTGCCAAAACCGTAGAATATGCCGGCCGGGATGTGGTCGAAGATTGCGGGATCGAAAACATAGACGCCGGTATTGGCGGTGTTGGAGAAGATTACCTCGCCCTTGGGCTTTTCGAGGAAGCGGGTAATGCGCCCAGTCTCGTTCATCAAGACGATGCCGTACTCACTGGGATCGTCCACCAATGACAGGCCGATGGTGGCGAGAGCGCCTTTATCGGTGTGCGACTTGACAAGCTTGGTCAGGTTTTTGTCGCTGATATCGTCGCCGCCGACCACCAGGAACGGCTCGTTGGATTGAGTAAAGAACGCTTCGCTCTTCTTCACGCTGCCCGCGTCGCCCCAGAGCTTGTCTTCGTGGGAATAGGAGATGCTCACGCCCAGCTTGCTGCCGTCGCCAAGATAATCTTGGATCACGTTCCCGAGATAATGCAGGTTGATCATTATCTCGTTGAAGCCGTGGGCTTTCAGCTGCCCGATAATATGCTCGATCACCGGGCGGTTGACAATCGGCACGAGCGGCTTGGGGACGTTGCGGGTCAGCGGGTCGAGACGGGACCCGACTCCCGCCGCCAAAATCATTGCTTTCATTTCTGCAGTTTAGCTCCCTGTCGGCGCGGCGAAAACGAGTTTCATACCATTTTCGGCATCACCGAGCTTATTGTTTTAATTCTGTGCCAGGCTTCAAGCGCCGGCCGTTCGTTCTGTTGCTGGCGCAAAACTCATGCCATATTCGGCGGCAGCCCGGCAACGATTACAAGGTATGAAAGAACTCCGCCACGCTATTCGCCGCGAAATGCACCTGTTCCGGCGACAGATGCGAATGAATCGGCAGCGAAAGCACCTCGCTGGTGATGCGCTCGCTGACGGGGAAATCTCCCGGTTTGTAGCCTAAAAACTGGTAAGCTTCCTGAAGGTGCAGGCTGAGATGGTAGAAGATGCTAGAGCCGACTTCCCTCTCCGCCAGAAAAGATTTCAGCGCGTCACGACGCTCGGGGCCTGCGGTGATGCGCAGAGTATAGACATGGAACACGTGCCGGTTGCCGGGAAGGGTTGGGGGCGTGACACAAGCATCACCGATTGAATTCAGCGTATCGTTGTAGATGGCGGCATTCGAGCGGCGCGCTTCGTTCCAGTCGTGAAGCCTTCGCAGCTTGATGCGCAGAATCGCCGCTTGAATTTCATCGAGACGCGAATTGAAGCCGATTCGCTTGTACGTATAGCCGCCGCCTGAGCCGTGGAAGCGCAGGAGCTTGAGGCTTTCGTAATTTTCCTCGCTGTTGGTGAGAATCATGCCGCCGTCGCCGGCCGCGCCGAGGTTCTTGGTCGGATAAAACGAGAGGGTGGCGAACTCCGACAAAGCACCCATGCCGACGCCGCCTTGCTGCGCCTCAATGGCCTGCGCTCCGTCGCCGATGACGATTAGGTCGTGCTCCCGCGCGATTTCGTTGATCGCCTTCATATCGGCGAGCTGGCCGAAGAGATGAATCGGCATGATCGCCTTTGTCTTGGCGGTGATTTTTTTTCGGATGTCGTCAGGGTCGATGTTGAACGTGGCTTCGTCGATGTCGGCAAAAACAGGAGTCGCTCCGGCGAGGCAGATGGCTTCAACATTGGCGACAAAGGTGAACGGCGAGGTAATGACTTCGTCACCCGGCCCGATGCCCGCCGCGAGCAGCGGCAAAATGAGAGCGTCGGTGCCTGAGTTCAGCCCGAGGGCGTATTTCGCGCCTTCCAGCTCGGCAATCTCTTTTTCGAGGGCCTGGCAATTCGGACCCAAAATAAAGGAGGCGTTGGTAAGCGCCTCGTCCATAGCACGGTCTATTTCCGGCCTGACCTCGGCAACCTGGGCTGCCAGGTTCGCGAATTCCACTTTCAAAGCAGCTTCTGCCTTCCTTCGCTTCTTAATGCGTCTACGATCAATTTAATTTCTCCGGCCCGCTCGCGCGTCGTGACGAGCAAGGCGTCGGGGGTGTCTACAATCACTAAATTGTCCACTCCGAGAGTAGCGACTATTTTATCGGGCGCGAATACGAGGTTGTGGGACGATTCGACCAGCTCATGATGAGTGTGCCCGAAGGCTATGTTGCCGTGCTGGCCGGCCTGGCTGGTGCCCGCGAGAAGCTCGGCGAGACGCTCCCATGAGCCGACGTCGCTCCAGCCGATGTGCGCGGGAATGACCGCGACGGATTGAGCTTTTTCGGCGATGGCGTAGTCGAACGAGACTTTAGGCAGGCGCGGGAAATGCCGCGCGAAAGCAGTAGTCTGATGATCCGTTCCAAACACGGCGACCATCTCTTTCAGTTCCGGCTCCATCTCCGGCAAAAACTTCTGATACAAAGCGCGGAAGGCGCTCACCTGAGCGATAAACATCCCGGCGTTCCAGTAGTACTCGCCGGAAGCGACATACTCCTCGGCGGCAATCCGGCTCGGCTTTTCCCGGAACGATTCGGCGACAAAGGCGGGCACGCTGCCGGTATGCAGGGAGTCGCCGCGCTTGATGTAGCCGAAGCCGGTGTCAGGAGACGTTGGAGGGATACCAAGTGTTACTAAATAGCCGCTCCGCGCTTCAAAAGCGGCGGCGCGCAGGCAGTTTTGAAACGCGGCGACATCGTGGATGGCATGGTCCGACGCTAAAACGGCCATGATCGTTTCGGGTCCGAGTTGGGCTTCGATCAAGGCGGCCATGAGGCCGATGGCTGGGGCGGAGTCGCGTCCGACCGGTTCGCCGACGACATTCTGAGGCGGGATGTCCGGGAGCTGCCGCCGGACGGTTTCGACGTGCTGCTCACTTGTAATGACATAGAGCGTCTCGGGAGCGATCAGGCCGGGGGAGACGCGGTCGACGGTCTCCTGGAGCATGGTACGCCCAGGCGTGACTATATCGAGGAATTGCTTGGGAGATGCGGCGCGGCTGCGCGGCCAGAGCCTGGTGCCCCCGCCGCCTGCTAAAATCACGACCGCGAGTGCGGGCTGGCGAGCGGAATCGGCGGACGCTGGCATCTCGGCGGAATCAGGCATGACGCTCCAGCGTACCTCGCGCACCGTCGCTTGTCAATGCGGCTCGGGCTATGTCGCCGCGATCCAGGCTGCGCATGCTGACCGAATGCAACGGCTTTGTTTAAGCGACCCGCGATAGTGTGATAAACGAGGGTATGCCAGCAAGCGTCACAAACGATCCTCAGCATCCGCAAATCGGCGATTCCGCGCCTTCTGTCCCGGATAGCCGGCCGCCTAGTAAGCTTCATGCGGCAATTCAAGGATTGTGGAAGGTTGACTGGAAGTCGCAGGAAACGAAGCGCGCGCTGCGCTGCTTGCCGGCGGTGGCGCTGCCGCTGATCGCCGGGCTGGTCTGGCACAACCTGGTGGACGGATTGCTCGGCGCGGCGGGCGCGTTCGCCGTTGGATTCGGGTCATTTCAGATGTTGTGTCAATCGCGGCTCGCCGTGCTGATTGGAGCAAGCGCCGGAATCGCCTTGTCGTGGTTTGTCGGCGTCCTGGCGGGACACACGGACGCTGGACTTCTGCTGCTGGCGACGGTCTGGGCGTTCGCTACCGGCTTGCTGATGGCGATCGGGCCGGGAGCAAGCTATATCGGGACGCAATGCACAGTGTTCCTGCTGGTGGCGAGCGCGTTCCCGGTAGGCTTGCACGCGGCGTTGACTCTAGCGGGACTTGTGTTCGGCGGCGGGATATTGCAGACTCTCGTGATTACAACGATACGCGCTTTGTTCGGTGCCTTGCCCGCGAAAAGCAGCTCCCACGCCCGCTTCTCGGCGGCGCGGGGAGCGCGGCTTGCCCAACATACGCTGCGCCGGGTACTGATCCGCCGGTCGGCTGCGTTCTGGCATGCTACCCGGCTGGCTCTGGTCGTCGGAGTGGCGGTGGCCGGGTCGCGGCTGAGTCACAATCATCACAACTACTGGATGCCGATGACGGCGGTGATCGTGATGCGTCCGGAGTTGAGCGAGACATTTACGCGTGGGTTGTCGCGGGTGGTGGGCACTCTGGTCGGAGCGGGCTGCGCGACTCTGATCGCCGCGCTGCTGCGTCCGAACCATTTGACATTGGTCATTTTAGTCGTGGTGTTTGCCTGGCTTACGTACAGCGTTCTGAAGGTGAACTACGCCGCTGCCGCGATCTGCATTACGTCCTACATCGTTTTTCTCCTGGCGCTGGCGGGATTGCCCGAAGCTGCCGTGGTGACGACGCGCATCGGGTATACCGCGCTAGGTGCGTGTCTAGCGCTTTTGGCGTATTCTTACCGCGCGATTCCGTTCCGGCGTGGCGGCAAGAAGGCGGCGCGAGCTATTCCGAGCTGATTTCACCGGAGCGCTCAAATTTTAGTGGCAGAAACTCAATGCAGTTGTGGCGGCTATATTCTAAACTCACTCAAACAAATGGAGATAATTGTTAAGATGAAACAAAACTTATTGACGGTACTTTACGGTGTATCTATGCTTGCGGCGCTGCCGCTGATGGCTGCGGCGCAAACAGCCGGGCGGCCGATGTCGCATCCGCCCGTTTCCTCGCCGGGCGCTCCGGGAATGACGCCGGTCAATCCGGGAATGTCGGGGGCGGTGATTGGAGACAAGAAAACACATGTCTACCATTTGCCCGGCGATAAGGGCACGTTGCCCGCGCCGCAGAACCGAGTGTATTTCCGCTCCGCGATGGCGGCGGCGACCGCCGGATACAAAGCGGCGGGTGTCGGTGGGGCGCATGGGCGTCATCAAACCACTCGCGTGAGCCGCCATGCGACGAACCAGGGCACGGGGCATGCGGGGGCCAGCGGCGTGCCCGCGACCGCCGCGCAGCTGAACAACACTAAATAAGCTTGCTTGCGAAACCGCCTTCCTCGATTGAATGATTGGGGAGGGTGGTTTCTCGCGCGGTACAATCGGCTTCTATGTCCCCGGAACGGCTTGAGGCCTTTAGCGACGGCGTTTTCGCAGTCATCATTACGATCACCGTGCTCGATATTAAAGTGCCCCCCGGCGACTCCGGCCTGAACGCGATCGTCAAGCAGGCCCCGCTTTTCGCCAGCTACGCGCTCAGTTTCGCCAATGTCGGCATCTACTGGAACAATCACCATCATATGTTCCAAGCCGTGAAACGGGTGAACGGCGCTACCCTCTGGCTGAATCTTCAGCTGCTGTTCTGGCTGTCGTTCATGCCCTTCTCGACCAACTGGGTGGGCGACCATGACATGGCGATTTGGCCGACCGTCGTCTACGGAGTCGTTCTTCTAGGGGCTTCGGTATCGTTTGGCCAGTTATCTTACTATGTCATGAAAACGGGAGGCGCTTCGTCGTCCGTCGCCGGCATGATCGGGCGAAATCCGAAGATGCTGGTTTCCGTGCTGCTGTATGTGGTCGGCATCGGGATCGCTTTCGTGAGCCGCCCGCTCGCCGATTTTTGCTACCTGGCTGTCGCGGTCATGTGGTTCCTCCCTAGCCGCCAAATAGAATCGGCGCTGCTGGAGGAACATGCCCATCCCGAAGCAGGGGCGAGCGCAGGATAATCGATGCAGGGACAACTCGCGAATCTTATCTCTTTAATCGCTTACGGCAATTCGTACCTGGCGTTTGCCGATGAGGACGCGCTCAGCCGGGCCGCGGGACACTTCGGAGTGCGCTATATCTATCCCGATTTTTTGTTCGAGCGGCATTCCTCCGGCACCGACGTATCGGGGATGGTTGTGGCTTCCAGTCCGGACGCTTGGTTTCGATGGCTGAGGGAAATGAGCGCGGAGCGGCTCAGCTATATCGCGTTCGCGTGGAACGGCGAGCGCACTCCCGGCCTTTCCGAGGCGTCGGCCGCAGGGTTCTCCGGTGGTACTCCGATGGCGATCCAAGCGGAGATGCCGGGCGGACGGATCGAGTTGTGGTACCCTTCGTGGAATGTCGACCGGACTGACTTGACCAAAACTCGCGTGTGGAAGGTTCGCTACCATGGCGTGGCGGGCAAGACAGGCCTGCGAGCGCCGATTACAGTGGATTTTATCACTCCCATGCTCGGGCGGGAGTTGTCCGCCGCTGCGGATTTTGCGCATCGGCATGTCGGCAACGGGCCTTGGGCAGGAATCTTCAATAAAGCCCGCGCGACTCTGACAAGCGACGCGCTGCCGCCGCGCGGGCCGCTGGACGCGCTGCCTCGGTTCGGCTACGGCGACGCCGCCCGCAGGCTGCTGGCCGCCGCCGACCAGGCCTGGGTGTTCGGCGGCATGGGCAGCTGGAATGATCTCGGCTGGAGCGAGCCGGGCATTCAAGCGGAATACGAAGCGGTGACGGGCAAGCTCTACGAAGCGGTGAAAGCGGCGTGCGTCACGGCGGCGAACGCCTTTGATCCCGACTTGCATTCCTGACGCCGCTGGACAAATAAAACAGCTATGGATGGACAACTCGCAAATTTAATCACGCTGACCTCGCACGGGTCGGCCTATCTGAACGGCGTTGAGGAAGCTGCGGCGATGTCGCTGCAGCAGACGAACTCCTGGCTCGCGCCGGTGCGCGCGGTCATATTCAGCCGGCACTCCGGCGTGGAAGACCAGGCCGGGGAGCAGTTCGCCATTGATATCGCCGAATGGCTCCGGCTGCTCCGCTCCGAGGGAGTGAAAAAGCTGAGCTATGTGCCGTTTGCCTGGGAGCGCACCGATATCGCGGAGCATGTCGCGGCGGCGTACCTGAACGGCGTGCCGATGGCGATCCAGGCGAACCGTGCCGACGGCGGATTCGAGCTGTGGTACCCGCAGTGGAGCGCCGACCAGAACAATCCGGAAAAGCCGTGGACGGTGCAATACCGGGGCCTGCCCGCCGTGCGCGACAGTGTCACCCCGTTGCCGCCGGTGGGGTTTGTCAAGAACCGCTTGACCGACGCGATCAACTATGTCCGCCGATATGCGTCTTCGGAGGCCTTTACGCAGGCGCTGGTCTGGCTGAACGCAGGCGAGGACACTGAAGGCTTGCACGGCGATCTACTGCCGATGTCCGGCTACTCGCTGGATGCGCGCCGGGTGCTCGCCTGCGCGGCGCAAGCCCACGTTTTTAGCGGCGGCAATGGCTGGAACGAATTCCAGCCGCCCGACGAGGCCGCCAAGCGGATGCACGACAGCCTGGGCGCGCAGCTCTACGCCGCGATCAAGCTCGGCGTCGCCTATGGGGCTAACACCCAGGGCTTCGCCGCAGCGTTGCCCGCTTGATTTCGAGGGGCGCGGCAGGGTATGATTACTCGGTTTCCCCACAGGTTTTAGCTCAATTTTCCCACAGCAAGTATAAATAGGAGATAGTATTCCAATGGCTCAGACAAAGCGTGTTTGGCTGTTTCAAGACGGCAACGCAAAGATGCGTGACGAGCTCGGCGGCAAAGGTGCGAACCTCGCTGAGATGACCAATATCGGCTTGCCGGTGCCTCCCGGCTTTACGGTCACCACCGACACCTGCAACGAGTACACCAAGAACGGCGGCCACTTCCCCGACGGCCTCATGGACGATATGAAGGCCGCGATGGCCGACGTCGAGCAGAAGATGGGCAAGAAGCTCGGCGATGCGTCGAACCCGCTGCTCGTCTCGGTCCGCTCCGGCGCGAAGTTCTCCATGCCCGGCATGATGGACACCGTCCTCAACCTCGGCTTGAACGACGAGACCGTCGCCGGCCTGATCAAAAGCAGCGGCAACGAGCGGTTCGTCTACGACTCCTATCGCCGCTTCCTGATGATGCTTTCCGACGTCGCCTATTCCACGCCGGAGAACAAGCTCTCCAAACACGACTTCGAGCATCTTTTTTACGATATGAAGGCCAAGAAGGGCGTGCAGAACGACCTCGATATCGACGGCGCTTCTCTGAAAGAGCTTTGCGAGCAGTACAAGGCCTATATCAAAGAGCAGTCGGGGCATGACTTTCCGCAGGATGTCTACCAGCAGCTTCAAGATGCCGTCGAGGCCGTCTTTAAGTCCTGGAACAACGACCGCGCCAAACTCTATCGCCAGAAGGAAAAGATCTCCGACGATCTCGGCACTGCCGTCAACATCCAGGCGATGGTGTTCGGCAACATGGGCGAGGACTGCGGCACCGGCGTCGCCTTTACCCGCGACCCGTCCAACGGCGACAACCATGTGTTTGGCGAGTACCTGATGAACGCGCAAGGTGAGGATGTCGTCGCCGGAGTCCGCACCCCCATGCCGATCTCCGAGCTGGACACCCAGAACCCGGCGATCTACAAGGAGTTTGCCGACACCTGCCATACCTTGGAGCAGCACTACAAGGACATGCAGGATATCGAGTTCACCATCGAGCACGGCAAGCTGTTTATTTTGCAGTGCCGCTCCGGCAAGCGCACCGGCCCGTCGGCGGTGAAGATCGCGGTGGATATGGTGGAAGACGGTTTTATCACGAAGGAAGTCGCGCTCGCCCGGATCAACCCCGAGCTGCTTGACCAGTGCCTGCACCCGGTGATTAAGCCCGGCTCGAAGTTCGACGTGATCGCCAAGGGACTGCCCGCCGGCCCCGGTGCGGCCGCCGGAATCGCCGTATTCGACGCGCAGCGCGCGGCGGAGCTTGGCAAAGGCGGTGAAGGCAAAAAAGTGATTCTTGTCCGCGCCGATACCAGCCCCGACGACCTCAAGGGCATGCTCGCCTCGGAAGGCGTGCTTACCGAGCGCGGCGGCATGACTTCTCACGCGGCTTTGGTCGCGCGCGGCTTCGGCATTCCGACCGTCGCCGGCTGCTCCGATATTAGCGTCGACCACAACGCCCGCCAGTTCACCGTGAAGGGCAAAACGATCAAAGAGGGCGATCAGATTTCTCTGAACGGCTCCACCGGTGAAGTTATCGACGGCTATGTCGAAGTAGTCACCCCCGAGCTGACCGGCGAGTTCGGCACGCTCCTGCAGTGGGCTGACGAGACCCGCAAGCTGGGTATCCGCACCAATGCCGACACTCCCGAGGATGTGGAGCTTGCCATCAAGTTCGGCGCTGAGGGTGTCGGGCTTTGCCGGACGGAGCATATGTTCTTCGCCGAGGAGCGACGGCCCATTGTCCAAGCGATGATTCTCGCCGACAACGATGCCGACCGCCAGGTAGAGCTCGACAAGCTCTTGACCTTCCAACGCGCCGATTTCGAGGCAATTTTTAAAGCGCTTAAAGGCCGACCGGCCACTATCCGCTTGATCGACCCGCCGCTGCACGAGTTCCTGCCGAGCATGGACAGCTTGATCGCCGAAGTCGCCACCGACAAGGCGCTTGGGACAGTCGATGCCGCCAAGGAAAAGCTGCTGCATCAGGTTGAGGGCATGCACGAGATCAACCCGATGATGGGGTTGCGCGGCTGCCGCCTGAGCATCGTCTTCCCGCAGATTGTCGAGATGCAGACCCGCGCGATCCTTGAAGGCGCTCTTGCCGCCGCGCGCAGCGGCGTGGAAGTGCACCCCGAGATCATGATCCCACTGGTCGGCCATATCAACGAGCTGAAAGCCGTTCGCAAAGATTTGGACCGCGTGGCGAACGACGTCATGGAAAAAGCCGGGGACGACAAGTCGAAGATCGACTATTCGTTCGGCACCATGATCGAAATTCCGCGCGCGGCCCTGACGGCGGACAAGATCGCCGAGGACGCCGAGTTCTTCTCGTTCGGCACCAACGACCTGACGCAGATGACGTTCGGCTTCTCCCGTGACGACTCCGACAAGTTCCTCAAGCCTTATGTGGCGCAGAAGATCCTGCCTGGCGACCCGTTCGAGTCGATCGACCAGGATGGCGTGGGCCAGCTGATGGAGATTGCCGTCGAGCGCGGCAAGAAAACCCGCCCCGGCATCAAGCTCGGCATCTGCGGCGAGCACGGCGGCGAGCCCGCCTCCATCGCCTTCTGCCACAAGATCGGCCTGAACTACGTCTCCTGCTCCCCGTTCCGCGTGCCCATCGCCCGCCTCGCGGCGGCTCAGGCAAACCTGGCGGACGGCGGCAGCAACCGCGACCGCTAGTTCCTGTATGCAGAGATGGTGCTAAAAGCAGCCTCGTCGTATAATACGGTGAGGCTGCTTTTTTGACGAGACAAGAAGATTGAAATGAATCAAACCAAACAAAACTACGTACGTACCTGTTTGACAGGCATTATAATTTTTGTACTTGGCTTTTTCGGCGTGCGATCCACAGCGTTAGCTGATCCGCAGGTTATTCAACCGTTTACAGGCTATCTTGACGACACTACGTTTGATCCAAGTGTTGTCAAGCCTGGCGTTACCCCGCTTGTCATGTTGTCGGTGAACGACTCTTCGGGGCCAGTTGAAAGTTACCAGCTCATTGAGCTGTCCTATTACGCTATCCCTGACATTGTCATCTATAGCGACGGAACAGTTTGGTACAACGTCGACTCGGTCGTGCGAGCGTCGCGCAGTGCCTACTCACTCAACCCCGGCAATTTTGCCGCGACAACTGGAAACGTGCACGAGAATTATCTGCCGTGGAAAACGGTCCTGCTTGACCCCAAAAGCTTGTCCGCACTTTTGGATGCGATCGGCTATGAAAATTTGCCTGCATACAAGTCGCGGCATTTCAACTATGGTCATGCACCTCATCGCCTTCTGACTTATTGGTCTAAAGGCAAGGTATCCACGATTACAGTGGGAGGACCACTCTACGCGGTAGATCGTTCAGTTGGGCTCTTACCAGAAGCGGGTGTGCACATCAATGCTGCGGAAATACCCGCTGTTCAGGTGGCGCGTGCTCGCGCAAGCGATCCAGAGGCAATTTTGAAAGCTATTGACGCACTCTCCAGCTTCGATTCGCCTTCTGCGCGGATCGTTCCGCCGGACAACTACCACGTTATCTTGACGCCGCTGGCACCTGGCGATTCGGCATCGGCTCAACCGTGGCCTGATACGGAAGTGCAATTCGATCAAAAAGCAATGCAGCAAAATCTTGGAAAAGATGGTGAGTTTGACGCGGAGATTGAACACGACGCGTATCAAGCAATCAGCGCGCAACTTCGGCAAAATGCTGCGTCTGACGTCTACCTTATTAGTGGCAAAGCGTTTCACGTGCACCTGAATTCGAGTTTTGAGCCTAGAGGATGGAAATTAATCGACGCCGGTTTAGCCGAACGCTATTGAAAGAGTGTCCGTCAATTCGTTAGATCAATGTGGACTCATTTGACTCGGGCGGATGGTAGTCAACTCATCGAGCGCCTAGCGGTAATCTCCGCATTTCGTTGTTTGGTATTGTCATTGAACGCCTTAACAATCTGCTTGTATAATTCTATAGATTCCTAAATATTCGCTTTGGTGATTAAGATGCCTATGATCGAATCCCTATTCCGGTCTTGGGTTACGTTTTGCTTGCCTCTTGCTCTGATCTCGTCTGGCGCTATGACGGCGAGTGCCGACCCCGCCACGGCCCCGGTTCAACCCGCTTCTACACCGTCTGTTCCGCCGACGCCTGGACCCGCGCCTGCGCCTGCCCCAGGGGAGGGAAGCGATGCGGTTTTTGCGCCGGTGGCAACTCCGGTGGCGACCACTACGACGCAGGTTTTCAATGTGTCTCAGGTGACACCGATTGCGGTGCTGGCGGTGCAATCGTTTCCGCAGGCGCTATGGCAAGGCGGATCGCCGGTGGCGTCGCCGCAGACGATTGTCTATAGCAACGGCATCGTGCTCTACGATTGGGGGTCGCCGGCTCGGTCGATGCACGACAACTATGACGTCATGAAAACCTACCTCGACGCGGGCGCGGGTGAAACAAAGACTGAGTGGCATCGAATTTGGAAGGTGATTCAGTTGACGCCTGACCAGTTGGATGCTTTCGTGAAATCTCTTCATAAGGACGATCTCGACAAGCTCGGTCAATCCACCTACAGCTACAGCAAGCTACCTCATTATATTTTAAGCTATGCGACGGGCAGCGGCGATGGTTCCGACACCGGCAAACTGCGGACAATCACAGTCGGCGGCCCACTCAATAGCTACGACGATAACGATTCGTTCTACAAAACCGATGATTTAAGCTCCCTGACCGCCGCGTCCGACCTGGATATCGACGAGGCGCGCACGCATACGCCCAAGACTCTGTTGTCGGCGATCGACTTCATGCAGTATTACAATCCCAAGCAGGCGGCGTTTCCCGATCCCAACGAGTTTTTTATCCGGCTTTCACCGGCGTCAAGCTCGAAATCGCAGCCCTGGCCGGCGACGCTGCCACAAATCGATGACAGTAATCTCAAGCCCGACGATGCCAACATGAGCGATTTGACCGGCGATTTGCAGCAGAGCGACTATGCCGCGATCAACGGCATGCTGGCGCAAAATCCACGCAACAACGTTTACCTCATCAACGGCAAACCCTGGCATGTGGCGGTGCAGTCGGAATACGTTTTGCCGTCGTTGCCCCAGGTGTACTCGGCGCTCATGGACAGGCAGGACGCTGCGGGGCAGTAGGTAAGAGCCGCCATACTTTTTGGTGATTGCCGAAGAGCTGAATGCGATAGCGAAAGCGGTCGTGGCAAACGGCTGAAGGAGCCGGAACATTCATTAGGTAAACTCCTGTAATAAGCTGCATAAAATCGGTTCCTGCCATGCCTCAGTAACGTATGGTGCGGTGGCTTCCCTGCTGATATTGGGAACTCCAGAGACCGTTTAGCCAGTTCGGCTCAACGAGCCGTAGATTGATTCGCTAGGCGGAAAAGATCAAAGAGATTTCGAGTCGGAATGTTAGAGTAGGGTTGCTATCGCGTTACGCGCTAGTCGGCATACTCCTGCTGGGCTTCACCACGTTTTTCGCGGCGCATCTCCGGCTGGAGCGGGCTCATGCCGCGCTGCTGTTAAAACAGCCGCCGGTGAGCCCGCTCGACCGCGAATACCCGTTTGTCGCATCCCCTAATTTCAACTGGCGGCCCGACGGACAAGCGATCACGTGCATCGTCTTGCACTCCACAGCCCAGCCGAATCTGCAGACCACGGTCAACTGGTTTCTGACGCCTGAATCGAAAGTGTCGGCGCATTTCGTGGTGGATAAGGATGGCCGCGTGGTGCAAATGGTCCCTGTCGAGGCGCGCGCCTGGCATGCGGGCGTGTCAACATTGGGCGGGGTCGCGGGAGTGAACGACTACAGTATTGGGATCGAGATGGTGAACCGCAACGATGGGCTGGACCCGTATCCCGTCGCGCAGTACCAGGCCGTGGCGCGCATCATCCTGGAGGCTCAGGCGCTTTATCCCATCCCTGACAGCCGGATCGTCTCCCACGCTTCCATCGCGCTGCCGCCGGGACGCAAAACGGATCCCGCCGGCTTTGACTGGAACAAGCTGCGCATGGTTTTGCAGCAGGGGCGCGCCGCGAACTTTGGATATGCCGCGCCGAACTAGGCGCGGCACTGGAGATGAAATGACGTTCGAGATGGACCACGTCGCCATTCAAACCGGCGATATCGCGAAATCGGTGCAGTTCTATACGCAGCATTTCGGGGCCGAAGTGCTCTACCAGGATACGACCTGGGCTTTTCTGAAAATGGGCCAAGGCAAGCTCGCCTTGGTCACTCCCACCCAGCACCCGCCGCATGTCGCCTTGCGTGTCGCCGAGGACGAGTTGAGGCTGGTGGCGTCGCGGCTGAATATCGCTATCGACACCCATCGTGACGGCACCCAGGGTATCTATCTTCCCGACCCGGACGGTAATCAGGTGGAGCTGATTTGCTATCCTCCCGGTGAAACCGTATACGAGCGTTAGCGGGTTGTTCTCCGCGACAGCTGCAAAAATCATCCGGAATCGACTGCCGCATCTGGTTACTTACAACCAGTGAAAGCGCGTTCTGGCGTCTTGGAAACCTGCTTTAGAAGGTATAACCAGTATTATTGCGTGCTTGCAAATGTGTAAGCAGCCGCATTTTCCGACTTCGGCCCGCATCGCAAGCGCGTCTTACGCAGCAAAATTGATGCTTGAAGCAGCCATGTCGCCGATTATTTTTGGAACTACTCCGTACGACGCTTTGTCCATACTCTAGCTGGCGCGTATCCTGCCGATAATACTAGTTATTCGGGCGCTCCTAGAGTTCAAAGGCGAAAACCAGCTATGCCTCGCGATATACCGATTGCCAACGGCAATCTCCTCATTACCTTCGACAGCCGCTACACGATGCGGGATTTGTACTACCCCTTTGTCGGTAAGGAAAACCACACGATGGGGCACCTGAACCGCTTTGGGGTTTGGGTGGACGGCCAGATGTCGTGGATCCACGAGCCGGCCTGGCAGAAGCGTCTGCGCTACGAGAACGAGACGCTGGTGACATCGGTCACGGCTGTGCACTGGGGGCTGGGATTGCAGCTTCAGTGCTACGACACGGTGGATTT
>CAXSEA010000021.1:0-25631 GCA_964235675.1 uncultured Armatimonadales bacterium | reverse complement strand
GCTGCTCCAAAGTGACTTTGTCGGCAAGCATGCATTCCCAAACAATCATGACCCGCCATCCGGCGGCTTGCAGCTTGTCTTGATTATTTTGATCACGCAATTTATTCGATTCCAACTTTGGCTGCCAAAATTCCAGCCGAGATTTTGGCAGCCTTGCCAATCCGCACCCTTCATGCCGATGCCAAAAGCATCCATGCACAAACACGATTTTCTTTCGCTTCCCAAAAACAATATCGGGACGCCCTGGCAACCCTCGCCCTTGAAGACGGTAGCGGTACCCCAGATTGTGCAGCAGGCGACGAACCAAAAGCTCGGGCTTCGTGTCGCGTGAGCGTACCCGGCCCATGCGCTCACTACGCTGTGCGGGTGTCAATGTATCAAGACTAGTAGTCGCGCCAGACTCAACGTCATTCAGAGTTTTCATGACGTTGCTAAAACACCGTGGCACGAATGTTCGTGCCGATTGCCGGACTATCGAAGCATACAATGCAGTTGTTCCAGCAAAGAAGAAAGCAGGTATTGAAAAACCTTAGCTCACCTGAAATTCCACATACAGCCGTAAATAAGAATCCACCGCTTTCCCCTCATGTACCGCCGGCCTGAACTTCCACTGCCGCGCCGCTTGCAGAGCCAGCTGGTCGAGCTCGTTGCTGCCGGTGGTTTGGATCATCTTGACGTCGGCGTCGCCGTCGGCACGCACCGTAAACAGCGCGCGGAACTCGGAATCCAGCGGCGCGCCTTGCAGCTCGTCGGGAATCATCGGCTTTACTTCCGTATCGGCGATTACCTGGGCTGGCTGATCCGGCTCAGGAGCGGGAGCGGGCGGAGGTGCGGGCGCGGGCTTGGGAGCGGGCGGAGGCGGCGGGGGTGGGGGCGGCGCTGCCGGAGCCGGAGCGGGTGCGGCAGCAGGTGCCGCCGGCGGAGCGGTGGGCACCTGGCCGATATTGTTGCCGGTGCCGTTTTGGATCGCGTTGTCGTCGCCCGAGCCGGACGCCGCCGGGGTGGTTGCGGCGGCCACATGCACCGGCAGCGGGCGCGACGCCGCCGGAGCGTGCGCCTGCGCGGCGCGGTGAGGCGGCGGCGCATGGTGCTGCGCCTTGTGCTGCGCCGGAGGCTTAGGCTGCGGCTTCGGCGGTGGAAGCTGCACCATCGACACCTGCGTATAGCGCGATTTCCCGATCTTAGTCGAAGCCAGATAAGCCAGCAGCGGCACGGTCAGCAGCACCACGACCAGCGCGATGCCCATCATCTTGCCCAGCAGCGGGTTGGATTTGCGTCTTCGTCTCATTTTATCGTCAGCTTCTACGGAACCCATCCGGCGCTTTGCGCCACCTTCCCTGTAGGGAAGGAAAAGTCTACAGCGCCTCGATAGAAAACGAACTAAACTGTAGCGCCATCTTATATTTCCTTCCCTACAGGGAAGGTGGCGCAAAGCGCCGGATGGGTTCTGCTAACTCGTCGCCGTCGCAATCGCGAACCGCTCCGCCCCGGCTTTTCGGGCGTTGTCCATTATATCGGTGACCAACCCGTGCGTGACCGAGCGGTCGGCGTTGATAATAATCAGCGTGCTCTCGCCCACTTTCAGCGATTGCAAGCGGTTCGTCTCGTCCGTCAGGGCGATAGGCGCGGTGTTGAGATAAAGCTGCGAGTTGGCGGTGACTGTCAGCGTGACATTCTGCGCCTGATGGGTCACCGAAGTAGACGCCTTCGGCAGGTTGACGGGTAGTCCCTGCTGCACGGCCAAACTCAGCGACGCGACGATAAACACCATCAGCAAAAACATCATGGTGTCGATCATCGGGATAATAATCACTTCCGCTTCTTCCGGTTCGCGGGGGCGGCGCACTTTCATCGGCATGGCTATGCGATCCTTCCGGTGATGGTGTTGGTCAGCTCCGCGCCGTAATATTCGATGTCCTCCACGAACTTTCGCACCAAGCTACCGAAGTAGTTGTAGAAAATCAGCGCGAACACGGCGATGCCGATTCCCGTCGCGGTGGAAACCAGCGACTCCGAGACGCCTTCCATGACCGCGGTCGGCGAGGCGAGGCCGTGAGCGGCGACTTCCTTAAACGAGAAGATCATGCCCGCGATCGTGCCCAGCAAACCGAGCAGTGGGGCGATAGCGATGATGGTTTTGAGACCAGGCAGGTAGTTCTCCAGCGTCGGGATCTCGTTGCTGGCCTCCTGCGACATCGCCAGATCCATCGCGTCGGCGGAGCGGTCGGCGTTCTTCATGCCCCGCGAGAACACTCTGCCAAATAACGTCTTGTCCTCGCCCACCAGCGCGGAGACTTCCGCGACGCTGTGCGTCTGCTCCCACCTCGCGCGCGCTTCTTCGATCAACCCTTCCGGGTCAGCCGACGACATCCGCCGAAACGTAATGCACCGCTCCAAAATAATGCCGACTGTCACCAGCAGGCAAGCCAGCAGCGGGTACATGACAAAGCCGCCCTGGTGGAGAAATGTGATGATGTTATGCATGTGTAGTCAAACTTTCCGTGTACTGCGGCCACCCTATCCGGCCTCTCGGCCACCTTCCCTAAAGGGAAGGGATGTTCTACAGCCAAATACGGCTATAGCAAATCTGTTTTTAGAAGGTAACCAGAATTTAACGCCGTAAAGACTTCCTTCCCTTTAGGGAAGGTGGCCGAGAGGCCGGATAGGGTCGGCTGGGTCAAAAATCCAGCGTCAGTTTCACTCCCAATTGCCGCCCGAGCGCCCACTGCGTGTCGGTAAACGGCCCGGCTTCCTTGACGATAAAAGGATGGTCGAAAATATTGTTGGCGGTGAAAGCAAGCTGCCCGCCGCGAAAGATATCGGTGCCGATGCCGGTGTCCAGAATCAGG
Source organism: uncultured Armatimonadales bacterium (assembly GCA_964235675.1). GTDB lineage: Bacteria > Armatimonadota > Armatimonadia > Armatimonadales > Capsulimonadaceae > CAXSEA01. The sequence continues at coordinate 22,782 of CAXSEA010000021.1, read as the reverse complement.
TGGGTCGGCGAGCGGTGCTCATAGGCGAAGTCGTTGGTGGCGCTGGCCTCGTAATAGGGGAAACCGGAGCCGTATTCGGCGTCGAGAGTGGCGAAGGTGGAGCCCGCGCCGTAGCTGAGGCCCGACGACACCGAGTTGGTCTCGTCGTGGTCGTCGAAGATATAGCCATTGGTATCTTGGCCGATGCCGAGTCCTCCGGTAATCGGCCCCGCCTCCTGCGCCCAGGAGCGGGCGTAGTTGGCGTAGTACGTGTAGTTCTTGCTGATGGTCTCGTCCAAAGTGAACTCCAGCCCGCGCGCGTAGCCCTTGGTGAAGTTCACCGGCAAGTCGATCTGGGTGCTCCCGATCACCGAGTCGTCGATGGTGTTTTTCTCATCGCGGTAGTAAGCGTCGAACCCGACGCTGCCCGTGCCGATTGTGTGCGTCCAACCGCCCTGGTAAAAGTCGTCCGTTTCGGGCTTGAAGTTCCCCAGCGCGCCGCTGCCCGCGTTCGCCGACGCCGTCCCGGCGAGGCTTTTCACGTCCTCGATACCGGCTGGCTGGAACAAGTGGTCATAGAACGCCCGGAAGTTGTCGTGCTTTCCCGCCGTATAGTACATATTGACGCGCGGCGAAAGCTGGAACGAGTCGTTGCCCGCCTTGTGCTCGTCGTAGCGGACGCCGTAGTTGGCGTGGAATCGTCCGGGAATCCAATCGTCCTGAACGTATGCGCTCCGGTCGCCGCCGTTGATTCTCGCGTTGTCGGTGAAATTATCCGGGTTGCTGTCGGCGTCGAACTCCTTTACCGCGAATTGCTGCTTAACATTGACATTGTCCACGTCGAAGCCGTAGCCGAGCGTATGCCCCTTGGCGAACACCGACGACTGATCGAGGCGAAGGCCGACATAAGACGCCGTTTGATTTTCCGAGGTAGAGGCGACATCCTGAAGCGTCGGCTCGCTGGACGAAGTCAGCAAATCTCCCGCCGACGGGTTGTAGATCAGGTGCGAGGTATGCGAGTACAGCACCAGGTGGGTGACGTTCGGCCCATGTGAATGCCGCCAAATCAGGTTGGCGAAATCGCCGTCCTCGTTCTGGCTGTCGCTCTGCCCCACCGCCTGCCGGTCCGGCGTGTTCGGGATATCCACGGTCGCCGAGTTGTAAGCGGTATCCAGCGTAATCCGGTCGTTGGCGCCGCTCTGGTAGTCGAACTTGCCGAACGCCACGCTGGAATTGCCGTCGTCGTTCAGCGGAGTCTGCGCCACCGGACTGATATCGGTCTCGGTAGAAACGCGCACGCCCGAGACGAAATACGACAAATCCTTATCCGAGCCTCCCGCTTCCACGGTATTTTGATACGTGGAATACCCCTGGGCGTAGGATTGCAAAAACCCCTTCGGCGCGCCGACCGTGCCGGATTTCGCCGTGACGTCGAAGATCGCCGCGAGTTGTCCGCCGTAGTTGAGCGGAAAACCGCCGGTATAAACCCGCAGCGTCTCGATATCCTTTGGGTTGATGAGGTCGCTCACCGAGCCGGAAACGTCCGCAGGCAGCGGCGCGCCGTCCAAAAAGTACGAGTACTGCCCGTGCGAGCCGCGGATATGAATCTCGCCCACCGCCGCCGACGCTACCCCCGGCACGCTCTGCGCGATCACCTGCTCGAAGTTAGTCACGCCCGGCTGCTTTTCGATAGCGTTCGACGAGATCACCGTGGTGTCGGTATTGGTATGGCTCGCCGCCGACCGCAGCGGCGCGTGGATCAGCAGGCGAATAATCGGCGCTTTCGACGGCGTGAAAATATCCGTCCCCGCCGTAGTCGTGCTGGTGGTGACGCTCTGCTTCGCAGCCGCCGCGCCGTTCGGCGTACCCGGCCCGGTGGCCGACGCCGACAGCGGCGGGGATGTCACCGCGCTGGTAATCGGCACGACCGCAGCCGCAGCCGCAGCCGCAGCTGAAGCTGACGCCGGCGCGGGGCTGGCCGATGAATTAGTCGATGGGATGCTCCCGCTTGCGGGAGCGCCGGTTTGCGCATTGGCCGCTGATGCAGTCATCGGCATCAGCAGGCCGGGGAGCAGAAAGGCGGCGGCATTGGCTTTGCGCCCGGCATGCTCGCGCCCGCTCTTTCGCTTTCTTCGTATGCCAGACATGGCATAGCCTCCAAGATCAAATCTTTTGGTAAATTCATGCAGCGCGGAAACCCATCCTGCCTTTCAGGCCACCTTCCCTGGAGGGAAGGAAAAGTCTACGGCTGGGTTCTAACACGCTTGCAGCACGACGCCATCTTATATTTCCTTCCCTGCAGGGAAGGTGGCCTGAAAGGCCGGATGGGTTCCGGGGAAACTCACACGACTGCCATAGGCGGCGCGCGCAAAGAGGCATGGCGCACGGCGCGGACGGACGGCAGCCCCGGCAGCGTGGGTGCGAACGCCGCATAGGCCACTGCCGATAATTCAACGCTCAAGCTATAGTCTGCGGGAAGGTCGCGGGCGACTTGAATCCACTGGCACGCGGCGCAGACACTGTTGGCGTCTTTGTCGCACCGGGAGCGGTGAAGACTCGCATGGCTAAACGGCGCGGAGTGCGTGGATTGCGACACGATTGCGGCGCAGCTTGCGCAGTCGTCGGAATGCCGAAGCGTTCCGCCGGTGCAAATCCATATAAAAACGGCCGCGAGCGCGAAGGCAATCCATCGCGCTCGTACCGAGGTTTTCCACCGCGCGACGAGCATGCTTTGAGCTTACAAGGGAGTTGAGGAGAGACCAGTCGAACCGAAGTCGAATGAAGCGCGGCGGCATAAATAACCGGGCACATCAGCGATCAGTTTACCTTATAACGAAAAGCGCCCGCCGGAAAGTTCCGTGCGGGCGCTACTGCAAGGGTGTAGGCAAAAGCTACTTGAACTCCCCTCCATTTTATGGAGGGGCTGGGGGAGGTCTGGAATGCTTATCGGTGTGGCCTAAAATGCTTGCTTGATGGTCTAAACAAAACACACTCTCGGACGGCCCAGACCTCCCCCAACCCCTCCATAAAATGGAGGGGAGTTAAAGCACTCTTTCTACATCCGGGCGTACAAATTCCCGGCGGCAGTCAGCGAGCCGTCCGAATTTACTAGAGCCGAGTCGCCCATCCCCGATGCGGCAGGCGCTTCGCTGGTAAACATCGAGTAGCGCACGACATAGCTGCGGCTCTCCAAGCCCTGACAGACGATCCGGATAAACGTGGGCACGTCCGACGGAGCCAAGTTGGTCGGCGCGAACTCCGTGGCCCAGATCGGCAGGTTGTACTGCTTGTAGACCGCGTCCAAGAATCCCAAGTAGCCGTAAGCCGCGTCGTAGACGTTGCTTTCGCCCGCGTAATCGTGGAAGCCGATAAAGTCGATATTGTATGAGTACGGCGCGGCGGTCGCCTGGCTCATAAACGACGACATCCAGTCGTCGGTATCGACCGCGCAAGCCGGGCCGCCGATAGTAATCCCATCGCTCTTCAGCGCCGAAATATACTGAAATCCCTGCAAGGCGTTGTCCACCGTCATGTCCGACCCGCCCACCGAATTCGGCTCGTCCGGCTCGTTGTAGCCGAGCACTTCCTTCATGTTGGGGTTTTGCGCTAACACTTCGTTGCCGATATTCGTGTCGCCGTTCCATCCCCAAACCATCGGGACGAACTCGATACTGGATGCAAGCCCACTGTCTTTGGTGGTGCTCCAATTATAAGTCCAGGAGCAATGCATCGAGACCGCGCCCTTGTCCAAGCCGGCGCTGCCGGTGGGAATGCCCTTTTTCGGGTTGAACAGCACCGGCGGCGACGCCACGGCAGTCAGAGCGAACGTCTGGTTGCGCCCGTTGACGGGCGGCTCCATTTGCAGCGTGCCGTAAGTGGCCGGAGCGACCGCCGAATGCATTGTCAGCACGGCGGTACCGCTTGCTTTGTCGTTGTAAGGCAGAATTTGGTAGCCGCCGGTGACCGGCACGATCGACCACCGCTGCGTGGCGTCGCTGGTGCCGTCGACGACGTCGTCCTCGCCGGTTACCGCGAGCGGCGTGCTCGACGACGCGCTCGACAGATCCAGCATCTGCAGCGAGTTCTTTGCACTATAGGCATACACCTTGTAGGAGCCGTTGCCCTGCTGCTTCAACAGCCAGTATTCGGACGGCGCGTTGGTTTTCACTTCCGAAACCACCGACGAGCCGCCCGCGTTGGCGGAACTCAGCACCGCGACCGGATTACCGGCGTGGTTCAGCGGAGCCATCATGTAATAGCCGGACGCCGGGCCACTCGTCTGCGCCTCGGCGGGCGTTCCGGAAATTTGGCACCCCAGGGCGCTCACACTCATCGCCGCCGCAGCCAACATCGATGTTGCTTTCATAAGTTCCTCTTTTCAGCCAATATCGTCCGGATACTTTACCGCACCGGCTCCTAACCTAATCCAAGCAGTTCACACGCCTCACGTTCAATTGACACTGTAACAGTTCGCTTGCAATGAGTCAACCTGAGCGGTTACCTACGAGTCCGTCTACCACGCCGGCTTCAGCCCTTGCCCAACCATCTCCACGCATTTGCCGCTCCGAAGGCGGCGCGTCTCTTCGCGCTTGGCTTCCTCGATCCAGCGAACGTACTCCCTGCGATGAGAATAGGCGAGTTCAGGCCAACGCCGCTCGGCTTCATTATTTGCCGCGAGCGCGGCGCTCAGGTCAGCGGGCGCTTTAACCACGCGCGGCGAATCGTCCAGCTCGATCACCACCGTCACGCATTCGCCGTCCCGCTCACCCAGCTGCTCGCGAATCTTCTTGCGGATCAGAATCAAATGGTTCTCCCCGCCCATTTTCACTAAGCTAACCAGGTAAGGAACTCCATCGAAGCTAGCCCGCACCGGCACCCGTCCCCCTCACCTCGAACAGCTCCGCCACGGAGAACGGGAACTCCAAAAACGCGCTAGAATTAGCCGCATCGCGCCCCCGCAAAATCGCGCCCTCATAACGAATGGGACCGGGATTAGTGTAGGTCGGCATATGATTGCTTAGGTTAGGCTTTACTACTTTAGTAAAGTGCTGTGCAGAACCCATCCGGCCTTTCAGGCCACCTTCCCTGGAGGGAAGGAAAAGTCTACGCCCCCATTTTAAGCCGTCTTAAAATACAGCGCTATCTTATATTTGGCAATTATATACTTGACGCATTGACATCTTTACGGTTACCTGCCATAATAAAGATGTGATTACGCAATTTCCTACTACCTTAATCGAAGCGGTGAACTACTTTTCGGATTTGCAAGTCTGCCATGACTTCATGGTCGAGATGCGATGGTCGAACGGTGTTGCTTGCCCTCATTGCGGAAGCGTTGAGCATGGCTTCGTAAAGACACGCCGTATTTGGAACTGCAAAGGCTGCAAAAAGCAGTTCTCAGTCAAGGTCGGAACGATCTTTGAGGATTCCCCTTTGCCTTTGTCCAAGTGGCTGCCCGCCATCTGGATTCTAACGGCAACCAAGAATGGCACTTCCTCTTGTGAGCTTGCCCGCTCCATCGGCGTGACTCAAAAGACTGCCTGGTTTATGCTGCACCGTATCCGCGAACTGCTCACCGACGGCATGGAGCGAACCGAAAAGCTGACTGGCACAATCGAAGCCGACGAAACCTACATTGGCGGTCTGGAGGGTAACAAGCACGAATCCAAGAAGCTCAAATCAGGGCGCGGAAACGTCGGCAAGGTTGCCGTTGCTGGAATGCTGGAGCGCGGCGGCGGGGTTCGCGCGAAGGTTGTTCCGACTACTTCCGCTGCTAACCTGCAAAGCAACATCCGCGAAAACGTTGAGGCTGGTTCCGCTATTATGACGGACGCTTACCGTAGCTATCGCGGGCTAGACGAGTCCTACAAGCATATGGTTGTCGATCATGCTATCGAGTACGTCCGAGAGCATATCATCCACACGAACGGCATGGAGAACTTCTGGAGCTTGCTCAAGCGCACGATAAAGGGCACCTACGTTGCGGTTGACGTTACTCACTTGGATGCCTACCTAGACGAACAAACCTTCCGCTTCAACCATCGGGGGACGGATGACAGCGGAAGGTTCTTGATTGCGGCTAAAGAGGCGAACGGGAAGCGGCTCACCTACAAAGAGCTGATTAATAAGGACTAGGCGGCAGGTCTGAGGAAACATCGGACTCTTCTTCAACTGCGGGCGTGATGCCATACTCATTCGCAGGCCTAAGCCGTTTTCTTGGACCTGCGCTAGCATGGTAGTTGCCGAAATCTACAAAAATCACCTTTTGAGGCGGCTCACCATTGGGGTCGCATTTGCAACATCCTTTTGGAAAGTTTTCATAATGCTTTTGGATAATGCATTCTTCACAAACACGAAACACTATTCGGTTTACTTCGTCGAAATTGGCACCTCTGAAGCCAGCCCAGTCGCCCCAGAGTTGATGAGACTTCAACTCCTCGGAATACGGGTTTTCTAGAAGGGCATCCAAAACAACCTTCAGTTGATTCTTGTGAAGCTTTTTGACGCTTTTAACAAACTCTGTGGTGACCTGACCTTCATACGCCATTCCACAGAGTATCCATACTGTACAGCCGCCCTTCGTCAACGTCACTGATTGCAGCCTCTAAGCCTGTCAGTGCATCTGGATTTAACATTAGATCAAGTGTCATTTCCCATCCGGGAGATACATCGATTGTGAACCGGGCTTCTTCGGGCTCAAGGGCAAGCGTTAACGTAGTTGATTGAGGCGTATCTTTAATAGACCGAATTTCGCCAGTATGTGCATCAGCGCACTCCATTGAGTAAACACACTCTAGAAGCTGACTTACTGACTTTGATGAAAAGCCAGCAACTACACCTAGTATTTCGTCCCACAAAAACTGATTTTTACCTACACACAAGACCCCGGCCCTAAAATCGTTGGCAAGTCTAATCCCACGCGCAGTAACTTCAAACTGTTCCTTTTCTTCAATCAACCCACATTTTTCGAGTCGTTCCCATGCCCTATACACCTCATTCGATATAGGCCCACGATTGTATCGGTAGAAATTAAGGTTTAACGCCTTAACTCTATTGCAAAACAACGGGTAGGCAAGTAGAAACGCCTGCTTTTGCAGCTCTAATCTACTCCCTACCGAAGAGTCCCCGCGACTCTTTTGAAACTCCGACCAAAGAGTCAAGAGAATCATGTCATCGATCTGCTCTTCTGTTACTGTCCTAGTCTGTCGCATCGTTTTCGCCCTAAGCATACTGTTCAAGATACCGAATCCGAACATATGTTTGCATTAATTAGTTAATGCTATTTTTTTGGCTCTCCGGTCGCTTTATCGTTTGAGATTTCCTGTGCGACGGAGTGCCTCGGCTTCTTGAGATCGACTGCAAGAATATTTTTCATGCCAGTCTTAAACTGTTCCCAATCACGCATAGCATTCTCAGAAACGTAAGGGGCGCGAGGCCGCTTGGTTACCTGCTCACTCATGAATGCTCCTTATAATCTGTGTCAAGCGCTATAGCGTATTAACGCCAGCAGTTGATACTTGCGCAAAGATGTTAATAACTGACGGCAGATAGGCTCCATTGACACTTATCGACACTCAGCTCGGTTAGTTTACCCTTTACATTCCGTAAATAAGTACATATGTGCGCACTATTTTTATAGGCACAAAAAACCAGTATCGGCAACCCCAAGGAGGAATCTCAGGGTAGCGCGTCGAATGTCAGCATGGTTACTAAGGAGGTAACAGGCATGGAACTCAACTTGTACGGTCGGGCGATGGCGGCAAAAGCAAAGAAAGAAGAAGATGCAAAGCGGCAAAAGGCTAGTGACGCTGAACGTCTAGCGATGATGGTATCTCGGTTGATCGGTGAAAGAGTCCAGCCCGACTGCGAATACATCGTTTACAAGATTGATGATCGGCACCACCTTGTTTTTACTTTCCAAGACGGAAGCAAAGACAAGCTCGCTAATCAGTGGGAATGTAAGCAATGTGAGCAGTGGTTCCGAACGCCGATTGAAGACCTTGCATCGCTGGTAGAGCCACTAGACCTAGCTCATAAACGCGAACATCCGCCGCATGAAGGGTGCCCTGGCATTCGATCTAACAAGGGTCTGATGTCTTTCTAGCCCATAAAGCCTCATTGGCCGCCATGTCTCTAGCAGCGTCAGGCGTTGCTCCCAGGGGCGAGAGATCAGTTGCTTCAAGCAAGCGGGCGATGTAGAATCGATTGCGGAATATCGCCCTGACTAGCTCCTTGTCAGCTTCGGTCGGCGGCTCGTATTCAGAGGCGCAACTATCCGTATCTTCTGTTAATAACAGCATCTACTTACCTCCAGTGCGTCAAGTATATAACTACCTTATATTTCCTTCCCTACAGGGAAGGTGGCCTGAAAGGCCGGATGGGTTCCCCAGACCGGATAGAGTCCGCTAATGCTCTTTCCGCGCCACCGCCTTCAACGCCAAATACCGGTCCCGATGCTGCTCCGGCACCGCTTGGGAAGTCACGTCGATACGCATGACACGAGGCGGCTGGGTTTGCAGCGTCGGCCATTGAGGTAGACCCGCGCCGTTCGGGTTGCCGGTGAGAATGAAATTCGCGAAGTACGACTGTATCGTGGCCGACACTTGATAATCGGCGGGAGTCCAGGCGTAGTAGTTGTAGAGGTTCAAGTTGCCCAGCGCGTAAGCGATTTCCGAGGCGTGCGACGCGCCCGGCGGGATAAACGAAGGCACGGGCGCGGGATTTGATTCCGGGAGTTGGGGAGTGTACATTGGAATGGGCGGCGGCAGAGGATGCGCGTAAATATAGCGGTAGACCGGATTGTTCCCGCCGGTGCGCTCCTGCGTGTCGATCCAATTCCAGGTGCTGTAGGCGATAAACCGGTCGGACGCCAGATCGCGCGCCGCCAGATCGGCATCCTCCGGCGTGGATGATGGATAAACGGCCTGTACCTGGGGAGCGTTAGATCCGTACAAGCGGGCTATGTTCGCATCGAGCGCTGTTGGCGAAGGCTGCTCACCCTCGAGCACGGAATCAGGGCCGACTTCCGCTGAGTTCCATCCCGCCAGCAGCGGGACATGCGCCTCTTGGCCGGTGTTGTAAATAGTCGACGGCTGGGCCGGAAGCATAACGCCGTCGACGATAGGTCCAAAATCCGGAGCCTGCTTTTCACCGTCCACCTGAAACAGCTTTTCGCCGGCGAGCTGCAGCAGCTGTTCGGCGGGAATCGTGCGCAAGGTTGCCAGCGACGGCGCTCCGATCGCATTGGCGAACGCCGCCCCGGCTTGCTCAGCGTCGGCGAGAGACTCGGTAGGATGCGTCCCCAACATCGAGCCGCTTTCGCCGCTGGCCTGCGCGAACAAGCCCTTCGACAGCGGCGAGGCCATCAGCAGGCTCACCGAGAACGAGCCCGCGCTCTCGCCGCCGATCGTCACCCGCTTGGGATCGCCCCCGAACTGCGCGATATTGGCCCGCACCCATTTCAGCGCGGCCACCTGGTCGAGCAGGCCGTAGTTGCCGCTCGCGTGGCTGGGCGACTCCTTGGTCAGCTCAGGATGCGCCATAAACCCGAATACGCCGAGCCGGTAGTTCAGGGTCACCATCACCATCCCGTGACGCGCCATGCTCGCGCCGTCGTAGCGGGTCTCGTCGCCGGAGCCGGTGGTAAAGCCGCCGCCGTAGAAATACACCAGTACCGGCAGATGCTCCTTAGACGATGTGGCCGGAGTCCAAACGTTCAGGTACAAGCAGTCTTCGCTCATCCCCACCGACCGGAAGAGCTGGTCTGGGAACGAATGCAACTGCATCGGGCGCAGGGCAAACTCTGCGGCGGGACGCACGTAGTCCCACCTCGTCACCGGCTGCGGCTCTCGCCAGCGCAAATTATTGATCGGTGGCTGCGCGTAAGGAATCCCTTTGAACGAGCGAATCCCGCTCGAATCCACCGCCCCCTGCACGATCCCGTCCGCCGTCTGCACCTCCGGCAGCGCAGCCGCCTCAAGCCCGCTCCCAGCTGCAATCTTCGCCTGGGCAGACGCTGGCCGCCCAATGCCCGCGCAAACCAGCGCCAGCAAAACCGCCGCAAACGAAACAGCCTTCAGATACGTCGCAGCTTTTCGTGTGCCGCGATTTGAAACATAATTGATAAGTGCGCTTTGCATTCCTACGCCTCCTAAATCAGAGTGCCACAATCGTACCCAAACTAGCCGAAACGTTCAGTCGACGCCGGAACCCATCCGCCGCTAGCACACCACCTCCCCGACAAAACTTTCAGAAAATGTCCCCAACAACTGCCATCTGGTTTCCCCTCCTTTACCAAGGAGGGATTAAGGGGAGGTACGCCAAGCACAAAACGCCTCGCTAAACCGGACCGCCCCCAACCCCTCCTTGGTAAAGGAGGGGGAGTTCCAACGACTTTCCCTCAACCCTTTGTAGGAAAAGAGTATAAGAGAACGCTTATTAGTTGGCTAAGAACCCAGCCGTAAACTTTTCCTTCCCTCCAGGGAAGGTGGCGCGAAGCGACGGATGGGTTCCCCAGCCTGGGTATAAGCAACCAAGAACGGAGAGCAATCCCAAAATGACTAATCCTACACCATCCGGCCCGGTTTTGATTTTGCACGGGTGGGGCGGCAACAAGCCGGAGCACTGGCAGGAGCATCTGGCGCGCGGCTTATCGGAAGCAGGCGTCGAAGTGCATGCCCCCAAAATGCCGAACCCGATGTACCCCGTGCCCGAAGCGTGGCTAAGCGAGATCCGCCAGGCGCTGGGCGGCATCGCGGATAAATCGCGGCTCACCGTCGTGGCGCATAGCCTGGGCGCGATTTCCTGGATGCATCTCGCGGCTTCGTCGGAGGGCGATCTGCTGGCCGAGCGCGTGCTGCTGGTCGCGCCGCCGTATGTGATTCCGGAGATCCCGCCGCTCGACGCCCCTCCGGGAGTGCCCGCTTTCTTTCCGCCGCCGCTCAGCGAGAGCGGCGTGCGTGCCGCCGCTGGCGAAACCGCGATCATCGCCTCGGACAACGACGACTACGCCACCTACGAGCAGACCGACGCCTACGCCAAGCGGCTCGGAGTGACGCTCTACAAGCTGGAAGGCGCCGGCCATATCAGCCCTTACTGGGGCTATGGCGAGTGGCCATGGATTCTCCAATGGTGCTTGCATCAGGCCGAGCTGCCGCCTCTGCCGCGCTAATTTTTTGCGCCTAAGACGCTGGAACGAACCGAAAGCGGTAATTCTGCGTTAATATTCGATAATATGCAAGTTCTAAACAACCCTCCCGGCCCGAAGCTTGATCAGCTTTCCGCCGGGAAAGTTTTTGTGCTGCGGATCGCGCTGGATGCGGAAAGCGCCGTCTGGCGCGAGCGGATCAGCATTCTCTCACCCGATGAGCGCGCCCGCGCCGAGCGCTACCCTTACGCCGGCGACGCCGCCCGCTTCGCGCAGTGCCGCCTCGCCGCCCGCGACGCGCTTGGCGAAGCCATCGGGTGCCCGCCGGAGCAGGTGCGCATCGAGTATAGCGAATGCGGCAAGCCACGCCTCGTTAAGAGCCAAGCGCATTCTCTAGGAGCCGCCGAGCCGATTACATTCAATATCTCGCACAGCGGCGATCTCTGCCTCATCGCTCTGGGCGCGTTTGAATGTCTCGGAATCGATATCGAGGAGCGCCTGGACTGCGACGACCTGCAAATTTTGGCTGACCGTTTCTTCGCTCCCAAGGAAGCCGCCCGGATTCGCGCCCTCCCGCCGCATCAGCGCATCGACGCTTTCTATACCTGCTGGACGCGCAAGGAAGCGCTGATTAAGGCTTTAGGCCACGGAATGGGCCAGTACGGCATCGACAAATACGAGGTGTTCCACGAGGGCGATCCCTGCGCCTGCCTGCGCGAGATGCCCGGCGGCCAGGAAGAAGTGTCCCGCTGGACGATGCAGGACATCGACACCGGCGATCCCGAATACGCCGCCGCTATTGCCGTGCGTGGCAAGCCCGCAGGCGTTGTGATTCTCTAAGCCGTCGATCACAATACTTCTTCAGGAGACACTATTGTGATAATTTGAGCGGTATACATTGGATATGACCACACCGGCAGCGCAGGACATTCCTTTTCAAAGCGGCGCAGTCGCGGCCCCCGCCGCGTCATCGCGCGAGACTCGCCTGGTCGTGGTCAAGCACCACTGGCTGGTACGGCTCGCGCACTGGCTGACACTGCCGCTGATGCTGGGCCTGATTTTATCCGGCCTATCCATTTACTGGTCCGCGCCGGTCTTCAAGCACCGCGCGAACCCGGTCACCGGCAACGAGGATTATTTCGCCGATTTCGGCGCCTGGGTCTGCCGCCATGTCTGGTTCCTGCACCACTACCAAACGCCCACCGACTGGTTCTACGACCACTTCGCTTTAGGAACCGGCGAGTTGGCGAACGCGCTACGACTCCACTGGCTGTTCGCCTACCCGTTCATGCTGCTGGGCGTGGTCTATCTGATCGGCACGTTCCGCAGCGGCAGCTGGCGCGCCCTGCTGCCGCGCCCCGGCATGATCGGCGAGACGTTTCAAATGGCGCGCTACTACGCCGGATTTATATTCGCCAAAATCCTGCGCCGCGAGTGGAAGCATCCGGAAATCACCGCAAAATACAACGCCCTCCAGCGCGGAGCATACGGCAGTGTGGTGCTGGCCGGCATCCTAGTTTCCCTCACCGGATGGGCGATCCACAAGCCGACTCAGCTCTGGTGGCTGACTGCTTTATTCGGCGGTTACCAATGGGCTCGCATCTGGCACTTCGCCCTGCTCTGGTTTTTCGTCCTGTTTACCATCCCGCACGTCGTTCTAGTGTTCGCCGACGGCTGGGACACCCTGCGCTCGATGGTGGTCGGCTGGTCCGAGCGGACGGGAACCGTCCACGCGCCGGGGGAGGTTAAAGCAAGCAATGGCAAATAACAAGCCCGAAGCGCCGAAGAGCAAAATCGAGCAGGTCTCCTTCGCCGACCGGTTAAAAGAATCGCTGGATGAGCGCGACCCGGAGCCGTTCACTCGCCCGTCCCGCTCCCTGCGCGCCCAGACCCGCCGCGATTTCCTGCTGCTCGGCGCGGGCGCGGCCCTCACCGGCGCGGGACTTCTCTATAGCCTGCCCGAGGACGTCCTCCATCGCCTCGGCCTCAAGCACGCCCACGATACCGCGCGCAAGAACCGCATCCTCGATAAATCCATCGCCTTCGACGATGCTGTCGCCGCTGCCCTCTACTCGCAGAACCGACGCGTGCCGACCTTCGACAAAAAGCTCGCGCAATCGCCCGCCGAGCTCATCAACAACTACAACGGTCCCACGCCCGACGGCGACTACTTGAACGACTGGCGTTTGACTTTGACCGGCCTCGCGTCGGGCAAGCCGGAGCGTCTGAGCGCAAAAGGCATTGAGAATTTAATCGACAAGCACGGCTACCACGAGCAGGTCACGCAGCTCACCTGCGTGGAAGGCTGGCGCGCCATCGCTTGGTGGGGCGGCCTGCGCTTCGCCGACCTGCTCGCCGCCTATCCGCCGCACCCGGAAGCCCGCTGGGCCCGTCTCGACTCCAGCGTCAATCTCGGCACCGACGACGACGGCAACCCCATCTCCGACCCATATTACGTCGCCGTCGATTTGCCCACCGCCCGCAACCTCCAAACCCTGCTCGCCACCACGCAAAGCGGGCAACCCCTCAACCTCGACCACGGCGCGCCTCTGCGCCTCGTCGCCCCGATGAAGCTCGGCCTAAAAAACATCAAAGCCATCACAAAAATCAGCTACCACGTCAACACCCCCGAAGACTACTGGAACAAGCAAGGCTACTCCCAGTATGACGGAGTATAAAATTCATTATACTTAAATTTTTATTAAAAGAGGACAGGGGACATACTACAAACAACGAACATATGATCCCATTTATCTTTATGGAGGCCAGATAATAAATGTCCTTTTCAGAAACGCCACAATTTAGAATTACTTATATAGTTAAGCCTGATCCAGAAAGTCGCTATGAGCACATTATGGATGTTGGCAACTCAGATGAGCATTGGGAGCTAAGTCGTGAAGTAGTCATTAACCTAATCAAGACTAATTTAGCTTACTTCTACGTTCAAGATAGTTTTAGTAGCGAGAAAGCAAATGTCGAGGTTTGCCCACCAGAACCACCTCAGATTGTTCATGAGTATATCAAAACAAATCCAGACCGCAACATCAAAAACAATCTTATTTCATTACCACAAAGACCTAGCACTTTCCTTAATAGAATATCGAGTCAACACCCTATCTGGGCATGTGTTCGTCGTCTTGAACAAACGTAGAATTATATTGAAAATATTTAGTATAATGACTGAGCAATTTTCAGGAAATGATCTGGTAGCTTGCGCTGGATACTTAATTAGCCACTATTACTTCAGTGATCCGAATATTGCCTTCGACGGTAAGTACAAGCAAATCGCAGTTAGCTGTATGTTGACTTAGCGCCTCTAACAATACCAGTATTGTACGACAGCTTGCTTGGTGTCTTTCACGCTCAAATTGCCATCCTGAGCCAATCATTTCGCCTCGTTCTGAAGAATTTGAGTGGGTTTTGATAGAGACTCTTAGCGTTGTACCGATGACTAAAGCTACGACAACGCCAAAGCCCATTATAAGCAGCCATTAGCCGACGAATAGTCTCGGGTAATCCGGTGCGCCATAGTTCCAGTTGAAGTAAGGTTGAAACACAGCTTCATCTCTGCTAACTATCGTCTGTCTGAGTTGGTGTAGTTACTTGTGCAGGAGTTTCGCTGCCAGTTGATTGGTCAGAAGAACTACTGACCGTTGTAGGTTGGACAGTCCATGTAATTCCAGAACCCGTACTAGGAGGATTGTTACCACCTGAATTTGTATTATCAGAATTCATTCCATGGGATGCGTTTGTATTCCCATCCATGTCAAATGATTTGATAAAGTTGCCAGATGTCCAACTATCTTCACCCAAATGAACAATGTCACTAATGTTTTGAGGCACTTGGTCATCGCTGTTGCTCATAATACGTTATCTTTCGTTCAGCTTAGTTGTCCCCGTAGAAAGTCATGCTAACAATTTGACTTGCTTCTATTAATATACCCATAGTTCTAGGTAGTTGCGACCATCCGCTTGGGCCAACTTCAAAAGCTTTTTCTAAGTAGATGTCTCTAACTGAGTCATCTGTTGAGGCGCATGATTTTGGGCCTAGCCAACCACCTACCTTTCCACCACCTACAATTTCGATCACTACGTATGGATTTTTTCCACGCATTGACTTGAATATTGTATTCCATGCTGTTGGTGAACTATGAAGTGGAACCAATCCAAATTTGTTGAGCGCATTTGAATATGTGCTGCTTTCATCTAATTTAGATATTATTATCCCTAAGATGGTAGGTGTCACAAAAAGTAAAGCAGCACTTAATATTGGATGCCACCACTTGATGTCATTTACACTATGTATTTCGTGAAAGAACCTTAAGAAGGGCATAGCAATTATAAGGTTTAAAGCACTAAAAGATAAAAAACGTAAGAATAGTAACTCTTTTTCTTCAGTGCGCCTAGGATTTATAGAGGTGACAATAGCATTCATGATATAGCCAGGAACTAAAAACATGAACGCTAATCCTATTACAGGAAGCGATAAGGATGACATTTTATTCTTAATGTATTGGGGGGGGGTAACTATTACGTAATTGTCGTAAATTATACCCGCCGTTGCACAGATTGAGTTTGTATGTTAGAACACTAAAACTGCTGCGCGAAATCGAACCCTACCGTGGCCGTCATCTTCCCGGTCGAGGCGGGGCGGTTGATGTACTTGTTGTCGGTGACGGCGCAGTTGAGGCTGAGGTGGCGGGTGTCGGTTTTGGGGAGGTTGAAGTTGAGGCCGTACACGGTCTGGTTGTTGCGGCCGTTGTGGGTCTCGGATTCGAGCTGGCGCTGGAGCTTGAAATCGAGGTTCTGCAGCGCGCCGTGCTTGCCGGACAGGTGAATGCCCATCATGTGCGTGTGGCTGGGGTTCGAGAGCGTGTAGTCGCGGCTCTCGCCGGTGTCGAAAGTCAGATTGAGCGTGCTGGTCAGCGCGCCGCCGAGCGAGAGGTGCCGGTCGGTGGCGTGCTTGTAGTTGCCGCCGCCCTGGTCGATCTGGTCGTGGTCGTACACTGTCATCGTGAGCTTGCTGATCGGAGCCGAGAAATCGTACTCGTGCGCGTCGGGCAGCTTCGTCGTTGCGCCCGCGTTAGTGGGAGTTTGCAGCGCGTAGCCATAGCCCCAATGCGCGGCCTTCCAAAAGGCGAGCGACCCGCCGAATTTCATGCCCTGGACATTGGCATTCTCGCCGTGCGAGAGCTGCCCGCTGGAGTTTTTGAAATCATCGATCCGCGCCGTGCCGAATTCGATATGAACGGTGGTGTCGCCCCCGAGAAAGCTCGGCAGCAATCCCGCCAGCCCGACCCGCCGGGGCAGGGTGGTATCGAGCGCCAGCTTCTGCGTCTGCGTCGATGCCTGGTTCATCTCGCAGTTAGTCCCGCTCGTCTGGGTGTTGGTTGCGCTCACTATCACCGCTCCGAAGCCGAGCGGAGCAAGCACCTTTATCGGCAGCGCGTAATTGGCGCTCATCAGCCGGTTGTTGATCCCGTTGCTCGTGGTGTACTGGTCCAGCAGCGTGACTGTCTTAAACGGGTTGTAGCTGAAATGCGTCGTTTCCGTCGCCAGATGGCGGCGCCCTTTGGACTGGCTGGAATCGCCCACGGCCTGCCAGTTGGTATCCACCAAAAACACTTTGCTGATCTGCTTGCTCGCGCTATAGCCAAGCGTATGGATCGACGCCGCCGAAGCCTTCGCGCCCAGCGACCCGACCGATTTGCGCTGCTCGTCGCCGTACAGAACGCCGAGCGTGAGGCCGCCCATCGTCCGGTGCAGGTTGAAATTCATCGCCCGGTCGCTGCCGCCGAACGTATCGTTTGCTATCTTCTCGATAAAATCCCCGCCGAGCCCCATCCGCTTATCGGGCGACAACGCCATGTGCAGATTGTCGGTCGTCGATTTTAGCGCGCCCGCCGCGCCCTGGCTCTGGATCACGTGCCCCATCTGCAATGAAAGCGTTTTGCCCAGCGCCTGGTTCAGCGCGAACGCCTGATTGTCGTTGTGGCTGTGCCCAATCAAATCGCGCGAACTGCTGCTGAGAAACGAGAATTGCGTTTTGCTGAGACTGCCCCACGTGTAGCCGAGCGACTGCGAGCTGGTGCGATGATCGTTTACCTTATCGGTCAAATCGTCCTTGTTGAACGTAAACTGCCCCGTCCGCTGCGCCGCGCCGAGGTTCAGCCCCATGGTCTGCTCGTTCTGGCCCCGACGGTTCATCAGCCCGCTCGCGGCAGCGTCGTTCGTCTGGTCGCTGCCCCCCAGGGTAGGGGTATAAAGCCCGTCGTCGGCGAAGTTGCGTCCGATTTTAGCGATGGACGCCGTTAGGCTGACGTTGTTTCCGGTATACGCGAGGTTCTGGTTATAAGCCTCATGAGCCGCGTCCTCGCCTAAAAATCCCGGCGCGGAAGCGTTAGAACTCGCGCCCGACGCCATATTCAAGCCTGGGGATGCGGCTACCGGCGCGGCGGATGCACTCGACAAAAACATCTGCCCGCCGAGAGTAAAGCTCTCATGGCGCGCGTCACCCGCTCCGCTGGCGGGAGTCGCCGCAGGCGCGGCAGTTGAAGCAGACGCAGGCCCGGAGCTTGAGACGCTTGAAGGCAGAGCGGCCACCGCTGACAAAGTAGGCGACACCGCTCCGGCGTCATCCCTGGCACTGCTCATCAGGTCGTATTGCAGCAGCCTAGCTCCGCGCGACTGCGGCTGAGGCTTCGACCCCAATTCCAGCGCGCCGTCAAGAATCGGCAGGCTGGGACGCACTTCAAAGCCAAAATTGAGCGTGGTCCGCGCCGGAGAGATTAAGCTGCCATCATCGCGTATATCCGTATTCAGGCGCGCCCCAAAGTTTAGCCGCCGTGCATTAAACGACGCAATCTCGGAGGCAAGCGGCGAGGAGACAATGTTCGGGTCGCCGCTGCCACTATCCGCGTGAGCAGCTGCCGGCGCGAAACACAAGAGAGCAGGCGCAAGCGCAAGAGCGTAGGCAACCCGTGCGATACGGCGGCGCTGGGAAAGCGGGGTATTCGATTGTCCCGGCAGAGCGGTCGTATCGTGCGTCATGGATGTGCGGCGCCACCGCAAAACCCGGCAATAATCAGGAGAATGTGTCACCGTTAAGACAATAGCCGCGCGGCTTAAGTTTCAGCGCGAAGCCATTTTGTACAAATAATATTCCGCGCCGCTTTTACGATTTGCCGCGCCCGGAAGATGCACCGTCGTATCTACCCGTTTCCGTGAGAAAAACTTAGAAAACGCGGCAAACTTTTCGGCTTACGGCTGCCGCGCTGATCGAAATGCGGCGATCGCGCGGCATAGTGCCATAATCACTATTATCGGCTCGCGTTTCGCGTGTCCGTCACCAGTTTTTCAGCGAGGAGCAACGACACTTGAAAGTAGGACTCATCGGCCTTCCCGGAGCGGGGAAGACGACTCTTTTTTACGCCCTGACACGCGGCGAAGGCAGCCCGGCGGGCGGCGGCTCCAGCGCATTGGTCGCGGTCGTGCCGGTCCCCGATTCCCGCTACGATTTCGCCATCGAGCTATTCAGCCCTAAAAAGCGGACAGCGGCCACCATCGAGTTCACCGACGGCGCGGCGCAGGTCGGCACCGGACAGGCCCAGGGCGGCGGAGCCGCGACCCAGAAGTTCGGCAGCGACTTCTTCGTCGGCATCCGCTCGGTGGACGCCATTGTCCACGTGATCCGCGCCTTTGAGTCGCCGTCCCTGCCCGACGCCCCCGATCCCCTTAAAGAATTGAACGCCGTCGCCGAGGAGTTTCTGCTCGCTGACTTAGGCGTGATCGAAGGCCGCTTGGAGCGCATCAAAAAGCAGCTCGCCACCCGCAAATCCGGCGGCTCCGCCCCGCCCGAGGAGATCGAGCGCGAAGTCCTGCTCAAGCTCAAGGACACTCTGGAAGAGTTCAAGCCCCTCCGCACGCTCGACCTCACCGACGACGAGCGGCGCATCATCCGCAACTTCGATTTCTTAACGTTCAAGCCGGTAATCGTCGCCGCCAACATCGGCGAGAGTGACCTGGCCGAAGGCGAAAACCTCCCGCTGCTCGCGCCCCTAAAAGCCGAGTGCGAAGCCAGCGGCACCCAGATGATCGCCTTGTGCGCCCTCGCCGAGCGCGAAGTTGCCGAGCTGCCCGAAGCCGAGCAGGCGGACTACCTCGAAGCCCTTGGCATCCAGGAGGCCGCCCGAGGCCGCCTGATCCGTGCCGCCTACGCCGCCCTTGGGCTCACCTCGTTCTTCACCGTTGGCGAGGACGAAGTCCGCGCCTGGACTATCCCGCTTGGCGCGAACGCCGTCACCGCCGCCGGACGAATCCACTCCGACCTCGCCCGAGGCTTCATCCGCGCCGAAGTCCTCGCCTTCGACGACCTCATCGCCGCCAAAACCTGGGACGCCGCCAAGCAAGCCGGCAAGCTCCGCCTGGAAGGCAAGGAGTACATGGTCAAAGACGGCGACATCCTGCACGTCCGGCATAAGACATAAGCAGAGTAGCTCCGCTGTGTCAGAGGATGCTGATGCTCACGATCTATGACAACGGCTGGGAGTATGACGCGCTCGGCATGGGACAGGCCACAGTGGCAGAAGCGGCTTTCTACCGCTCGCAATTGCCTGAAACAGGTGGCTCCATGCTGGAACTTGCCTGCGGCACCGGGCGGCTCACCATTCCACTTGCGGAAGCGGGGATTAAAATTGTCGGCATTGATAATAGTCCGGCTATGCTGGCCGTTGCTCGTGAAAAGGCAGCGCAAGTTGGCGCGCAGCCGATTTTCGTCGAGGCTGATATCCGCGCCTTCATGCTGGACGAAAAATTCGACGTCATTTTCCTTCCAAACAACTCATTAGGCCATCTCCACACCCTGAGCGATATTCAGGGATGCTTAGTCAGCACAAAACGGCATCTGAACGCGAAAGGGCGGTTTGTCGTTCACATGTTCAATCCGTCACTCGCGCTGCTCACGCGCCCTTCCAACGAGGAGTACCCTATCGCCGAGTACGATGCGCCGGACGGACACGGCAATGTCACCGTGACCCAAACGGCGTGGTACGACGCAGCCACGCAAATTAGCCGCGCTGTTTGGCGCTATCGCCGAAACGGAGTATTGCTGAGTGAGCGTGAGCTGGATATGCGGATATTTTTTCCGCAGGAGTTGGACGCGTTGCTGACACTAGCTGGATTCGTAATTGAAGCGAAATATGGCGACTCCAATGGTGTGCCATTTACCAGCCAGGCAAGTCAGCAGCTAATCGTTTGTAAAAGCAGCTAACAAATCCACTCCGATTCTCTCATTGCACACTAGCTGCTCAGATGCAGCAATGCAATAGTCTTTTCGTCAGTCTCTCTGCCGTAATACTTCTCCAGCACCTTCCCAAACACCGAGCCGTTCCCATCAGCCCGCGCGAACAGCGTCATCGACGATTGCAGCTTCATGTCATCGGGCGAGCCGAAGATCGCCGACGCGCTCCGCCCTTCCACCGTCAGCACCACTTCCGCGCACGCCCGAAGCCGCGCTCCCAATACGGGATGAGCTAGATAAGCCGTCGCTTCCTCAAGATCGGCGATGGCGTACCGCTGCGACATCGCGCTCTGCCCCAGCCCCGCCACCTGCGGAAAAATAAACCACATCCAATGGCTCGTCTTCCGCCCCCGCCTCAACTCGGAAAGCGCCGTCTCGTACACCGACTTTTGTGCGTCGACGAATCGGTTCAGATCGAACGGATCGTTATCGCTTACTGTTTGTGTCATTTGAACACCCCTCCGTGACGGCTTTTACCCACGATGCGCAACTAATTTTGCTGCCGCTTGCCGGAATACCGATTGCTCCCGCAGTGTCGAGATGAACATTGTTAGCAAGCGAGGCAATATGAGCACTCTGACACCACCGACGGACAACCTTTACAAGTTTTTAGCTATTGTAGGATTGATTATTATGGCTGCTAGTCTCTACTGGCCGCTTGATTCTGTGAACACCTGGGGCGACAAGTCATTAGCTTACGTACAAGGTAAGACGAACGCTCATTTCGATCAAATGTTGCTCGACTCCGACATAAAGTACACTGCTGCGACAGGCAAGCCGACAGCAAAGCAGCTTCATGCGTTTGAGATAAGGCAAATTAATATTGACAGGCAAAACGCAATACTGACACCTGTCGGCGCTCCAATCATTGAGTATAAGCTGCTTTTTAAGCTCGCGACTCAGGATTGGCTCTATTTTTTTGCATTTGGGTTTTTATTAACGATAATAGGTTTTTGGAACTGGTACTTCAAACTGCAAAAGTATGAAGATAAAGCGGTACGTCTCAGCGCAGAGACAAAATCTGTCTCCCAAGAAGTTGCCGAAGCTAGCAAGAGCGAATCTTCAGATGAGAACGAAACTCAAGAGAGCAAAGCCGAATTATAGTCATCAGCACTAGCCACTAAGCGCTTGGGCCGAATTTGGGTAACCCATGCAAAACAACAGTAAATCAGTGTAGAAGGAAACCCCATGCGCGTAGTAGAAATCTCACAGTTTGGCGGCCCCGAAGTTCTCAGGCTCGCCGACCGCCCCCAGCCGCAGATCAAGGACGACGAAATCCTCATCCAGGTGGAAGCCGCCGGAGTCAGCCGCCCCGACGTTCTCCAGCGCCAGGGCAACTACCCGCCGCCCCCCGGCGCGAGCGATATTCCCGGCCTCGAAGCAGCGGGCGTGGTCGCGGAAGTGGGCTCATCCGTGCGCGGCTTCTGCGCGGGCGACCGTGTCTGCGCCCTAATGACTGGGGGAGGGTACGCCGAATACGCCGCCGTTCCCGCCGTGCAGGCGCTGCCCATCCCCGACACCTGGAGCGCCGTCGAAGCCGCCACCCTGCCGGAGAATATGTTCACGGTCTACGACATGCTTGCCCTGCGCGTCAACCTCAAAATGGGCGAGACCGTGCTGATCCATGGCGGCACCAGCGGGATCGGCAGCACGGCCATCATGCTTGCCCGCGCTCTCGGCGCGATCCCCATCGCCACCGCTGGCAGCCAGGAAAAATGCGCCGCCGCCCTTGCCATCGGTGCGCTGCACGCCATCGATTACAAAACTACTGACTTCGTCGAGGAGGTAAAAACCTTCACCGGCGGCAAAGGCGTGGATGCCGTCCTCGACATCGTCGGCGGCGACTATTTAGGTCGCAACATCGACTCGCTCGCCCCCGACGGACGCATCGGCATGCTCGCGGCGCAAGGCGGCCCCAAAGCCGAGCTTGTGATCGGCAAGCTCCTGATGAAGCGCGTCTCGCTCTACGGAGCCGGAATGCGCGCCCGCTCGCCCGAACTGAAAGGCGAGATCGCCCGCCGACTCCGCGCCCATGTCTGGCCCCTGCTCCCCAACAAAGCCCCCATCCGCGCTATCGTCGATTCCACCTTCCCCTTCGACCAAGCCCCCGGCCGAATGGAATCCAGCCAGCACATCGGCAAAATCGTCCTGTCCCCTATAGCAATGTGATATAAATACTGGTAGATTCATGATACGCCGCTCACGAGGAAAATGCATTTGACAAGCAACAATCTTATCTTTCGGTATAGAACAGCTTACGCAAAGTCATGATTGACAAGATACAAGAAACCTTTGCCGAATTTGAAAAGTTGAATTTGGCTTCCGATCCTGATCTACAAGCAAAGCTTAATATTCAAAG
>CAXSEA010000020.1:0-25934 GCA_964235675.1 uncultured Armatimonadales bacterium | reverse complement strand
CTGCCACGGTCCCAGGCGGCGAGCTGGAATAACAGGCAGGCGATAAAGCCAAGGGTCTCGTTGGGTTCCGCGCCCTGGCGTCTGACCGCGCGGTAAAACTCACTCGCTCCAATTAAAGACAGGATTGCCACAGCCAGCGCGAAGGGAAGGCCGGCTACTTTGCCGCTTGGAATGAAGATCATTGCGATCACAAAGGCGGCAGCACCGAAGCCCGTTAAAATCCGGTGTAGGAACGACTTCTTTTTTCCGCCCGCGTCGGTGGATCGAGCCACAGCTAATTGTGTGTCCTGCTCGGTAGAAGTGCTGTCATGATCGAGGGAAGTCATAAATCGTTGTTGATCGTCACAATGCCGCGTCGGTGGTTCGAGCGGCGTGAGCGGTCGCTTCGCGCGGCAGCATCATCGGCAGCGCAGCGGGTTGAATACGGAAAGTGACCGGCGTCGTGCCGGTCACTTCGCCGTCGATCCAGAGGGCGCATGGCGTTTCAGTTTCGATTTCAAGTTGAGCGCAGCGGATCATCTTTACACTGGCATCGTGAATATGACGACCTTGAAACGCGAGCGGCAGCTTGGTGATCAGTTGAAACTTAGGCAGGGACTCTACCAAGCAGACATCGAAGAGGCCATCGGACGGCGACGCATCCGGCGCTATTCGGATGCCTCCTCCGGTTGTGGCGACGTTTGAAACCGATACAAGCGATAATTCGGACGCGGCGGTTTCGCCGCCGTCGAAGGAAAGACGGGCTTTCACCGGCTGGAACAGCTTGAGAGTTTTGCAGGCGCCGTACACGTAGGCTGCCGGACCGGTTAGAAATTTTATCTGGGTATTGACCGTATGAGCCGTGTCGGCGACGAAGCCGATCCCCGCCGCCACCAAAAAACGCCGAGGCGCAGGCAGGCTCGGGCTTTCGATGATGCCGACATCGATCATGCGGCGCTCTCCAGCGGCGATGGCGTCGATAACGGAAGCGAGCGTGCCGCGCAGGTTAACGGCTCGCGCGAAATCGTTGCCGGTGCCGAACGGGATTAGGGCCAGCGAAGCGCTCCTGGATACCGTCGAGGATTGCAGCGCGTTGGCGACTTCGTGCAAAGTGCCGTCGCCGCCGACGGCCGCCACGATTTCGGCGCCTTCCGCAAGCGCTTCGAGGGCGAGCCTTTCGCCGTCCCCGGAGCGCTGGGTGACAAAAAACCGCACCGGCTGGTCAAACCGCTCGCTTGAGAGCCGATTGATCGCCGCCAGCGCTCGTCCGGCCGCGCCGCGTCCGGCTGTCGGGTTCACCACTAGGGCTAGCGACTTCTGAGATGTGAGCGGCGCGGTCATGGAAAAGGTTATCGGATTGGGGAGAGTAGTGAGGCGATAGGATGGGATGCTGCGTTGTTGCGTTTAGCTAGCGAGGCCCAGCGCTTCCATCTCGTCGCGCCGGGGAGGAGCGCCGATAGTGCGCAGCTGGTGCAGAACGTCTTGTGAGCTCATGTTGGCGCGCGCGAGCGCATTTGAGACGAATTGGTAGCGATCCGGCGCCAGCAGCATTTCCAATATCGAAATGTCGAGAATTTCCGCGAGCGCGCCGAGAGTGGGCACTTCGGCGGCGATTTCGCTTTCGATTTTGGAGCGAAGAAGCTGATGGTGGTAGTCGAGATCACGTGCCACGCGCTCCAAGGGCGATGTCAGAATGCGGTACTCGCCCAGCTTTGAAGATAAGAACTCGCCGACATCGTCTGCCATAACGGTGGTTAGTATAGCATAAGGGTCCGGGCGCATGCGGCTCATCACTGAGAGAATGCATAACAACTAGCTTATATAATTAAAATAAGATGAATCATGTATTGCTGAATACGTTCATTTTTTCAGCTCCATGGGGTACATAATGCTCGACTTGGGAGTTTGTCAGTCAAGGACTCGCCAAAGTTAATGAAAGGTCCGGCAGCTATGTCAACCGAGACCATTGTCTCTTCCCCTAATCGTCGTCAATTCCTCCAAACTGCGGGCGTTACTGGCCTTGCCGTTGGAGCTGGAGCTCTTCTTGCCGGCTGCGGCGGCAACAGCGGCTCGAGCAATTTCCCTGACAGCGTTCGTATTACAATGCCTGCGATCGCTACTGCCTTCAAAAGCATTCAGGCTGATGAAGACAACCACGTGCAGCTTTTGATTGCCGCGATCACTGCTCTTGGAGCCACGCCTCGGCCTGCGCCGACGTTTACGTCGGCATTACTCACTGCGCCTCAGACCAGCATAAACACTTTCGTGTCACTTGCAGGCGCTCTTGGAAATACGGAAACCGGCGCGTACATCGCGGCCGTTCCGCTTGCAGCGTTGGACAGCTCGACTGCCATGCTATCGCTTGGCAGCTTATCCTATACGCCTCTTGAGGCAGCTGCGTCCATTGCCATCGTCGAAGGCCGCCACGCCGGTTTCTTTAACGCTCTTCTCAGCCAAACTCTTCTCACCGATCCGAACAACGGCGATAACGGCGAGCCCGCCAATCAATCCCGCGAAGTTCCGATTCTTCCGGACCAAGTGGCTGCCCGAGCGGAACCCTTTATCGGCGTCATCGGCGACGGAACCACCAACTTAAACGGTGGCGAGCCGCTTCTCACGAACGCAACCGTAGGAGCTGCCACACTCGAGCAGATTTTCAATTACGCGCTGTTCCTGGAGTATGTCGGCTCGACGTTCTACAACTTGAACGTCCCCCACTTCTTCGGCTAAGTGAACCGGCTTTCGATGAGTTGTCCGGCGACAATGACGCCGCTGCTCGAACAGCCAGTCAGCTTTCGGTATATTATTCGCACCCGGTTTACCAAAGCAGCATCGCTTTGCGCCGGGCGCACTATTTTAAATAAACTATCTACCGTACTTGGCAGCCAGACATCAGGGCTGCCGAGTTAAAGAAAGGTGTGGCAGAAGATGTCCACCGAGCAAATAGTGAATACAAACACAACTGATCGACGCTCATTTATCAATAAGGTCGGCAAAGCCGGTCTCACACTCGGTGCAGGCGCGCTGTTGACTGCCTATGCATCTCGCAACGCCGAAGCTCAGCAGGTGCAATCCGGCGGCTACGCCGTTCCATCCGCTGAAATTACCCGTGCTTTTCAATCGATTGAAAATGATGAGAAAAACCACGTTGCATTCTTAATTGCGGCGATTACAGCGTCTGGCGGCACTCCCCGTCCCGCGCCCACGTTCTATGAAGCGAGCGTGATTCTGCCGTCTGCTAATATTGCAACTTTCGTGCAGAACTCGGCTGCGTTGGAAAATACCGGAACGGGAGCCTATTTGGCGGCAACACCCCTTCCTGTTGTTACCGCCAATCCGCTCGGCTTGCAGGCTGCCGCTGAAATTGCTCTTGTAGAAGGACGCCACGCAGGATTTCTGAACTCTCTGCTTGGCCGGCCTCTGCTGACTGATCCTAATCAGGCTGACAGCGCTCAACCGAGCCCAAATGTTGAAGTTGCTCAACTTCCGGATGCGGTCTATGCCCGAGCTGCCCCGTTCACCGGCACGGTTGCTCCCGACGCCGCGACTGCGGCCGGCACGGGCACCAGCTTGAATGGCGGCCCGGCACTGCCGACCAACGCTACAATCGGGTCAGCGACCTACATCGATATATTGAATTACGCGCTGTTCCTTGAATATCTTGAAATGACTTTCTATGCAGTGAATGTACCTCACTTCTTTAAGTAGGTCTTTTGCCTCTGCTGAATGGTAGATGTACATCAAGATATTGCCGCTGAGTATTGGCTTCCGCCTGTACTCGGCGGCTTATCTTTTAAGGGATCGTTCTCGAGATAGCTACGGTGGTTGCCACAGTCAGCGGCGTATACTCAGCAGGACGAAGAGGCGTTTAGTAATGAAACGTAATTGCACTCGTTTGCGTTTGGCGATACAGCACTGCCTGTAGATGGGTGTTGCTTGACAAACTAGTGAGCAACGCTTTAGAGGTAATGTTGAATTCTTAAATGTGATTTGGGTACCTACTCGGGTAGCGCGGCAGGAGACGAGAATCCATACTCCTGTTTGCTCCATACTATTTTAAAATAATTCGGCACTCACTTTGTCAGTTGTCGGCAATGTGAAGTCGCGCTGAACAACTTAGACGGTATTTACAGAAAGATATTGGACGCCTGGAATGAGTGACGAAACGCTTAGTGAATTGTCGGCCGAAGAGAAGCAGCGCATGATCGAGGTTCTGGGCGCGGAAGCTTCGGGGTGTACAGCGTGCGATCTTCATCTGACCCGCACCAAAGTAGTGTTTGGGGTGGGTAATACCAGCAGCCCGCTGATGCTGGTGGGAGAGGGGCCGGGCGCCAACGAAGATGCAACCGGGCTGCCGTTTATCGGGCGTGCGGGCAAGCTTCTGGACGAGTGTCTGCGGGATGCCGGAATGAAGCGTGAGCATGTTTATATCACGAACACGGTGAAGTGCCGCGCTTGTATTATCGAGGGGCGCAGCGTCAAGAATCGGGTGCCGAGCGCTCAAGAAATTAATACGTGCGTGCCGCTGTGGCTGGAGAAGCAGATTGCGGCCATCCAGCCGCTGGTTATCCTTTGCTTAGGCGCTCCGTCGGCGAACGCCGTGATCCATAAGAATTTCAAAATCACGCAGGAGCGCGGCCAGTGGTTTGAGAGCAAATATGTACGCCATGCGATGGCGGCGCTGCACCCGGCTTATATTTTGCGTCAAGAGGGCGAGGCGTTCGACCGGGCACGGGCGACGCTGGTGCAGGATTTGACCGCCGCCCGTGACCGGGCAAAAGAAGCGAAAGCCGAGCCGAAGATGACGCTCTTTTGAAGAGCGATTCGGAATCGCGTAATCCAGCCGTGTGCAGACGCGGCTGGATTATTTTTATGCCTGTCAGCGTGTAATTCCTTCGAGGCAGCCCATACTAATTCTAATGGAATCAATTCAGCTTATCGCGCTCGACCTTGACGGAACGTTGCTTCACTCGGATAAATCAATCAGCAGAGCCAATTCCGAGGCTATCCAAGAGGCTGCGTCGAAAAGAATACAGATCGTCCTGGCCAGTGGCCGCATGTATTCCGCGACGGCCAAATATGCGCAGCAAATGGGCTTTCCGGAAGAGGCGTATATCGTCTCGTACAATGGAGCGCTTGCGCGGCAATTGCGGGGCGGCGCTCCGCTTGTCTCTTGCCCTCTCGCCGCGAGCTATGCCGACGAGCTGATTGCGTTTACCCAGGAGAACGGTTTGCATCTGAACTATTATTTGGACGATGTTCTGTACACCAGGCATCAGGACAAGTGGTCTGAGCTTTACGAAAGCCGGACCGGCTGCAAATCGGAGTTTGTGGGGGAGCTGACGCGTTTTAACGGCTGTAGCCCGAGCAAGCTGGTAATTTTAGATGACGGCAATTCCGTGAAGCTGCTGAAAGACGAGCTGGGCCGGCGTTTGGGAGCTGGCGTGCAGATCTTGATAACCGACGACGAGTATCTGGAGTTCATGAACCCGGATGCAACGAAAGCGAACGCGCTCGCGGCGATTGCCAAGCAGTTGAAAATCGAACCAAGCGCCTGCGCCGCGTTCGGAGACGGATACAACGATATTCCGATGCTGAAATGGGCTGGACGGGGAATCGCGATGGCGAACGGACGTCCCGAGCTGCTGGCTCAGATTGCCGAGCATGCGCCTGACGCCGACGCTGACGGAGTCGCGGTCAAGATTCGGGAACTAATCGCCGGGCATTGAGGGATGAAGAATATAGTTTCATATTTAATTATCGGCGGACATGCCATAATATCAATATGCAACTTTTCTTCGCTCTTAAACCCGATTGTTCCCGATGACAATTTCCGAAGCCGCTTCCGATAACCTGAGATATTCCGCGCCGACCGAGCTTGTCGAATTCGAAGCTTCGAGCGAGGTCGATTACGCCGCTCTGGTGCAGGAGAAATTCGAGGCGATGCTGTCGCAAGCGGCTGCCTGCGATGTAGAGCTGGACCAGCCGCTGGTCCGCCGCGCTTTTGAATTCGCGAGAGACAAACACAGCGGACAGACCCGTCGCAGCGGCGAGCCTTATATTCTTCATCCCATCGCGGTCGCGGTTATTTTGGCGGATTTGGAGATGGGCGCGGAAGTGCTGGCGGCGGCCTTGCTGCATGATGTGGTCGAGGATTGCGGGGTGAGCCGCGAGGAGCTGGCCGGCGTCTTCGGCGAAGAGATCGCCCAGCTTGTGGACGGTGTCACGAAGCTGAAGCTCGCCGATTTCGAGGCACGCCCGCTTCTTCCCGGCGCGAAGCCGAGCGACGATTCGGCATTTCCCGAGCCGGCATCCACCGGCGCGGAAACGACTGCGGCGAGTAAGAAGCAGCACCAAGAGATATCGAAGTCGGCGGCGAATTTGCGCAAAATTCTGCTGGCAATGGCCCGCGATCTGCGTGTGATGATTATCAAGCTGGCCGACCGGCTGCACAACATGCGCACGCTGGGGGCTCTCCCGCCGCATCGCCAGCAGAAGGTGGCGCAAGAGACGCTGCAGATCTTTGCGCCGCTCGCGCACCGACTGGGCATATGGCAACTGAAATGGCAGCTGGAAGACCTCGCGTTTAAGTACGCCAAGCCGGAGGAGTACGCTCAAGTTTCCGAGTTGGTGGCGAGGAGCCGCGATGAGCGCGAGAGCGATATCGCGATTGCTACCGAGAGATTGGGACAGCGTCTTCAAGAAGAGAAAATACACGCGGATATCCAAGGGCGGCCAAAGCACCTCTACTCCATCTACAACAAGCTTCGCAAAAAAGAGGTGAAGTTTTCCGATATTTACGATCTGATCGCTTTGCGGGTGATCGTGCCGACTCTCGCGGATTGCTACCACGCGCTTGGGATTGTCCATGATCTGTGGCTGCCGATTCCCGGCCAATTCGACGATTATATCGCCAAGCCGAAGTCGAACGGGTATCAATCGCTGCACACGAAAGTGATCGGGCCGACAGGCGAGCCGCTGGAAGTGCAGATTCGCACGCGCGATATGCATGTCACCGCCGATTTCGGAATCGCGGCGCACTGGCAGTATAAGGAAGGCAAGTCAAAGGATAAAGGCTTCGAGCGTAAGATGACGTTCTTGCGCCAGCAGCTGTTTGACTGGCAGTTCGATTCGCGAGACGCCGGCGAGTTTTTACGCTCGGTAGTGAACGATCTTTTCCACGATCAAGTTTTTGTTTTTACGCCGCGTGGCGACGTTCTCGATTTTCCAGCGGGCGCATCGCCGATTGACGCCGCTTACCGCATCCACTCCGATTTGGGGCAGCATTGTGTCGGCGCTAAAGTGAACGGCAAAATCGTGCCGCTATCTTATCAGTTTCAGAACGGCGACATCGTCGAGATCAATTCGCGTCCGAATGCGACGCCGTCGCTGGACTGGCTGAATTTCAGCAAGACATCGCATGCCCGCTCCAAGATCAAGCATTATTTCCGCAAGCTTCGCTATGGCGAGAATGTCTCGCGCGGGCGCGATATGGTGCAGAAGGAAGCTGACCGGCTGCATGTCGATTTTCACATCGCGTCCTCGGCGGACGTGTTCAACAAGGTGCGCGAGGGCAGTTACTCGAATTTTGTCTCCGAAGACGATTTGTACGCCGCTGTCGGCTACGGTGATGTACCGGCTGGAACAATTGTCCAGAAGCTGAAAGCGATTTTGCCGGATAAGGCTAAAGAAGCGGCTGTGCCTGTTTTGGGCAGCCGTAAAGACAGCAAAAACGGCAAGCTTCAGATTGGCGGCGACTTAGAGGCAGTGGCGATCGTGCGCGCCAAGTGCTGCGCTCCGGTGCCGGGCGACAACGTGGTCGGTTATATGTCGCGCGGCAAGGGGATTGCGCTGCACCGGGTGGAGTGCACGAATGTCGCCCATTACCAGCAGACGGAGCCTGACCGGATTGTCGAGGTGGATTGGTCGCCCAAGCCTGGCGTGGACGGCGCGCCTGAAAGGTATTTGGTCGATATCAAGATCGAGTTGCTGGACAGGGTGGGACTGCTGGAAGATGTCGGCAAGCTGTTTGCCGAGGCGCGGACAAATATCCAAGCGATTCGGACGCGCTCAAATCTGATTACCCACACGGCGATTATGCAGTTTTCGTTCGATGCGGTGAACGCGCAGCACATCTCCGACGTGATGACCCGTCTGCACAGGCTGAACGACGTGCTGGAGATTCGGCGGGTGGGAGCGAACGAGGAGCCGGTGACCTAGAGGCCCTTGTATAGCTCTATCAGCGATCCTGTCCGGTTGTTCAGGCGACCTTCCGACCTATCCGTCACGCTCGGAAGCGTGCCACCTTCCCTAAAGGGAAGGACTTAGATCGAGTCAGCGGACTGCCTCAGCTTGGCTTTTTCTGTAGAGGGTTTGGCGGAGACGTATCTTGTTCCCTCTTTGGACAAGAATGGGTGTCGGAGTTCGGCTTTGAGGCAGCTTTTGTGCTGGGCGGACCTCCCCTTAGTTCCCTCCTTGGAAAAGGAGGGGAAACCAGACAGCGCTCGCGGTGCACTTTTCCTAACTCTTCTCATGGAAAGGCAAGGCACAATGGTTTTCGTAGGGCAGTGAGTATAGAATTTCCCCGTGTGAGCCGTTGGTGTTAAACGCTGATATCACCCTGCAACGCTAAAGTAGTCTCGCCGGAAAAGACCCATACGGCAGGACCGGTCAATGTCACGGGTGAGTTCGGACTTGGCCATTCGATTTTTACTGAGCCGCCGCGCGATGTGATTGTTAGATGATCTTCGTGGCGCGCTCTGCCCGTTAGGATTGCGGCGACTCCCGCAGCGCAGGCTCCGGTGCCGCAGCCGAGGGTTTCGCCTGCGCCTCGCTCCCAGATGCGTACGGAAAACTCGGTCGGCGAGTCTTGACGCGTCCAGATCAGGCTGGTTCGCTCTGGAAAATCGGGCGAATACTCTACAGTTGGGCTGATTGAGAAGAACTGGTCGTCTTCGGGCAGGTTGTCGCGGAATGCGACGGTGTGCGTGCTGCCGGTGTTGACAGCGGTGACAATCAATTTTTCTTCCAGCACACTGAGGGGGAAGTTGATGACGGACTGATTGGGACTAGCGCCGAGGAAGGGGATTTGCCGAGCTAGCAGCTCGGGAATGGCCATTTGTACTTTTACTTGCGCCGAGAGACGAGGCTCGTCGATGCGCTGAATTTGGCAGGCGAGCAAACCGTCTTGCGTTTCCACGAAAAACTCGGTTTTTAGAGGAGCGATGCCCAGGCGATGCGCGTACAGGGCAGCGCAGCGCATTCCGTTGCCGCACATGTCGGGGGTGCCATCGGGGTTGCGCATCGCGAACGAGTAGGCGGCGCGGGGGGCGGTCGGCGCTCCGACGATGAGCAGGCCGTCGGCGCCGATGCCGAATTGCCGCTCGCAGAGCGCGATCGAGAGAGATTCGGCACTGATGTGGGTGAGGGCGTCTTCGCCGACGACGACAAAATCGTTTCCGACGCCTTGCATTTTTACGAAGCGAATCGCGGCTTTGCGACTGCTTTGCGGGACAACTTCGGGCATGGGCTTACGCTTCCGGGTACGAACCGAGTACCGTGACGGTGACGCAGGAGTCGCGCAGGTGATCGAGCGCGCGTTTGATCGGCTCCTGGGTGACATGGCCCTGCAGATCGACGAACTGCACGTACTCCCAAGGCGTGTGCTTGGCGGGACGCGAGGTGATCATCGACAGGTTGACGCCTTCTTCCTCGAAGTAGCGTAGAGCGCGCGCGAGGCCGCCCGGCTCGTTGCGGACCGCGAAGATAACGCTGGTCTTGTCGCGTCCGGTGGGCGGAGGGTCGTTGTGGCCGACGACTAGAAAGCGGGTGGTGTTGCGGGGGTCGTCCTCGATATGCTCGGCGAGAGCCGGGATTTCGTAGAGGGTTGCCGCCAGCGACGAGGCGATGGCTGCGCCGGCTGGGTCGGCGACGGCGCGCTCGACGGCTTTCGTGGTCGGCAGAACGTTGATGATTTCGGCGTTCGGCAAATTGCGACTCAGCCAATCACGGCATTGCGCCAGGGGCTGCGGGCCGGTGTAGACACGCTCGATGCCGGCGATGGATTTGGCGTGCGAGAGAAGGTTGTGGTTGATGCGGACGTAGATCTCGGCGCAGACGTGCAGCGATGTCTGCTGGAGATTATCGAGCGTGTAGTGGACGATGCCCTCGGTGCTGTTTTCCACGGGAATGACGCCGTAGTCGGCGCGCTCGCGCTCCACGGAGCTGAAAACGTCTAAGATCGTGGCATCGGATTCGTACTGCGAGGCGGAGCCGAATTTGCTCATCGCGGCGATATGGGTGTATGTGCCTTCCGGGCCCCAAAAGGCGATTCGGAGTGGGCGCTGCAGAGCGCGGGATGACGACAAGATTTCGCGGTAGATCGCGTGCAGGTCGCTTTTGGGAAGAGCGCCGCCTTGCGCGGCGAGCATGGCTTCCAGCTTCTCGAACACCTCGCGCTCGCGCTCCGGCGCAAACCAGCGGGAGTTCTCCTGGCCGGACTTCCGGCGCCCCACTTCCAGCGAAAGCTCGGCTCGGCGGTTCAGCAGCCTTACCAGCTCGCTGTCGCATTGATCGATCTCGACTCGGATATCGTCTAGGCTCATAGAAACAAATCATAGCATAAACCGGGTTCTACTGCGCTCTGTGGGGTTGATGGAGACGCGCGTCTCCTTGACAGTGCGGGAGAGGCAATGCTAAAATTGGCAGTTCGCCCACTTGCATGCTAATACGGTAGCAATGGCGCACACTGTACGGGAAGGAATCGGGTGCGTGTGAGCGAATTTATCAGCCAGGACGATCTTGAAGCGGTGCGGGAGCTGCTGCAGCTTGTTACCGGCAACGGCCTTGGCGAGATCAGCGTCACTTTGGCGAGTGGCGCGGCGATTACGATTACCACGCACAGCGCGAGTATTCCGGCTGCCGCTCCCGTTATCTACTCGGTTGCTTCCGGCGGCGATTTCAGCGGCTTGCAGCGAGGCACTTCGGGTTTGTCGCCAGCGATGCCGACGCAGGATGCCGTTCCGCAGGTTGCGCCGGTTTCCTCGAACCGCACGCCTTTGCCTTCTCCGATGGTCGGTATCTATTATGCTTCGGCATCGCCGGGGGATCCGCCTTTTGTCGTACCCGGTGATCGGATACAAGTGGGGCAAACTATCGGGTTGATCGAGGCGATGAAGGTTTTTAGCGAAATTCCCAGCGATGTCGCCGGGCGGGTTGTCGAAGTGTCTGTGTCCAACGGCGATCTGGTTCAGCTGGGACAAGCGCTTCTTTATGTCGAGGCAGTCTGAGACTCCTTATTTTTGAGCGAAACAAGAACAATTCAGGTCGGTTTTTTAGGAATGGGAACGGTCGGCTCCGGGGCGGCTAGGATTCTTGTCGAAAATAAAGCCGAGATTTGCTCCAAAGTTGGAGCTAGCTTTGAAGTGCGCCGAGTCGCGGTGCGGGATGTCGGCAAAGCGCGCGCTGTGGAGTTGCCTGCGGGAATGGTGACAGCCGACGCGCAAGCCGTTATTGACGATCCCGAGATTGATATTGTCTGCGAGCTGATCGGCGGCGTGGAGCCGGCGCGGGGCTATGTCGAGCAGGCGATTCTGCGCGGTAAAAGCGTGGTGACGGCGAACAAGGAGATGATCGCCAAGGTCGGCTACGATTTAATGCGGCTAGCGGACCGGGAGCACGTCGATTTTCTTTATGAGGGCAGCGTGGCGGGCGGTATACCGATTATCCAGCCGCTGAAGCAGGCACTGGCCGGAAACAGCGTCTCCGAGGTGGTGGGGATCGTCAACGGCACGACGAATTACATACTCTCCAAAATGGCCTCGGAAGGCGCGGAGTTCTCCGACGTTTTGGCGGAGGCTCAGGAAAAAGGCTATGCCGAAGCCGATCCGGCGAGCGACGTGGAGGGTTGGGACGCGCAGTACAAGATCGCGATTCTGGCGAGTATCGCTTTCAATACACGAATCAATGTGACAGACGTGACTGCCGAAGGTATCACCCGGCTGACCAAGCGCGATTTCGATGTGGCGCAGTCGCTGGGCTACACGATTAAGCTGGTGGGAATCGGGACGTGCGAAGCCGCGGGCGTGCGGGTGCGGGTGCATCCTGTTCTGCTTCCTAAGACGCATCCCTTGGCCAGTGTTAATGATGTGTACAATGCGGTTTATGTTCGGGGCAACGCGGTCGGAGACGTAATGTTTTACGGGCGCGGAGCAGGCTCCGGGCCGACGGGGTCGGCGGTTGTGGGAGATATTATCGAGATCGGGCGCAATCTGCTGTGTGGGGCGACCGGGCGTCTGGGCGGCGTGGTTTATGAAGAGCGTCCGAACCTGCCGATGAGCACTTTGATCGCGAACTACTACGTGCGGTTGACGGTGCTGGATAAGCCGCGTGTGTTGGCGAGCATCGCCAGCGTGTTCGGCGATTTCGACGTCAGCATCGATACGGTCGATCAGCGGCTTGTGAAGAGCGGCAGCGCCGAGCTGGTGCTGTTGACGCATAAGACGATTGAGCACAACTTACGGAGCGCTTTGGAAATTTTGTCGCGCCTGCCCGTGGTGCATAGCGTCGACAACTGGATACGCATCGAGAAGTAGCGGCATCAAGCACTATGATATTTTCCGTCGCCGAAATTGGCCGCGAGCAGGCCGGCAAGCTTTATCCGACGCTGGTTACGCCGCGTCCGGTGATGATTTTGGGCACATACGACGCGGGCGAGCGGCGGGCGAACCTTGCGCCTTATAGCTCGGTCTCGCTGGTGGCGAACAACCCTCCCGTGGTAGCCGTTTCGTTTAGCGGCACCAAGGAGGGCGATGGGCGTAAGGAGACGCTGCGGTTGGCGCAAAGCTCCGGTGAGTTTGTCGTGAATGTCGCTACACGGGCGCAGAGCGAAGCGGCGCTGAATGCGGCGAAGTCGGCTGGGCCTGACGACGATCCGGACGATTATGTGCGAATCCGCGCGGCTCGGAGCGATTTTGGTTTGTTTGAAGCGGGGCGTATTGCCGATTGCCCGGTCGCTCTTGGCTGCCGGGTGACTGCGGCTTATCCGCTGAGTCCAAGCCGATGCACGCTGCTGGTGGCGACGGTCGAGCTGGTTTTTGTCTCCGAAGATTGGCAAGCCGACGGCGATCAGGCGGCGATCTACTCGGACGTGCTCGCCAGCATCGCCGGAGAGCGCTATGTCGGCCTCGGTTCGGCTGAAGACTTCTATGCCGCCCGAACTTGGGATTAAGCGATTCGGCGCGGCGGAAGACTACCTTTATGTACAACGGAATTATCGACCGCTACCGCGAATACCTTCCGGTCGGGCCTGAGACACGGCTGATTACCCTGCAAGAGGGAAATACGCCGCTGATCGAAGCGCCGCGACTCGCCGCGAGCATCCATCCCGAGCTGACGCTTTATCTGAAATACGAGGGGATGAACCCGACGGGGTCTTTCAAAGACCGCGGCATGACGATGGCGATCACCAAAGCGGTGGAGGCGGGCGCGAAGGCGGTGATGTGCGCGTCCACGGGCAACACTTCGGCGGCGGCGGCGGCTTACGCGGCTAGGGCTGGGATCGAGAGTATCGTGATTTTGCCGCGCGGCGAGGTGGCGCTTGGGAAATTGTCGCAGGCGTTAATTCATGGCGCGAAGGTGCTGGCAATCGACGGCAATTTCGACGAGGCGCTGACACTGGTGCGGGCAATTTGCGCGGAATACCCGATTACGGTGGTGAACCACATTAACCCGAACAGGATCGAAGGGCAAAAAACGGGAGCATTCGAGATTGTGGACGCGCTGGGCCGCGCGCCGGATATCCATGTACTTCCGGTGGGGAACGCGGGCAATATCACGGCGTACTGGAAGGGCTACAAAGAGTATGCCGCCGCCGGTAAGCTTGGTGCGGGGGCACTGCCGAAAATGATCGGCTTTCAAGCCGCGGGCGCGGCTCCAATTGTGGACGGCGCGCCGGTGGCGAACCCAAAAACGATTGCGACCGCTATTCGTATCGGCAACCCGGCTTCGTGGCAGCCGGCGGTGCGCGCGCGCGACGAATCGGGCGGGTTGATCGATAAAGTGACCGACGACGAGATTTTGTTCGCGTATAAGCAGGTCGCCGCTTGCGAGGGCATATTTGTCGAGCCCGCGTGCGCCGCGCCGATTGCGGGGCTGCATAAGATGGCGCGTCAGGGCTACTTCACCCAGCCTATCACGGCGGTGGCGATCTTGACCGGGCACGGGCTAAAAGATCCGGACCGGGCGATTGGAACTTCCGGGAAAATCGTGGAGCTTGGTGCGAACCGCGATGATCTGCTGCGGGCTCTGAACCTCTGAGACGCCGCCGAATTTGATACTGCTACTGATCTTCCAGGTCAGCGAAGGAAACCTATGGCATACGCCCATAAACTTAACAAGCCTCAGCCGGTGGATCTCGCCAAGTACGACGCCGATGAAACGAGCGGGCTCGATCATCAGGCCGGGGTGGAGATGGCGGCTCAATTAGGGCAGCAGCTGGCCGAGCTTCAGGAGCTGCTGTACGCAGCTGGGACGCACTCGGTGCTAATCGTGCTGCAGGGGATGGATACTTCCGGCAAGGACGGCACCATCAGCCATGTTTTTGATTTTGTGAATCCTCAAGGCGTGAGCGTGGCGTCGTTCAAGCAACCGACGCCTGACGAAGTCGCTCACGATTTTTTGTGGCGCATCCATGAGAAAGCTCCGGCGAAGGGCCAGATGACGATCTTCAATCGATCGCATTACGAGGATGTTCTGGTGGTGCGCGTGCACGATCTGGTGCCGGAGAAGGTTTGGAAAAAGCGTTACGAGCAGATCAACAATTTCGAGTCGCTGCTGGTGGCGGACAATACGATTGTGATCAAGTTTTTCCTGCATATTACGAAAGCCGAGCAGAAAGAGCGTTTGTTAGCGCGTGAGGATGACGCTAGCAAGGCTTATAAATTGTCGGCTGGGGATTGGGCGGAGCGGAAGTATTGGGATCAGTACGTGGTGGCCTACTCGGAAGCGCTAGCAAAAACCGGGGCTAAAGAAGCGCCCTGGTATATCGTGCCGGGCAATCACAAGTGGTACCGCAATTTGGCTGTCGCGGAGACTCTGGTGGAGACGCTGCGGGACTATAAAGACGTTTGGCAGAAGAAGCTGCATGATATTGCCGAGGAGCAGCGCGCCGCTCTGGCGCAGATGCGCGAGAAGGACAAGGAATCCGCTGACGATGCGAAAGCGCCTGTGAAGGCCGTTAAGAGTTCCAAGAAGAAATAGCGACGGCCGGCCTGTAAACTAATGCGCTCCGTACTCACGAAATTTAAGCTTCGGCATCTGCCCCTAGCGATAGCCGCAATGTTGTGGCTGGGCACGGCAGGGATGATTTCGTGCCGCGCCGATGGGCGGGTTTACGCGCGGGAGCAGGTCTCCGTTTGCCGCGTGCTGGCGCATATCCCAGGCGTCTACGCGGTTTATGCTCGGCATGATGTCGAAGCGCGCTCGCGGACGTTTGATATCGTTTTAACACCGGGAGCGAAAGCAGGCACGGTGGCGCCACAGGCGCGGGATATTCTGGCGGCGCAGCCGGGCAGCAAATGGATCGTTTCCGTGGCTGCCGATTTTTTTACTTACCACGATCCCACTAAGACCGAGGACTTCCGGCGGACGTTCAGCGCCAGCGAGTTCGCCGACAGTAACTACGGGTTTCCCGACTACCGCGCATCGCTGGTTGCGGAGGCGCGGGGCAGCTATAACCCGGTGACGGGAGCGCGGTTGGGAGGCTGGACAATCACGCGGGTTTACAGCGATCCGGCGCGATTTCGCACCGGCGACTGAGCCGTTCGAACGTCGGTTCGACGGGCGGCGGTATAATCTGGGTAATATCCCGTTTATTCCGTTTCGCACCCGTAAGAATTATGGCGTTTCCAGAGAAGGTCCAGGAAAAACTCAGCGCGCTGCCGACTCGCTCCGGCTGCTACATCTACAAAGATGCCGAAGGCGAGATTTTATATGTCGGCAAAGCGGTGAATCTGCGCAACAGAGTGCGCTCGTATTTCCAGAAGTCGGCGGCGCACTCCCCAAAAACGCGCCGGATGGTCTCGCGCATCGCCGATATCGACCTGGTGATGACCGACAGCGAGCTCGAAGCGCTGATCCTGGAATGCAACCTCATCAAGGAACTGAAGCCGTATTACAACGTCCGGCTCCGCGACGACAAGCATTATCCCTACCTTGTACTGACATTGGCCGAGCCATTTCCCCGGCTACTGTTTACGCGTCGGGTGCATAAGAACGACGGCAACAAATATTACGGGCCGTATACCAGCTCGCGGGCCGTCTGGGATAGCCTGCGACTGATTTACAAGCTGTTTCCATTGGTGACTTGCCGCAAGCGCTGGAACAACACTCCGCAGCAGCGTCCCTGCCTTTATCATCACATGGGGCGATGCCCGCACGCGCCTTGCGCGGGGCTGGGCAACCAGGAGCAGTACCGGCAGGCGGCGCAGGATGTGGCGCTTTTTCTCGAGGGCAAGCAGGACGTCTTGCTGAAGAAGATGCGCGAGGATATGGAAATCGCCGCCGAAAATTTGGAGTTCGAGCATGCGGGGCGGATTCGGGACCAGATCAACGCGGTGGAAACGATTATTGAGCGGCAAAAAATTATCTCGCTGCGCGGAGGCGACCAGGATGTCGTGGCGGTGGTAGCGGATCAGGGGCAGATGGCGGTGCAGATGTTTTTTATCCGCAACGGCAAGCTGATCGGGCAGGAGCATTTTCTGCTGGAAGGCGAGCAGGACGACGACGCGGCGATGGAAGAAGCGACGGCGGATTTCGTCAAGCAGTATTATCAGGACGCCACGGATATCCCGAGCGAAATTATTTTGCCGACGCATCTGGAAGAGACGGTGATTATCGAGCAGTGGCTTCGTCTTAAGAAGGGTCACAAGGTGACGCTGACTGCTCCCGAGCGTGGAGAGAAGAAGCATTTGCTGGATATGGCGGCGGGAAACGCGCGGCTTGCTATCGAGCAGATGCGGAAAAATACGGCGTCGGAGACAGATCGTGCAATGTCGGCGCTGATGGATTTGCAGGACGCGCTCGGGCTAGACGATCTGCCGGACCGGATCGAGGCTTACGATATCGCCACGCTGCAAGGGACGAACTCGGTGGCGGGGATGGTGGTATTCGAGCGCGGCAAGCCGGCGAAATCGGAGTACCGGAAGTTTCGCATCAAGATGCCGCAGACGACCGGCGAGCCGAACGATTTCGCCATGATGCGGGAAGTGATCTCGCGGCGGCTGGAAGAAGCCAACAAGGGCAACGCCAAGTTTCAGTCGATGCCGGACTTGATGCTGATCGACGGCGGCAAGGGGCAGTTGTCGTCGGCGCTGGCGGCTGCAACGGAGGCGGGATGGAGCCAGCTGCCGATGATCGGATTGGCGAAGCAGTATGAGCTGATTTATAAGCCAGGCGAGACAGACCCGCTGGTGCTGCCGAAGAACTCGCAGGCTCTGCATCTGCTCCAACGTGTCCGGGACGAGGTGCACCGGGTTTCCAATACTTATCATCGCGATCTGCGCGGCAGCCATCTGACGAAATCGTCGCTGGACGATATTCCCGGTATCGGCGACACGCGAAAGAAAGAGCTGCTGAAGCGGTTCGGCTCATTGGAGCGGGTGAAAGCGGCGTCTTTAGAAGAGCTGACCGCCTCGCCCGGCATGAACCGCAAGGCGGCGTCGGCTGTGTATAATAGCTTGCATCCGGCCGAATCCAGCGGCGACAGCTTGGGAATTGGAGTGGATTCCAGTGCCTTACCAGAGGCGATAGGCGCGGGCGTGTAGCAGATGTTATGGCGCTTATTCTCCGATTTCTGGCAAGCGCAATCGCGCTTTATGTCACGGTCGCTTTGGGGCACGCGCTCAGCGCGCACGCACCGAAGGCGCATCTGCATTTGTATCTCGCGCCGGGACTTGCCGGCGTGCAGGCGACGCTGATCGCCGCGTTGATTTTGGGGATCGCCAATGCGGTAATCCGTCCGATCTTGAAGCTGGCGGCGCTGCCGATTACTTGTTTAACTCTCGGCTTGTTCAGCGTTGTAATCAACGCCGTTTTATTTTGGGCGACGGGGCAAATCACGCCGGGCTACCATGTGCGCGGGCCGGTTTCGGCGCTCTTTGGAACGGTAGTGATGAGCGTGGCGGGCGGGATTATCAATTCAGTTTTACTTTCTGGCCGCGATCGATTGAGCCGCGATTCTCGCGCTCGTGGGACAAGGTAACAGCTGAGACGCTCAGCTGCCGAGTGAAACGCCTCGATTTTGCTTTGTCGATCTTGGGCGCTTAAGCTTGGCCTCATGCAAAACTCGACGCGATGACCACACGCGCTTTCCATGCTCTAAAATGGCTTTATCCCGGCATGCGGGTGAAGCGGTGGCTTGCCTTCACGGTAGTGGGAATCGCCTTTGTGGTGGCGGGGCTGGCGCTGTTCACGAATATCAACGGTTTCGATTTCGTTCAACTGCTGAACACGTACGCCGAATATATCGCCGACCGGTTCCACGTCGACCCCAGCCAGCAAACGTTTTACGTTCCCGCCGGAGCAACGCTGATTTTGCTTGGAATCAGCGTTATTTTCCTGTCTTTTTTCCAAGTGGTGCGCTCCATCGTCGGGGCGATTTGGCCGGAGGGAAATCTGCGGACGGGCGATCTGGCGGAGAAGATCTACCAGCGGCGGACATTGGCGCAGGGGTTGAATATTGTCGTCATCGGCGGGGGAACAGGCCTCTCCACGCTTCTGAGCGGGTTGAAGAGCTATTCAAGCAACCTGACGGCTATTGTGACCGTTTCGGACAATGGGGGGTCGTCGGGCGAGCTGATGGCGGCGACCGGGATATTGCCGCCGGGGGATTTGCGCAACTGCATGGTGGCGCTGGCGGAAGAAGAGCCGACGCTGGCGCGGGCGTTCAACTACCGATTTAACGGCCAGCATCCCGAAGGATTGCGCGGGCACTCGCTCGGCAACCTGTTTATCGCGGCTCTGGTGGAGATCAATTCCGGCAATTACGAGCAGGCGATTGCCGACGCGAGTAAAATTTTGGCGATTCGAGGGCAGGTGTATCCCTCGACGCTGGACAACGTGACATTGGTCGGCGAGTTCGCGGACGGGGAGTGGATCGAGGGCGAGACCCAGATCGTGAAGAGCAAAAAGCGCATCGAGCGTATTTGGCTGCGTCCGGAAAACGCGCAGCCGCGTCCCGAAGCGCTCGAAGCAATCGCCGAGGCGGACGTGATCGTCCTCGGGCCTGGGTCCATTTATACCAGCATTATTCCAAACCTTTTGGTGGACGGCATCGCCGACGCGATCGATAAGTCGGAGGCGGTGAAAATGTATGTGTGCAACGTCATGACGGAAGTGGGCGAGACCGACGGGTTCGCGGCATCCGATCATCTGCGCGTTTTGCTGGCGCATTCCGGCGGGCGTAGGCTGATCGATTACGTGTTAGTTAACAAAGAGCGTCCGACGGCCGACTTGATCGCTAAATACGCGAAATCGGGCCAGACATTTGTGGAGCCGGATGTGGAGAAGATCGAGGCGCTGGGAGTGGAGCCGGTTTTGGGCAACTTCGTGAGCCAAACCGACGTTCTGCGGCACAACCCCGCCCACCTCGCGCGCGCAATCTCCGAGGTCGTATTTTAACCGGGTTTGGGCCACGTTTTCGCTTTGTTTTGCCGCTGACGAGCTTGAGCGATGTACAATCGTCGGAATAGCGCAGCGGCTTCAATGGAGGAACTGAGAGTATGGCGGATTCTACGCAGTCGGTCGGGCAGGGGGCATCTATCGCAATCGACTCGCAGCAGGTGACGAGCGCGCCGGCGGCGTCGTTCGTGGTGGGAGCGGACCTCGGCGGGACGAATGTGCGCGCGGCGGTGATCGAGATCGCCAGCGGCAAAATTGTCGCCCGTTCGCAGAATGTCCCCTCACGCGGAATGGATGGGCCGGAGTATACGGCGGATCAGATTGCGGCGGCTGTGAACGAGGCTATCGGCCTTTCGCAGATTAGCCGCGACCAGATTCGCGGTGTCGGCTTGGCCGTCCCTGGCCATGTCCGCCCCGCTGATGGCACCGTGCTCTGGGCTCCGAATTTTTACCAGCAATGGCGCGGCGTTCCATTGGGGCCGCTGGTGTCGGGGCGGGTGTCGCTGCCCGTATATTTGGGCAACGACGCGAACCTCGCGGCGCTGGGTGAGTATACCTACGGGATCGGACGCGGTACCCGGCATCTTGTGGTTCTGACACTAGGGACGGGGGTCGGGAGCGGGGTTATTATCGATGGGCGCATGCTGTTGGGGCATGACGGGGGAGCGTCGGAGATTGGACACATGGTGATTGCGGCCTGCGAGGGCGCGCGGGGCGGCAACGCCGCCTATGGCACGCTGGAAGGACTGGCGCAGCGGGACGCAATCACCGAGCGGGCGGCGCGCAAGCTTTCGCTAGGCCGGGAGAGCGTCCTATCGGACGGGGCGACGTTTAGCCGGGTGGATCTCACTCCGAAAGCGGTCGCGGATGCGGCTTTGGCCGGGGATGCGGTGGCGCTGGAGACGTTCCAGGAAGTCGCGCATTATGTCGGGCTTGGCGTGGCGAACTGTATCAATATTTTTAACCCGGAGATCGTCGCGATTGCCGGGGGCATCGCGCAGGCCGGCGATCTGCTGATGAAGACGATTATCCGCTCGGCCAAAGTAAACGCCATCCCAACGCTTTTCGCCACCTGCCGAATCGCGCTGGGAGCGTTGGGAGACAATGCCGGAATCATGGGCGCGGCGGCGCTGATCGAGCATGAGACGAATAGCCGGAGATAAGGTGCGGTTATTCGGTCCAAAGAGCGTCTTGGGTGGCGACGACGCTCTTTAGATATTCGATGATGGTGCGGTCGGAGGAGACACGGATGAGCGGGTCGATTTTGATCTTTTTTCGTTTTTGCTGCTCGTAGATGTGCAGCATGACGGGGGTGTCTCCGGGATGGCGCTTGAGGGCGCTGCGGAGCTGCTTGATGCGGGGGAGGGTGGCGGCGTCGATGCGGATGTTGACGCGGGCAATTTCGGGGAGGTCGCCGATGCCTTCTCCGGCTGATTTGGCGAGCGATTCGGTGGCGAGCTGCGCGATGGGCTGGAGCTTGTCGGCCATGATTTCGGCGCTGACTCCGCCGC
This sequence comes from uncultured Armatimonadales bacterium, assembly GCA_964235675.1. Taxonomy (GTDB): domain Bacteria; phylum Armatimonadota; class Armatimonadia; order Armatimonadales; family Capsulimonadaceae; genus CAXSEA01. The sequence continues at coordinate 4,767 of CAXSEA010000020.1, read as the reverse complement.
TTGAAACTGTCGCGCCTGCGCCGCCAGGATCGTCGCTGTCGCCGGGGGTGCCATCCTCGCTTTCAGAGACCTGCGCCTTTGGCGTGACGATACGGTCGCGGTGAGAGATGGTGCCTTCCACCAGCACCACGCTATCTTTGATGGCGTGAACTCCGAATTCCACGGCTTTTCTGGGAAACAGCGTGACGGCGACTGAGCCGGTGCGGTCTTCCAGGGTCATGAAGAACATCTGCTCATTTTTGGTTTTAGTGTAGTAGGTTCGGACGGCGGTAAGCACGCCGGCTATTTTCACGGGCTGCTTATCCTCGCCGGCGCGGGCATCGGCGCAGGTGTGAGTGACAATACCCTTGAGCTTGTCCTGGTATTGGTCGAGGGGATGGTCTGAGATATAAATGCCGAGCAATTCTTTTTCGAGCGCCATCATTTCCGAGCGAGTGAACAGCTTATAATCGGTCGGGAGGCCCGGCGCGGTAATGGCGACATCGGCGGCGTTGCTTTCGTCCCCGAACATGCTGACCTGGCCCACCTTGGCATCGCCGCAGGAGCGCTGGGCGGCTGCCCAAGCTCCTTCCAGGCCAGCGATGAGGCGCGCGCGGTCCGGCTCGATGCTGGAGAACGCGCCGACTTTGATTAAGTTTTCGACGACTGCCTTGGAGTTCATGTCGCACTGCTGGACGCGGCAGGAGAAATCGTAGAGGCTGCGGAACGGGCCTCGGGCGCTGAGCTCGTCGCGGGCGGCGAGGATGCATTCGATGGGCGCTTTGCCGACGCCTTTTATGGCGATCAGGCCGAAGCGGATCGCGTTGCCTTCTACGGCGAATCCGAGTTGGCTTTTGTTGATGTCAGGAGGCAGCAGCTCGATTTTGTTGCGACGGGCATCCTCGACGAATGCTACCAGCTTCTCCGTATCCCCGGCCTGGGTGGCCATGAGAGCGGCGTAGTATTCCAGCGGGTAATTGGCTTTGAGGTAGGCCGTTTGGTAGGCGACGATGGCGTAGCAGACCGCGTGCGCCTTGTTGAAGGCGTATCCGGCGAAGGGTTCGATCAGGTCGAAGATCTCTTCGGCTTTGGCTTGCTTGTGCCCGTTGGCTTCGGCTCCGGCCATGAACTTGTCGCGCTGCTGGGCCATTTCCGCGCGGTCTTTTTTACCCATGGCTTTGCGGAGGATGTCCGCTTGGCCCAAACTGAAGCCCGCAAATTTGTTGACGATTTGTAGGACTTGGTCTTGATAGACGATCACGCCGAAGGTTTCGGCTAGGATCGGCTCAAGAACGGGGTGGGGGTACTTAATCGGCTCCATGCCGTGCTTGCAGCGGACGAAGCGCGGGATGTGGGCCATCGGGCCAGGACGGTAGAGCGCGACCATGGCCGCGATTTCGCCGACATTGCTCGGTTTCAGCTCGGCGATGTGGCGGCGCATCTGGGCGGATTCCAACTGGAAGATGCCGGTGGTATCGCCGCGCCCGAGAAGCTCGAAGCTGGGAGTGTCATCGAGGGGAAGGTTCAGAAGATCGAGCTTGACACCGCGGTTGCGTTCGACGCTTTCCACGGCGCGGCCTAGAATGGTGAGGTTGGTGAGGCCAAGGAAGTCCATCTTGAGCAGGCCGATTTTTTCGAGCAAGCCCGCGGGATATTGGGTGACGTAGCCGAGGCCGTCTTCCGATTTCTGAACCGGGACGTTGTCCATCAGCGGGTCGGCGGCGATGACGACTCCGGCGGCGTGGACGCTGCTGTGGCGGGTTAAACCCTCTAGGCGCAGGCCGGTGTCGATCAGTTTTTTCGCAGATGGATTGTTGTCGTAGGCGGATTTCAGCTCCGGGTTGGCTTCCATAGCCGCAGTCAGCTTGATGCCGACCGGCAGGCTGGGAATCATTTTGGTGAGCTTATCGACCTCGGGCATGGGCATTTCGGCCATGGCGCGTCCGGCGTCGCGAAGGACGGCTTTTGCGCCGAGGGTTCCGAAGGTGATGATCTGCGCGACGTGGTCGCGGCCGTATTTGGCGACGACGTAGTCGATCACTTCCTGGCGTCGGCCATCCTCAAAGTCCATGTCGATATCCGGCATGGAGATGCGCTCGGGGTTCAAGAAACGCTCGAAGGTGAGGCCGTATTTCATGGGGTCGACATCGGTGATGCCGACGCAGTAGGAGCACAAGCTCCCGGCGGCAGAGCCGCGCACGCCGAAGTAGATGCCTTTGTCGCGGGCGAAGTTGGCGAAGTCGCGCACGATCAGGAAGTACATGCTGAAACCGGTCTTTTCGATGACGTCGATTTCGTAGCGGAGGCGCTCCTCATAAGCTTCGGGGTAGGTGCCGTAGCGGGCGCGCAGGCCTTCAAAGCAGAGGCGGGTGAAATAGGCGTGGGCACTCAATTCCTCGGGGATGCCGCCGGGCGAAGGCATGGCGAGGCGTCCGAACTCCAGCTTCAGGTTGCAGCGGTCGGCGATCTCCTTGGTGCGGGCGAGAGCGTCGGGGAAGTCGCGAAAGACGCGCTCCATCTCGGCCTGAGATTTCAGGAAGAAGTCTTGCGACCCGTAGTTCATCTTTTTCGGGTCGGTCATCAAGGAGCCGGTTTGCACGCAGAGCAGAACTTGGTGCGGGTCGGCATCCTCGGCGTTCAGGTAGTGGACATCGTTGGTGGCGACCAAGGGCAGATCGAGGTCGCGGGAAAGCTGGACAAGCTGCTCGTTAACGATGCGCTGCTTGTCGAGCTGGTGGTCCTGGATTTCGAGGTAGTAGTTGTCTTTGCCGAATATTTCGCGGTGCTCGGCGGCGGCATTGCGCGCTTTATCCAGCGAGTCGGCGAGGCAGTGCTCGGGCACCTCGCCGCCCAGGCAGGCGGAAAGGCAGATCAGGCCTTCGCTGTGGGCGGCAAGTAGCTCTTTATCGACGCGCGGTTTATAATAGAAGCCTTCCAGCGACGCGAAAGAGACCAGCTTAATGAGGTTCTTGTAGCCGGTCTCGTTTTGGGCGAGTAGGATGAGGTGATTGGAGTCGTCGAGCTTCTTGGTTTCGCGCTGCTTGCGGCCGCGCGTGGAGACGTAGACCTCGCAGCCGACGATGGGGTTGATGCCGGCTTTTTTCGCCTTGGAGTAAAACTCCATGGAACCGTACATCACGCCATGGTCGGTGAGGCCGACGGCCGGCATGTCGAGGGCGACCGCTTTTTTGATGATGTCGTCGATGCGGCAAGCGCCGTCAAGGAGAGAGTATTCCGAGTGGAGGTGGAGGTGGACGAAGTCAGAAGCTGACGCCATTTAGTCTTCCTTGGCATTCATTGATGCCGCGAGCCATTTGTTGACGCTGTTCGTCAGATACTACATCTAGAACACATCGAAGCAGGCAAGCACTGCATATTGTGTCTATTATGCCCTCGATTGTAACAGACGAACCTGGAAAATTCTACATCCAGCAAGCAAGGATTATAATTGTTTGCCTAGGTGTTTGCTTCACTGGCGTTCCGCTTCATATCTGTTGTAACCTAATGGAGGCGGGCTTGCCGCGGGGGGCGACGAGGACGCTATCCTCAACGAGAGATGGAAAACGCATGATTGTCGCCGCATTCGACCCCGGCACCGCGACTACGGGGTTCGCGGTTCTGAATAAGACCACCAACGAAAAGCTGGAAGTGTTGGACTTCGGGGTGATTCGGACGTCGCCCGACGACGCCGCGCCGGAGCGTCTGCGGCAGATTCATAGCGACGTCAATCTGCTGCTGGATACGTACCATCCGGATACCGTGGCTACCGAGCGGCTTTTTTTCGAGAAGAACGTCACGACGGGAATCGCGGTGGGGCGCGCGATTGGAGTCATACTGCTTTCGATTGCGCTGCGCGATCTGCCGTGGGCTGAGTATACTCCGCTGCAAGTAAAGCAGGCGGTGACCGGGACGGGAAGCGCGGATAAAAAGCAAGTGCAGTGGATGGTGACGCGTCTGCTCGGCTTGAAAGAGATCCCGAGGCCTGACGACGCCGCCGACGCTCTTGCGGTGGCGATTTGCCACGCGCATAGCGCGCGGCTAGTGAACGCCGGAGTTCGGACGCGGTAGTGCGTCGCGCACAAGCATTTCGCTGAAGTAGAACTGGATTGTTAGGACATTGCCTTCCATTCGCCATCCATTGATTATCGCGCTCGATCTTGGAACTTCCTCGGTTCGCGCGCTGCTGTACGACGCTCTGGGAAAAATCCAGCCTGGCCGCGAGGTGCAGATTAAGTACCAGCAGAATTTGAGCGGCGACGGCGGTGTCGAGTTCGACGCGGACAAGCTGGTGGCGCATACGCTTAAGGCTTTGAAGAGCTTGCTGCGGCTGTGCTCTACTGAGGAGCTTGGCCGGATCGCGGCAGTGGCGACATCCTGCTTTTGGCACGCATTGGTTGGCGTGGATAAAAACGGAGGCGCGGTGACGCCAATTTACTCGTGGGCGGATACGCGCTCGAAGGAAGAAGTGGAGCGGCTGATTACGGGCGGGCTGGACGCCGCCGCTTACCATCGTCGGACGGGGTGTTTCGTTCACTCATCGTATTGGCCGGCGAAGATTGCCTGGCTGCGCAGCAGTGAGCCGAGCGTCGTGGACAAGATTAGCTTGTGGCTGTCGTTTTCGGATTATCTGATGCTGAAAGTGAGCGGAGCGGCGAAAACGTCGCTGTCGATTGCATCGGCGACGGGGTTGTTCAACCAGCAAAGCGGCGACTGGGATGACGAAACGCTGGAAATGATCGGCGTTCCGAAGGAGCGATTGCCGCAGATCGCGGCGCAGGATGAGACGTT